>JACNLW010000061.1 GCA_014381305.1 Planctomycetota bacterium
ATCTGCAATCTCTCGTCACCCTGACAGTATGGTGTCAGTGATTTTTGAAAGCAGAGTCATCATCACCCAAAAAGATGCAATCAACACGGGATCGAAAATCACTGAATCAAACGAAAAATCGATGGGTATGTATACACAGGATCGCCCTGCTTTGCGCTCATTGTTTGAATTGCAGCGATGATTTGAAAGACAATCATGTAGAGTCCAAGCAAAATGAGAAGCGGGATTCCAATCAATACAAGAATAAGTAAACCAAACACAATTCCCATAATGACAGAAAACAAAAAGAGGTTTAATGCTTCTTTTGCATTTGCTTTGACAAATGGATCATCTTTTCCTGTCGTGTTGTATAACACAAGTGGAATGATTAACGAAGCGAATGGCACAACAAATCCAATCAGAAATGACCAGTGTGCAAGCGACGCAACAGATGCGTTAAAGTCATGGTTTTCATTCCACTGGTGCTGTTCGTCTGGTACAGAAATTTTTGCCATAGGCTCATTCTAACTCAATTTTATTTTTTTGGTTTAGAGAAGCTGCAAGAACTCCTGCAACTGCACCACCAACACCACCGCCAATGATTGCTGGACTTCCTACACCTAAACTTTTTACGAGAAGTGTCACGACAATTGATGTAACTGCAGCACATGTCATAATGATTAGAATCTTTTTCATAGATTTCCTAGTAAACTTCAACCATCAATCGATGGGTTGGTTTTATGTACCGGAGCATTTGTTCACGATCCCACTCTGAATATGCAACATCTTTGAGTTCATCTTTGATCGTCATGTACGAATCGGTGATACCACGCTCTGCAAACAATTGATAGATGCCAAACTGCATACCTACAAGACCGCACATGTACATAAGTCCGCGATCACTTGAAAGAATTTTGCCAAAGACTTCATCATATTTTTTATCAATCAGTTGCCCAACGTACAAACCACGAGAGCCATCTGCTTGTTTTTCGCGGCTTACGGCAGTGTGATAATGAAAATTGTCGTGTTCTTTTTCGAGTGCAACAAAAAATTCGTCGTATAACAAATCTGTTGTGTAGGGAGTCCCCATCACAACATGGACTTGACTTGTGGTTGGACCTTGAGGATTTTCGAATAGGTCCTTGCACATCGAGCGAAACGGCGCGATCCCTGTACCCGTTGCCATGAAAATATAATCATGCTTATTGTGGTCAGTTGGTAACAAGAATCGTTTTCCACTTGGACCCGTTACTTTTACCTTGTCGCCAACTTTGAGATCGCAAATGTAATTACTACATACACCTAAAAACAAGTCGTGGCGGTTTTCATCATCGCCATCTTTTTGCGGAGTGTATTCATCGATGACTCGTTTTGGAGTCGTCGAAATGATTTTACCCTCGCCGTCTTCACCCCACGTTGGACTCGCGAGTGAATAGAGTCGAACTTTATGCGGCTTTCCTTTTTCATCGACACCGGGAGCGACAACGCCAAACGACTGCCCCGCCCTGCATTTACCTTCAAGCGGGGTGCCGCTAATGTCAATTTCAACGTGCCGTACAAAGCTCGCCGATTTACGACCACCCTTCAGACAGACTTCCGATTTCACAACTGTGCCCGTCACAGGTGCTTTTGGGGTTACAAGGTTCATCTCCACTTCTGGAAAAACTGGCATGTCAATCATAGTTGTTTTATCTGGCATAGTAGAATCGTATTCTATGGCGATGTGGCAGCGATTGAAACCCGCGTATATCATGTAATTCACTATGAAAACGCTCACAGTTTTGGCAACTGCTACCTTCATCCTCACCATCAGACGCAAACCTGCTTGCCTCACATCGCCAGATCTGGCAGGTTCGAATGCAACAAAGCGCTCGCACAAAGTTCGACCGAACAACAGCGGCCCCATCTTTACAATTCCAATTTCAGATTAGGAAACACAAATGCATATTGCACTGACTGGCGCATCAGGATTTATTGGCAGTGTCATTACTAGGCACGCGTTCAATGCTGGACATACCGTTTCGGCATTAGTTCGCAACACGAGCAAGCGAAATCACATTGAAAAATATGTTCAAAATTTTGTAGTTGGAACGCACGATGACGATGAAGCAATCGATTGTTTACTGCAAGACGCAGATATTGTTATCCATAATAGTTTCGATTGGAGCGCGTGTAAAAGCGGTGATCTTGATCAACATTTGAAAACGAATTTACATGGTTCGATTAAATTGTTAGAAAAAAGCCGGGATCGTCACTTCATTTATATGAGCAGTATTTCTGTACATCATCACATGCATCCGAATTGGAATGGCCAGATTGATGAGTCACATCCAACAAGACCCGGTTCAAATTATGGCGCATGCAAAGCCGCAGTTGAAGCGCACATGTGGGGAGCAAACGCGAGCCATGGTCAACTTGTGACTGCATTACGACCCACTGCTGTGTATGGAATTGACCCCAATATTGAACGTACATTTGGTTACCCCATGATCCAATCGTTAAAGGAAGGAAAACCCTACAACAAACTTGGCGGTGGCAAGTTCGTTAATGTTGAAGATGTTGCTGCAGCGACAATTGCATGCATTGGAAATCCCAAGTCGTCACCTCGAGTCTATAACCTTGTCAATTGTTACGCAAGGTGGGCAGATTGGGCAACCTTTGCAGCAAAAGCTCTCGGAATTGATATCAACATTGATACAAGCAGTCCACCTGCTCCGATCAATACATTTGAAACTGAGTATGTGACGGAAGATTTAGGCGTTAAACTGAATCGGGGTATACAAGATATTGAAAAAGCAGTGAAGGAGTTACTTAATGTCATGTGAAAAAAATATAGTTGCGATTGCCTCATTGTTTTTTGGTGCAAAACTCAAGGGTCTTTGTGAAGCATCCGGTTACAAATACAACGGTTCGATCGGTCCCGCTGGGGCAGTGAAAAAAATCGAAGCGTGCAATCCCGTTGCGGTTCTTGTTGATTTAGGAAAAGAAGATCTCGATATTCCTTCTACCGTTGCTTCGATCAAGAAAGCTACGAGTTCTCCAATCATTGCATTTTGCGGTCATGTTGCAACGGAACTGTTAGAAGAAGCAAGAGCTTGTGGCTGTGATGTCGTGACGACCAATGGTGCCATTACTGGTAATTTTGAGACTGTGCTGCAATCAGCATTATGAGTTATTCAGTTGCAGGCTCTGTTTTCAATGCGGGTTCAGTTTGTTGGGAGTTTTTAACGAGTTGGTACTCGCCTGTAATTTCACCGCGAATATCGCCATTGTTTTGAAGTAATTGAACGCCTTCTGCGTGAAAGTTTCCAGTAATAACACCGGTTTCTAAAATTTCAACCATTTGGGCAAATACATCCACGTTGCCATTAATTGTCCCTTCAATGGTTAATTGTTGGCACATTGCTGCAACATCTCCATTGATCGTACCGTGAATTGTGATCTGTTGGCCAAAATATACAACCGGACCTTCAACAATTTCATTTTGTGCAATTGTAATTTGCTGACCATCCACTCTTGCATACCCCTGGTCTTCGAAGTCTCGAACATAGGCTGTCATGGAGTTATAGGCCCAATAGCCTAAACCGCCGAGAACGAGAATAATGAGCAGGCATCCACAACCACACCCACCAAGTAATTTCTTCCCGTTGCCTGACTTCGTGACATCAATTTCTGCAACATACCCTTCAGCTTTTTCTACATCCATACATAGAGTATAGCGATTTAATTGCATTTTAATTGACTCCGAGTCAATTAATTAATCCGATGCTAGATCTGT
The DNA here is from genome assembly GCA_014381305.1 of Planctomycetota bacterium. Lineage (GTDB taxonomy): Bacteria > Planctomycetota > Phycisphaerae > Phycisphaerales > SM1A02. The sequence goes on from JACNLW010000061.1 coordinate 3,758, forward strand.
AAAGCATTGTAAACAAATAAGATAAATTCACTCCGAGTCAATTAAATCGAAATTTAATTGACTCCGAGTGAATTAAATTAATCTGCATTTAATTCACTCGGAGTCAATTAAATCAGCGGGTACGGGAATGTTCGTTGATAGGTTAGAATGACCTTTTTATGGTCAAGAAACCACATTCAAGCAAGCAAAGATTTGATCGATTTAAAACCCAACTTGGAGAATCTGTCAAATCAGGTGACTACGCATCAATAAGCACCGGTCGGACAGCTACTGAACGCACAAGATCATTTTTAGAATTGTTAAAAGCCTTCTTCGCAATGATTGGCAGAGCAAAAAAGGATATCTTTTGGTCTCTTGGTTTCCTTACCATCGGCTCAACAATTGGATTGATACCCCCCGCAGCAACGAAAATTGTCTTCGACAACATTCTTGGTGATCAACCCTTGCCAGAGAAAGTTGTTTCGTACATACCTTCACTTTCAGACAAGATTACTTTGCTCGCAGCGATCGCAATTGGAACCGTCACTCTTGCAATCATTTCTCTTTGTTTTAGCGTGCGAGCAAGGTGGCTTGCAACAAAAACTACTAAGCGTATCCAAGTCGCTATCCGTCGAAGTGCTTTTATGCATGCATCTTCACTACCGCTGCACAGAGTCCACCAACTCCGATCGGGGGGAGCGGCTTCACTTGTTCGAGAAGATGCCGGTGCAATAGGCGAACTTGTCTTTGGGCTTTGTTATAACCCGTGGCGTGCAATCATCCAACTTTTTGGAATCCTCATCATTTTGCTTTTTGTCGATTGGCGAATGCTTATAGGATCGATCATTCTTCTCCCCATTGTTTTCTTTACACACCGAACTTGGATCAGTCGTATCCGCCCGATGTGGCGATCTATACGTGGAACTCGACAATACTGCGATGCAATGGTGACAGAATCATTTGGCGGCGCTCGTGTTGTTCGAAGTTTCTCACGCCAGCGCACTGAATCCACCAGTTGGATTCGATCTAATCATTTGCTTGTCCGAAAGGAACTCCTTGCTTGGTGGTGGTCTCGCGGAATAGATATTGCTTGGTCAGTATTAGTTCCAGTTGCAACAGGAGCACTCCTTTGGTTTGGGGGATGGCAAGTACTCAACGACAGCAAACTCTTAGCAACAGGAGCAATCACGCAATCACAAGCGATTACTGCAGGTGATTTGGTCATGTTTCTCACCTATTTAGCGTTGCTAATGGGGCCACTTGCAACGCTTGCTGAAAGTGCCACGCAATTACAAAATTCACTTGCAGCGCTTGACCGTATTCTCGATCTTTTCAAAGAACCAACAGAACAAGACGAACACAAAGGTGGGATCTTTGTTTCTCGTGATTCTTCTCGTGGCGAAATCACATTCGACAATGTTTCATTTCAATATCCAGGGAGTGAAATCGATGTACTCAACAACATCTCTTTTACTGCGCCGTCAGGAAAAACCGTTGCGCTTGTAGGACCAAGTGGATCTGGAAAGACGACCTTGTGCAATTTAGTCGCAGCTTTTTACAATGCAAGCGACGGACAAATTGAACTTGATGGTTCACCCTTGCAAGATATTGATTTACACTCGTACCGCACACTACTTGGCATTGTCGAACAAGACATCTTTTTGTTTGAAGGGACAATCGCAAGTAACATTGCCTATGGCAAACGTGGCGCAACTAAAGAACAAATAGAAACTGCCGCCAAGCAAGCTGCTGCATACGAGTTCATTTCTGAATTCAAAGATGGCTTCGAAACTGAAATCGGTGAACGCGGCGTAAAACTCAGTGGCGGTCAACGGCAGCGCATCGCAATTGCAAGAGCCCTGCTTGCCGATCCTCGCATACTTATCTTAGATGAAGCAACGAGTAACTTAGATACACATTCGGAAAGACTGATTCAACAAAGTCTCTCTACGCTCTTAAAGAATCGAACAAGTTTTGTCATTGCACATCGGTTGAGTACGATCCGCGATGCCGACTTAATACTTGTTCTCGACAAAGGCAAAATCGTCGAGTCAGGAACACATGACGAACTCATGAATCGGAGTGAGCACTACCATGACATGGTGGTCTTGCAAACGCATCCTCAAAATTAATCTACGTGTTACTTTGCATTCTCAATACGAATGAAACAAAGAATTCCCCACCAAGGTTCAACTTTGCCGATCAGAAACAGGTCATTTGTCAAGTAAAATCTTCTTATGGTGTCCGCATTGCATCTTGTTTCCCTTGGTCTATCCAAGATGGTTGGTTTTAAGTAGAATACGGGGCTCTCACCTATTGGAGACGTAATCATGATTATTGGTGTACCAAAAGAAATACAACCTGATGAAAAACGAGTCGCCCTTGTCCCAAGAGGCGTGGAAGCTCTTAAAAAAATGGGATTCACTGTTCTCGTTGAATCTGACGCTGGCATCCATGCCGATTACGGGAATCCTAAATACGAAGAAGTCGGCGCAGAGATAGTCACAGATGCTTCAGAACTTTGGAGTCGAAGCGACATTGTGGTCAAAGTTCGTGAACCACTTCCACACGAAGCCGATCTCCTCAAAAGCAGCGGGACCTTGATTTCTTTTTTCTGGCCTGACAAAAATGGCGAACTGCTTGAGCATCTCAGTGCAAAAAAAGCAACTGTCCTTGCGATGGACTGTATTCCAAGAATTACACGCGCGCAAAAAATGGATGCGCTGAGTTCGATGGCAAATGTTGCGGGATACAGAGCAGTTGTCGAAGCGGCGCATTCGTTCCCACACTTTTTTACAGGTCAGATCACTGCTGCTGGAAAAATTGCACCTGCAAAAGTTCTCATCATTGGCGGCGGCGTTGCGGGGCTCGCTGCAGTTGGCGCTGCGAAAGGTCTCGGTGCAATTGTCCGAGCTTTCGACACACGACTAGCCGTTCGCGAACAAGTAGAAAGTCTTGGCGGAGAATTTCTTGAGTTAGATTTCCCAACCGAAGATGGTGAAGGCGGCGGCGGGTACGCCAAAACTATGTCTGATGATTTCCTAAAAGCAGAACTTAAATTGTTCGCTGAACAGGCAATTGAAGTTGACATCATCATTACAACTGCATTGATTCCTGGCCGCGAAGCACCAAAGTTAATCACAAGCGGCATGGTTGAAAGTATGCGAGAAGGATCCGTTATCGTTGACCTTGCAGCAGAGCGCGGCGGGAACTGCTCCCTCACGGTCCCAAATGAAAAAATTGTACACCATGGCGTAACCATTATTGGCTATACAGATTTACCAAGTCGCATGGCTGCACTTTCAAGTCGTCTTTATAGCGCTGGAATTGTCCATCTTCTTGAAGAAATGGGCGGCGCAGAAAACTACGAAGTGGATATGGAAGACGATGTTATTCGAGGTGCTCTCATTCTTAATCATGGAAGCATTACTTGGCCACCGCCAAAGCCTCGGAATCCGGGACCTGCTTACTCAGTTGACACTGGGCCACGCCCAGATGACGAAGAAAAGAAAGCCTCTACACCAGAGCCCCCTGCAACTACGAAGCCATTTGGAAAAATCATTTTGAAAGCAATCAGTATGATTGTTGCGGCTCTTGCCATAATTTATATTGGTACGAACATGCCAAAATCATTCCTAAGTCACTTCACAGTTTTTGTTTTGGCATGCTTTGTTGGTTGGCAGGTGATATGGAATGTAAAACCCGCTTTGCATACACCACTTATGAGTGTAACCAATGCAATTTCAGGCATCATCATTATTGGCGGTATTCTACAAATTACACAACCCGAAATTAATGCGACTGTCATTCTTGGCGCTGCTGCTGTTTTACTTGCAGCGATCAATGTCATTGGTGGTTTTCTTGTTACGAACCGAATGCTCGCGATGTTCAAAAGGTAAACAATGTCACATAGCCTAGTCACTATCTTTTATATTGTCGCTGCAGTGCTCTTCATTTTGAGCCTTGGCGGTCTATCTAACCAAGAAACTGCAAGACGTGGAAACATGTTTGGAATGATCGGCATGTTACTCGCGTTAATCGCGGTAACTGCAAGTGACGCCGTTACTGAATATGGGGTTCTTGCAATTGCATTATTCCCTGCTGTTCTCATCGGCGGAACACTTGCCAGAAGAGTCAAAATGACTGAGATGCCGGAACTTGTTGCAATTTTGCATAGTTTTGTTGGCGCCGCTGCTGTACTTGTTGGTCTTGCATTACAACTCAACCCTTCATCGCATGAGGGGTTGTCTCCAGTTGAAATCACAATCCATGACGTTGAAGTCTTTGTTGGTGTGTGTATCGGATCTATTACATTTACTGGTTCGGTAATTGCTTTTGGAAAACTAAAAGGTCTGATCTCCGGCGCCCCGCTACTACTACCAGCGAGACATCTTTTGAACATCATTCTTGTGATCGCAACTATTTGGCTTGGTATTCTTTTCGTGGGTCACGGCGACAACACATTTACAATGCTGCTCATCGCACTGTTGATCACTGGTCTTCTGGGCATCCATCTCGTTATGGCAATCGGTGGAGCAGACATGCCAGTTGTTGTTTCTATGCTTAACAGTTACTCGGGCTGGGCTGCTGCAGCTGCAGGTTTTATGTTAGGAAACGACTTACTGATAATTGTTGGCGCACTTGTTGGTTCAAGCGGTGCGATTCTTAGTTTGATCATGTGCCGAGGTATGAATCGTTCACTACCAAGTGTAATTCTTGGTGGTTTTGGGACAGGTGATGGTGGCGGCGGCTCTGTAGCAACTCCTGATGGAGAAGTCACATCAATTGAGGTTGAGCAAACTGCAGCGTTACTCAAAAAAGCAAAAAGCGTCATTATTGTGCCGGGCTATGGCATGGCGGTAGCGCAAGCACAGCACACTATTGCCAAAATCACAAAGAAACTTCGCGAAGATAACACACAGATTATTTTTGCAATTCACCCAGTAGCGGGACGGCTTCCTGGACACATGAATGTGTTGCTTGCAGAAGCAAACATTCCGTATGACATTGTGATGGAACTTGATGAAATGAACCACACGTTCCCTGCAACAGATGTTGTGATGGTGATCGGTGCTAACGACATCGTCAACCCAAGCGCACTTGATGATCCAAACAGCCCAATTGCGGGCATGCCAGTACTTGAAGTTTGGAAAGCGAAAGATGTTATCGTGATGAAACGCAGCATGGGAACCGGCTACGCTGGCGTTGGAAATCCACTTTTCTTTAACGAAAACACATCCATGCTCTTTGGCGACGCGGGCGAAAATGTAGATGCTATTTTGGCAAATCTATAACAACCTGCAGCACTATTTGTACGTATCCTATAGATGATGATACGGTTCATTTTCATTTTATTATGCAGTGCTTCCTTTGCGTATGCAAATGACAAACCTCTAAGACTTGACTTTGGTGTGTATCAATCAGATCGCGCAACTGTTATGTATCGTAAACTCACGCCGATTCTTGAAGCGATTCGATTTCCAATTGAACAATTACTGCAACAGCCAGTAGATATTCACCTCACAATTTTTGATGATTACGAATCAGGCATCAATGCGCTTGCTGAAGGTGAAGTAGACTTTGTTCGATTTGGACCTGCATCTTACATTCTTGCCGAACAGAAAAACCCACATGTTTCTCTGCTTGCAATGGAACAAAGAAAAGGGCTTACTCGCTTCAACGGTTTCATTATCGCACGCGCTGATTCTGGAATTACAACACTAAAAGACGTCGCTGGAAAGACGTTTGCTTTTGGCGATGCTAATTCTACAATTGGAAGATTTCTTGCACAATCTGAACTGCTCGAGGCTGGCATTGATGCTGAAGATCTTAAACATTATGATTTCCTCGGTAGGCACGACCTTGTTGCGAACGCTGTAATTTCAGGCACGCACGAAGTAGGTGCCTTGAAAGAATCTACATATAGCAAACTGTGTGATCCAAAAAAAATCATCATCGTACATGCATTTGAAAATGTTACAAAACCTTGGGTAGCAAGAGCCGATTTGCCTCAACCAGTGCAAAAGGCGATTACGCAATCGCTTCTATCTTTATATAAGTCAGAGGTGTTAGGCGAACTTGGATGCTCGGGTTTTATACAAGGGAACACCAAAGCGTACGATATTGTTCGAGAAGGAATGAAAAACGCTGCTTCTTTTGTACCTGAAAAAGAAGAAACTACGAGCGACTAACTTTTCGACCCACAGTAATCGTGCACACCCCAAACGTAAGTGGTGTTTGTGTAACCTCTACGAATCCGGCATGCTCAATCGTTTTTGCCAATTCTTCCGCACAAAGAAAAGTATCCACACTCTTTGGTAAATAGTGATAAGCACCACTGTCGTCACCTGCTATAAATGACGCTGTCCTTGGCATGATATGTTTCGTATAAATATTATTCACAGTCCGAATCAATGCATTCTTTGGTGTAGAAAATTCCAAAATAACAAGTCTGCCATTAGGTCGCAAGACTCTATAGAATTCATCAATCGCAACGGCGGGATCTTGCACATTACGAATACCAAAAGCAATTGAAACAACATCCGCGCTTTCATTTTGCAAATCAAGGGCCATCGCATCGCCGGTGATAAATTCGATTGGTGCATCCGAACCTTCTATTTTTTCTTTGGCTCGATCAATCATGCCTTGCGTAAAGTCAATGCCAGTGACTGATTTTGCGTTGGCTTTCGCAAAGGCGATTGAAAGGTCTCCTGTGCCACAAGCAACATCAACGACTTCGTCTTCAATGTGCAAATCTGAAGCGGCGACCGCCCTTTTTCTCCAAACTTGATCAAGCCAAAAAGAGTGAATACGATTATTCAGGTCATACCTACTTGAGATAGATTCAAACATTGCCTCGACTCGGTTTGCTTTGTCAGAAGCAGCATGTGGATTCAAGGAAAGATCTTTTTCAGACCAAACTCGTTGTTTATCAGGCGTGAGGGTCTCTTTTTTGGTCTGATTAGACATCATGCCGATGATACCTTCTGTGGTACATAAATGGTACAATTTGATCGTAGAGAGTTCCAATGATCGTTGATTGTCACACAAGATTATGGTCTGATCCAACACAACTCGGCCCAGAAGCCGCAGCTGTTTTGCAGAAAGGCACCCCCTCCACTTGGGCATTAGAAAGTGGAGATGCTGCTGCGCACGGTCGAGAAATGTCATGTATTGACGTTTCATTAGTCCTAGGCCTCAGAGCAGATCTTGTTGGCGCCAATGTTCCAAACGAACTCATTGCCGACTTTGTTGGGCGAGACCCACACCGCAGAGTTGGAATCGCGGGCATCGATCCGATAGCAGAAACTGCAGAGCAAGATTTACACACTGCAATGCAACTTGGTATGTCTGGAATTACTGTTTCCCCTGCACTTACTGGCGTACACCCTACGCATTCGGCAGCAATGAAAATTTATGAACTCTGCTGTGAGCATTCGCTCCCAGTCATAGTCACAATGCCAAACCCAATTCCTGCATCTGCCATTCTTGATTTTGCTAGACCAGTACACTGGGACGAAGTTGCCCGCACATACCCCGAACTTCGCATTTTGTTTACGCAAATTGGTTATCCATGGATTGACGAACTCCTTGTTCTTGCTGGCAAGCATACAAATGTCTTTGCTGAAGTTTCTGGTGTAGCGACAAGACCATGGCAGTTGTACAACGCTCTTTCTACTGCATCAAGTTTAGGTGTAATGGATCGACTTTTGTTTGGCAGCGGCTTCCCACTTTCAACTCCCCAACAAGCAATTGAATCTTTATATAGTGTCAATGTTTCGGTAAAAGGAACACCACTTCCAAGCGTATCTCGTTCACTTGTCCGAGAAATTGTTGAACGCGACGCACTCGATTGTTTAGGAATTCAGTCCACACTTTCAGGCAAACACACGCATGCAACAAGCGACACACCAACTTTTAACCCATCAAAAAATGCTTCGAAATAGTTTTCTTTTCATTCTTCTTATTTTTCTTTCTGGGTGTTCAAACGGCAATTTCCTAGGGAATCAGCAAGTATTACAAGTGCATTCACTCGGACCTGAAGAGTTACTGTTACATTGCGATTTTAATGTTCTTGCGAGCTTGCCAAGTTCCGGTACAGAAGGCGAACTGTGGGCTACAGATATTCCACTTGATTTGTTAGAAAGTGGCAACTTTGAATCTGGGCAGATCATTCAAATGCAAGTTCTTTGGATTCCAACGCCGGGCAAAACGCCCCTTGCACCAACCTCTACGAATATTACGATCAAGCAAATTATTATTTCTGGTGATGAGAGCGGTGTGTATGTTGGTGCAGGCTATGGCTGGCCAACAGGTTCCCCGCAAGAGGGTCTTTCAATACACATGGAAGATGCGACGATTGAATTGCAAAGTTCCACATTGAACTTTTCTGATTTACTTACGCCAGCGACAATGGTTGGTTATATTCATGCACCTGCTGATACGACAATCGCGCGAAAACTTTCCGCGATCGCTGAACAATATACAATTAACAATACAATCAACAATACAAAAAATTAAGGGCTTGAAACTTACTCGTCTGAGTCAGTTTTCTTAGTCGTTTTCTTTGTTGTTTTCTTCTTCGTTGTTTTCTTCTTCGTTGCAGAAGCAGAGATTTCACCAACTCGGATTCGAAGATACCGTTGCCGGTGACCGGTTTTTCGTCGGTACCCTTTACGGCGTTTAAACTTGATGATGTCTAGTTTTTCGCCTTTGAATTCTTCAAGAACTTCGACTTCGACAGTAGCACCATCAACATACGGTGTGCCGAGGGTTGGCTCGCCTTCGCCGCCTATCATCAGAACCTTGTCTAAGGTCAACATATCGCCATCATTACATTCACGTAGATCCACCTCAAGAATATCTCCTGTGGTGAGTTTGATTTGGGTTCCACTGTCTTCTACTATTGCGTACATTTGAGGGCTCCTGTCCTTTTGGGGAACATGGCATCATAGCAAAAACATGTGACTAAGCCAACCCCCTCAAGCGTTCAACAGCGTTTTTTAGGGTCTCAAGCCCCTTGCAGAATGCAAATCGGATGAGTCCGTTGCCTTCATTGCTTTTTGTGTAGAACGCAGATGGCGGGATTCCCACAACTTTGCATTTTTCCACAAGATGGTGGCAAAAAGCAACATCATCGTCAAAACCAAACGGCGTATGATCGGCGAGGACAAAATACGTGCCTTCTGGGCTTTGGACGTTAAAACCTACATTTCGAAGACCGGAAACTAGCATGTCGCGTCGTTCTCGATAATCTTGAGTGTACTGCGTAAAATAACTTTCTGGTGCTTGAATGGCTTCGGCCGCCGCCACTTGAAGCGGCGTTGCTGGGCAAAATGTTAAAAATTGATGTGCTGTTCTGATCGGTTCTGTGAGGTGTGGAGGCGCAACCGACCAGCCGATTTTCCAGCCTGTGACAGAAAACACCTTGCCAAGTGATCTGAGTGTAATTGTGCGATTTTGCATATCTGGAAGCGTTGCGATTGGGATGTGCGATCCAGTGAGTACGAGTTTGTCATACACCTCATCGCTGAGGACTATTGCGTCATGTTTGATTGCGAGCGATGCGATGCGTGCGAGTTCTTCCATAGTGAACACTCGTCCCGTTGGATTATGGGGAGAGTTGACGATGATCATTTTGGTTTTGTCAGAAAACGCACTACGAAGTTCGTCATCATCAAGTTTGAATGCAGGTGCATGGAGTGTGACAATCTTTACGTTCGCGCCTGCCATGGAAAGGCAAGCGAGATAAGAATCGTAAAAAGGCTCGATGACGATGACTTCATCGCCTGGATTAATGAGTCCAAGAATGACTGCGGCTATCGTTTCCGTTGAGCCACAGGTGACTGTGACGTCATCCATCGGGTCAACTTCGAACTCGAATGTGTCCGCGATCGCGTGTACTAACTTTGGATGACCTGCGGAGCGGGAGTATTGGTTCTCACCATCGCGAATTGCTTTGATCGCTGCTTCCTTAACAAAGTCCGGTGCGTCAAAATCAGGGAAGCCTTGCCCAAGGTTGATTGCCTGATGCTCCGTTGCCAATCTCGACCACGTTGCAAAGACCGTTTCACCAAAGGGTTCCAACCGTCTTGCTGTTGCATTTTCTGCATTATCGTTTCGTTTTTTCATCACCTACGTAGCATAGGCTCCATGTAGCCGTCTGTCGCGTGGTCTGTCCACATGTTGAATATGTTTGACGTTCGCTTGCATTTATCCCTGCCTCCAAAAATAAACTCACCCCCGGAAACTCACCCCCGGTGAGTTTAATGATTTTCTCACTCATTTACCGTAAACTCACCGGGGGTGAGTTTATTTCCGGGGGTGAGTTTATTTCAGATATTGACCGCGGTCTCGGTTACGTCAAGCTGCGATGAGTTGACCGATAGTCATCTCACGAAGTGTTTCTTCCCGAAGCGAATCCACTTTTTGTAATGCCTCGCAAACCTTGCAAGGGAAATCATCGCTACATCCACATTTGATGACGCAGGAATCTGGCATCGCAGTTTCTGATTCAAAATAGTCGCAAATTGCTAAAATTGAAATTTCATCAGCAGATTTAGATAAATTAAATCCACCTCCCGGGCCCGGAACACTATCAATAAAATGTGCCGAGCGAAGTGATGAAAGTACTTTCGCAACTGATGGGATACTCAAACCAGATGCCTCAGCAATTTCCGTTGCAGACAATCTCGCTTCGCTTTTGGCGAGTTCAACGAGAGCAGCGATTGCCATTTGAGCATTTCGTCTTACCATGTGAATATTATAACAAAGTATTTATCATATAGATATCCTCTTTTACAGATTTAATCTTTATATGGCTTTTTGATACTCCTATACCCGATTAATACGCTTGTGAAACTCCTGTTTTTTATACTTTTTCCTATTCTCGTCATCGGAACAGTCCTCTTTTTATCATTTGATCATCGAGAGCAGGTCAAAATCGATCAGCATGGACTCACCGATAGGCAAAATAAGCAAATCGATGCACTCGGCGAACTCGTCCCAGACAAAGAAACGATTCTTCGATTCGCCAAAAACAAAGATCTTATGGATGCGGCAAAGGGACTTTTCATCTCTCAATGTGCGAGTTGCCACGCCCCAAACGGAATCGGCGGCACTGGGCCAAACTTAACCGATGACAAGTATCTGCTCGTAAAAGAAGTTACAGATATTTATGATGTGATCAACAATGGTTCAATTGCAAAGGGGATGCCACCATGGAACGGTCTCCTAAGTAAAACAAAACTCATTTTACTTTCATCTTATGTTGTTACCCTGCAAGAAGTGTCAATAGAAGAAACCACTCATTAGCGATCTGCTAAAGCACATACCTTCTCATAATACACATCAACATCCATGCCAAGCAAAGAAGCACCAAACAATTCGGCCTCCCCCGCTTCTGTAACATGTTCACCGTAATTCACCGTTGCAAGATGGTACGCAATAAGAATAGGTAACGCCTCTGGAATATCTCTAAACGAATCATGCACAGCGATCACATACCCATCGTCTTGCGCAATTGCAATTGCAAATTCCCCTGCTTCAAGCAAATCATTATCAAAACGCCAAGACGTTTCACGACGAATCACATCACGATCTGCGATAACTTGGTCTAACACTTCCATCGTTGTTGCATACCCATGCTTTTCTACACTCCGCTTTGCAATCATCACGATGTGATCACGCAGTACTTGCCTTGCGTGTTCTTCTGAAAAATCAATTGGGTCATCCATATTTGTATCCTAACAATAAAAAAAGGCGGGCTCTTTTGAGCCCGCCTTTTTCTCAAAAACAATGATTAATCATCTTTATACCGTTGCTTCATTTCTTCAGCAGCGGCTTTACGAGCGGCCGCTTCATCTGGATCCATCTTACCAATGAACCACTTATGGTCATCAGTTTCAAGAACTTCGTCAAGCGCAGATTGAAGCGCTTCAGCTGCTTCATTCATCGCCGGATCATCGCTGTGCATTCCTTTTTCGATAAGTTCTTCGAGTTCAGGAATAAACTCACTGTAGAAGTTACGTGCAATTTCATACGTGCCATGCCAGTGGGTGTAATCAGGACCCATCATTGCTGCGCCATGGCGAGCACGACGACCTTCATGGTGCCACAACTCAAACCAAGTAAAGTCGAGTTTGTTACCAAACTTAATTTGCTTCATAAGTGGTTTTGCAAGCCCGTACAATCTTTTACCGGGGATTGCGAATTTCGTGTTATACAAATCAATCAGGCCATCGTATTGAATATAAAAATTATCTACCCATTTGTTGCTGTGGCAATTCAAGCAAACATCTTTCATGTTGTTTCGACGAGTTTTCCAATTCACATCAGCGCCAGGCAAGCCCATGTTTTTATCTGAAACTTCTGGTCTGATTGAAATTGGCGGGCGGTTGTTCCAACTAATTCGCATACCAACATCGTGTGTCACAGGCTGATTTGGGGTTTGTGACATGTGGCAAGTTGCACAAGTTGGGGCAGCAGAGTAGTCCTCACCAACAATCCATTTTTGTGAATCAAGTGCCATTTTGTCTTCATTAGCAAAGAACAAAATACCGTGCTTTGATTCTTCGTAAATTTCTTTCTGCGGGTGATCTGGACCCATGTGGCATTTACCACACGTATCGGGGTGACGTGCCTGCGCAACACTAAAGGAGTGACGTGTATGACAAGCCATGCATGACCCTTCACTGCCGTCTGGATTAATTCGTCCAATACCTGAGTTTGGCCATGTTGCAGGATCAAGTGAACCGTCTGGCAGAACCTTCACTTCTGATCCGTGGCATTGCCAGCAACCATTTACAGCCGCAGCAGAAACACCGCCTGGAAAACCATCGGTAATCATTCCATGGTTGCCTTCAACAACTTCTGCAAGCACGTTGTCAAGGGAACCAAGAATTCTTCCTGCCTTTGAGTGGTGAGAAGCTGTGAATTCTTCAACTTCTGCTTCGTGACATCGTGCACAATCTTTAGGGCTGACGATGACGGAAATTCTATGACCATAATGCTTGAATGCATCGATGTCACCTTTATCTGCCATGTGGCATTCAAAGCAACCAACGTTTGCTCGGTAGTGGGTACTGTCGCCCCACATTTCGTACAGCGCGGGGCTTTCCTTTTGGTGACATTCAACGCATTCTTGCGTCGCTTCGCTCATTCTCGTAAGTCCAAAGGGACCTGCCAAGGTGGATGCTGTGGTGGTCATGACAACCGCAGCAACACATGAACCTAGTAGTAGTGTTTTCATGATGAACACTCCTTTCTTTTTTGTTCGTCTGGAAGTGTTCGAACACGATCAATATCTTGATCAACCGTCAACCGGCCGCTCAACACAGGGATCGTGACTCGAACGCAAATTGTGTACACAAGTAAACCGAACGCCCAAATGCCTAAGCAAATCAGCGTTTCATTCATCGTAGGAAAATATTCAACAAGCTCGCCAATTGGTGTTGGTGTGAATGCAGGAACGATCAATCCCATTCCTTTTTCAATCCAAACACCAACGATCAACAAGACACATGCTACTGACACAAGTCCTCGCATGCGATAAATTGGTAAGTACAAAATAATAAGTGCGATTGTGTTCAATGAAACTGCAGTCCAAATCCAAGGGACAAGTGCGTTGTGCCCATGCAAACCAAACCACAAATACCGAGTCGATGCTAAATGTGCTGAATCTGTATAAAACTCAGTAAAGAGTTCACTGATAAGTAAAAATGCATTTATTGTTGCTGCTACAAGTACTAAATTTCTTAACGTCTTAATTGCTTTTTGCGGCACGTTGTAACTTGTGACTTTATCAATCACAATAAGTGTCAAGATAATAAAAGCAGGCCCCGCAGCAAACGCACTTGCAATAAACCGCGGTGCGATGATGGCTTGATTCCAGAATGGACGTCCACCTAAGCCAACAAGTAAAAACGCTGTCACTGTGTGAATACTAATTGCCCAAACAATCGCGACGAAGACAAATGGTATGTAAAACCATTTCGCGGGCATTTTCCTTTGATACGCGCAGTAGATAAGGTAACCGCAGATATGTAAGTTCAATAATAAGTACACATTCAATACAATCACATCCCACGTCAACAACGACATTGGGAAGTTGAAGCGCAACATCATGTGATGTAAACGATCTGGGCGCCCCATATCAACTGTGACGAAGAGCATGCACATAATGATTGCAGCAACTGCAAAGAGTTCACCAAAGATGACAAGATCGTGAAGTTCTTTGTTTTTGTATATATAGACAGGAATCACCAGCATCACAGCTGCTGCTGCCATGCCAACAAGAAACGTAAAGTTTGCGATAAACAAACCCCACGAAACTTGATCGGTCATGCCGGTAGTTATTAATCCATTCACTAACTGCGTACACCACGCGTTAAGCCCAAGCAACGCAATTGCTGTAAGGAAAAACATCCAGAGGTGATAGCGCCAATCGCCGACGAAACTCACACGGAAGCATTTCCAAAGGAAGTCAAGATACTGTTTCATGCTTGACCTCCGTTTCTTGTTGTTCGTTCGTCAAAGTAATAAAAGAATCGCGGACGTGTACCGACATCTTCTTTTAACACAAAAATTCGTTTCGTTCGCAAAATTTGAGAAACTTCACTGTTTGGATCAAGCAAATTTCCAAATTTTCGTGCGCCAGTTGGACATGCTTCAAGGCACGCAGGAAGGCGCCCTATCCGTGTTCGCGGCAAACAGAAGTGACATTTGTC
>JACNLW010000041.1 GCA_014381305.1 Planctomycetota bacterium
AATTGACTCCGAGTGCATTAAATCGAGCTCGATTTAATGCACTCGGAGTCAATTAAATTTCTCGGAGTCCGCTGATTTCTTGCTGAATTTGATGTAATCTTGATTTTTAGACTTATAACAGCGATTTAACTGATTCGATCTCTCGCTGGCGAATCAAATTAATTGACTCGGAGTTAATTAATTTCGTGCATTTTAAATTGACTCGGAGTCAATTAATTTCGTGCATTTTAAATTGACTCGGAGTCAATTAATTTTGTGGGGATTAAAGTGACCGAGGGTTTAGGTACAATGCACGCATGAAACGAACGATTGAGCAAGTAGACGTTGAAGGAAAACGTGTGCTGATGCGTGTGGATTTCAACGTGCCTCTGCAAAATGGGGAAATTGCAGACGACAGGCGGATTCAGATGGCGCTACCGAGTATCAACTCTGTGCTCGAACGAGGTGGAACGCTGACACTGATGAGCCATCTCGGTCGCCCGAAAGGGGAAGGCATTGAACCCGAGTTCAGTTTGAAGCCAGTTGCAGAGCGCCTTGCACAACTCCTTGGTCGACCTGTGTTTTTTGGTAATGAGAATCCAACCGCAGACATCGTCCTGCTAGAAAATCTACGTTTTGATGCAGGAGAAAAAAACGGCTCCAAAGCATTCTCAGAAAAACTTTCTTCTCTCGGGGATATATATTGCAACGACGCATTTGGCACCGCGCATCGAAACCACGCATCAATGGTTGGGGTTCCCGCTGCGATGGAAGGAAAGCCACGAGTGGCCGGCTTACTCCTCGCAAGTGAACTGCAATATTTAGATGACACAATACAAAATGCGAAGAAACCATTCGTTGCAGTTTTGGGTGGTGCAAAAGTTTCTGACAAAATGAATGCGATCAATCACTTGCTTGGTAAAGTTGACACGATCCTCATTGGAGGGGCAATGGCGTATACATTTCTTGTTGCAAGCGATGAGAGTGTTGGAAAGAGTTTGGTTGAACGAGATCGCATCGATGATGCAAAAAAAATTCTTGACGCTGCAGCGGCAAGTCCAACCGATTTACTTTTGCCACACGATCACATTTGCGCACAACAAATTGCACACGGAACTCCCGTTAAAATTACGCAGGAACCAATTCCAGAAGGATGGATGGGGCTAGACATCGGACCTGAAACGCAAGCGAGATACGCCAACTTGTTATCCCTCGCAAAAACGATTGTTTGGAATGGTCCGATGGGAGTTTTTGAAACACCGCCATTTGATGTTGGAACCCAGCAAATTGCGGAAGCGATTGCAAAAGCAACGGAAAAAGGTGCTGTTTCTATTGTCGGTGGCGGTGATTCAGCAGCAGCAATTGCAGCCTTCGATTTAGAATCCCAAATCACCCATATTTCCACCGGAGGCGGCGCGAGCCTACAAATGCTCGAAGGAAAATCATTTCATAGTGTTGAAATGCTTGATAATGCTCTATGATGAGCACAAATAAGGCAGTAACTAAAGGAGAGCCCATGCGTTTATCTAGAATTATTATTTTTACTTGTATTGCACTTTTAAGCATTCCAGCAATTGCCAGCGCGCAACGATCAAAACTTGCTGTTGGATCAACTGCCCCAGGTTGGGATATTGCACACTGGGTTAAGGGTGAGTTTAATCAAGCTGAAGCAGAAGTGTACGTAATCGAATTTTGGGCAACATGGTGCCCACCATGTAGAAAATCTATTCCACACTTAACAGAATTACAAGAAGAATATGGTTCAAGTGGTCTTGTGATTGTTGGTGTAACAGATGAGGACGCGGAAGTCGTCGAGCCTTTTGTTGAACGAATGGGTGCAAAGATGGATTACATCGTTGCAATCGATAATCGTGGAAAAACAAGTCGCGCTTGGATGCAAGCTGCGGGGCAAAAAGGAATCCCAACAGCGTTCATCGTAGATCGTTCAAAAACAATTCAATTTATCGGACACCCACTTTCGCCCGAGTTTGAATCAACCCTCGCGAAGGTGATGTCTGGAAGATACAACAAAGAAAAACAAGCAGAAGCGGCTCCTACTATTGCCGTGGCAAGAAGAAACGCAGCTGGGCAAAGTTGGGATGCAGCAAAAAGATCATACAACGAAGCGATTGCAATTGACAAGATGATTTTTGCTGAGTTGTACATTGAACAATTTAAAATGTTGTTACTCAAAAAGCGAGACACAAATGCTGCGTACGCTTTTGCGATGAGTATCATTACAACTCGTGGAGAGGAAGATCCAGAACTTCTCACGTGGCTTGCAGAAGCCATTGCAACAGATCCTGAACTGCAGCCAGCCCAACGCAGAATGCCAATTGCAATTCAAGCAGCAGAAACTGCACTTAAGAACGCGAAACAAAAAAATGATCCGAAGTATCTTGCTGCACTTGCAAAAATAAAATTCCACAATGGTGATTTTGAAGATGCAGTCGAATATCAACGCCGTGCATATTTTTCGGCGATCGAGAAAAACAAGGATACGTACAAACGTGATCTTGACGGGTATCGACGGCACGTTGGCGTAACACAATGAGTTGTGTGTCTGCTGAAATGAGCCTCATAACATCACCAACGACGCTGCCACTTATAGCGCCGTCTATTCTCTCTGCGGACTTCGCTAACCTTGGCAATGAATGCAGCGCTGTCATCGATGGTGGAGCCGATCTTCTTCATCTTGATGTGATGGATGGTCACTTTGTACCAAACCTAACAATGGGCGGTGCGCTTTGTGCATCATTGCGAAAGGCGTTGCCCACGACGTACCTTGACGCGCACCTGATGGTCGAAAATCCTATGGCGTTCATTGAAAGTTTTGCAGATGCAGGCGCAAATCTTTTTACCGGTCACATTGAATCGAACGACGATCCAATCGAAATGGCAAATGCAATTCACGATGCGGGCATGGATGCAGGGTTGGCAATCAACCCACCAACCGATGTTGAGACTATCCTTCCGTACATCGAGGCGTTCGATCTCATTTTGATTATGAGCGTAAACCCCGGATTTTCTGGCCAAGCATTTATTCCAGAGGTTCTTGAAAAAGTGAAGATCGTCTCAGAGAGACTTCGACCCTCGCAACGGTTACAAATGGATGGTGGCATAGGTCCCGCAACGGTAAATGTTGCGAAAGATGCCGGTTGTGATGTACTCGTCGCTGCTTCTGCAATCTTTGGTACTGATGATTACGCTGCTGCAATTGAGGGTTTACGCACCGCCTGACCGATACGGTGTACTGACATGGATAATCGCTCTGTGACAAAACAACAACAAACAACACAATGGGCAGATGAAGCATCTTCGCCCGCAAAGAAGCGAGGCATACCTGAAGGTCTTTGGATGCGGTGCACATCGTGCGCTGCAATTCTTTTCCGGCGATCGGTTGAAAACAACCTTTGGGTTTGTCCCGAATGTCAACATCATTTTCGTTTGAGTGGTCCACAGCGGATCGTACAACTTGTTGATGCAGGAACGTTTGAGCCCCATGACGAAAACCTCGCGCCCACTGACCCATTGCAATTTGTGGATTTGAAAAAATATCCAGACAGGCTAGCGGCTGCACAAAAGAAAACTGGCTACAACGACGCGATGCAAACTGGTCAAGCATTTATCAAAGGTCGAAAAGTGATGATCGGCGCGATGGACTTTACGTTCCTCGGTGGATCGATGGGCAGTGTTGTCGGTGAGAAGATTCGGCGCATCATTGAGGCTGCGGCAGATCAAGATTTACCACTGATCATCGTTTCGGCTTCGGGCGGCGCTCGCATGATGGAGTCTGGTTTGTCGCTCATGCAGATGGCAAAAACTTCCGCTGCACTTGCACGGTTCGATGACATGGGTGGTCTCTTTATTAGTGTTCTCTCTGACCCAACAACTGGCGGGGTGACTGCAAGTTTTGCAATGCTGGGTGATGTCATTCTTGCAGAACCAAATGCACTGATTGGTTTTGCTGGGCCACGCGTAATTGAACAAACAATCAAACAAGCATTGCCTGAGGGATTCCAACGAGCAGAGTTTTTGCAGTCGTGCGGTTTCGTTGATTGTGTTGTTGCTAGAAAAGATTTACGTAGCGAAATTTCAAGCATCATTGATTACGCTGGAAAGTAAGACATGAAGTTTTATTCGCTTGCGGGACTAGCGTTCTTTTCGGCAGCGGGGACTTTATTTTCAACAGCACCATTTGGTTTTTCGTTTGCAGCGATCGCAGCAATAGTGTGCTTGGTCTACATTGCGTGCAATGCAAAACACAGAATAGAAAAATGGATCGTCTTTGCCTTTCAAGTTCCACTTTGGCTTTGGCTTGAACATTGGGTCATCGACGTTTCAATCGGCGGTTGGATTGGGTTGAGTTTGTACATGTCAATGTGGGCACCACTTTTTGTCGTGTTGCTCAGAAGAGTTGTGAACACGAAGCGTTTGTCTGGAATATCAGTTGTACTCACAGCACCAGTTCTTTGGGTGGGGCTTGAATGTTTGCGGGGCATTGTGATTTTCGACGGGTATCCTTGGTTTCTCGCAGGTACTGCTCTTGTAGATACTTTGCAGGCTCAAATCGCAGCGATCGGTGGCGTTTGGCTTGTAAGTTTCGCCGCAGTCTCTTGGGGCGCCGCTGTTGCCAACTTTAAACTTCTTAAAAAACGAACGATCTACATCCTAGGCGGCACATTAATCGCTTCATCTCTGTATGGCGGATATGTCAAAAAAGGACCTATCCCAACACGATTGCCCATGGCGCTTGTGCAAACGAATGTTCCGCAATCAAACAAAATTAGGTGGTCCAAAGAGCAACAAATTTCTGACGTTGCCATTGCTGTTGCACTGACAAGGAAAGCAGCGGGTGAGAAAACGAAATTAGAGCAATCGCCTGCACTCATTGTGTGGCCCGAGACTATGTTGCCCGGTTCAGGTTTTGAAGTTTTCGGAAGGGATTTCGCACCCTACACTTCGAGTGCTGAATCTTTGTGGCGTTTTCCTGCTGATATCAGAAAACTCTCTGCGGAATTAGACATTCCATTACTCGTTGGATCCCACACATGGATTGGTGTGGACATTGAAGATGATGATCAAGAATGGATCCGAATTACATCTAAAGAAGAATACAACTCTGCAGTACTGGTGCAACCCGATGGGAAAACATCGAGGTATGACAAATCATTTCTTACACCGTTTGGAGAGCGAATCCCGTATGTAAGTGTCTGGCCAGCGCTGGAACGATTTATTCGAGATTCGGTTGGTGCTGCGATGCTTTTTTCATTGGATGCAGGTGTTTACAAAAGTAACTTGGTCGTTGATGGTGTTCGTATTGCTACACCGATTTGTTTTGAAGACACAGTGCCCGCAGTTGTTCGTCGTTTGGTTTGGAAGAACAATGAGCGACAAGCAGACGTATTGATCAACATCAGCAATGATGGTTGGTTTGGAAGTATGAATAGTGCAAGATTGCAGCATGTCAGAGAAGCAAGAATGCGATGTATCGAAAACAGAACGCCGATGGTTCGGGTTGCCAACACTGGGCAGAGTTGTTTGATCAACTCACGAGGCGTTGTGCAAGCTGTTGCGATGGACGATGGTAAACCAGCAGTTCAAATGGTCGCAACGCTTCTTGTTGCCCCTCTCATTGGCTGGGATCGTCCATGGAGTCTCTTTGTCGGAGATTCGATTGCTTGGTTATCCTTGATTGGCGGTATCCTGCTTGTTGGTTTTACTTTTACTACTGGGAGTTTTCGAAATGAAACATAAACACATGTATGGTTTGGCATTCAGTATGCTTTTGTCGCTCACGAGCTGCGGTCCCGATCCCGTCACTCGGGCGAGCGAAGAGCCATGGAGTACCAAACAAAATTCTGTACGAAGTTTGAATGACGCGGGCTTGCCTTCTACGAGACCGCAAGGACCTATGGCGGTGCATGGTGAAACGGTTCGAGCGCGTGCAATGAACATTCTTTCGGAGGCATTGGAATCAAACAACCCATTCATGCGAGCAAATGCGATTGAGTCAATGAAGTATGCTCCTATGGAGACACTTTCTTATGCAGTTCGTATTGGGCTTGGAGATGAGAATCGTGGTGTCCGTTTTGTTTCTGCTATGTTGATCGGCGAGTCAAAACTTTGTGACGACGCATTGTTGTTACAACCGCTCATGCTCGATCCATCGGAATCAGTACAGGCAGCGGCGATGTATTCGTTATATCGTTGCGGCGAAGAAGTGAATTTGAATCCGCTTGTAACGATGCTCAACAGTGCGAACCCTGAACTGCGAGGAAATGCAGCACTTGTTTTAGGCTTGATGGGAAATCCATCAGCGATAGCGATGCTTCATGCTGCTTCGCATGATTCAATGGAAGATATTCTTCCAATTCGTCGAAGGCTCATTAACTTACAACTTTCCGAAGCGCTGGTGTTACTTGGCGAAAAAAATGAACTACAAGTGATTCGCGCAGCCGTATTTAGTTCAGCATCTGAAGCAGAGGTAACGGCGCTTGCTTGTCAGATACTCGGTCGATTGCGGGATATGACGGTGCTCCCTACATTAGAGAGTCTCGCTTCAGATACGACCAACAGGCAACCTGATGAAGTGCAATTGGTTGCTGCAACTGCTGTCGCGGAAATCGCGCCAAGTCGTATGCCAACCGAGTTGGTGTTGGGGTATACCTCGAGCCAAGAACCACACCTCAGAGCCCAGTGTGCCGTCGCCCTAGGGACGCAGGGGAATCCACTGAATCTCGGTCCGCTCGCCCTTCTATTGAAGGATCGGGACCCTCTCGTCCAAATAGCGGCTGCAGGGGCCATTCTCCGTATCGATAACGCAGATTCAGTGGCCGAAGTGCATTGACACCGAAGCCCCTTGTGGGTACAAATTACTTCTCATTTCTGCCCCCTTGGTGGGGCTCGGTGTATAAAAGGCTTGGCATCAGTTTGCCAACCTAGGAGCGCCGAGTAATTTCGTTTATTCAAGAGGTTTTCTTGTGCATATTCTGACAAAAATCTTTATCGTTCTCGTCACGCTCTTAGCAGTGGCAATCGTCCCCCTCGTCGCAACGTTCGTCGTCAATGAAGACACGTACAAAGTTCGATGGGAGAATACGAAAGCCGAACTTCATGTCACAGCAACTCGTGCAAGTGACGCAGAAAAAACACTCGTGTCAGAACGTGCAATTCTTCAACAAGAACTTGACACTCGTTCAGCAACAATTGCAACTCTAACAACTGAACTAGCAGGAACAAAGACTTCACTTGATACGTTGCACGCGGATCGCGGTCAGCTCCAAGCATCACTGGCGCAACGCGAGGCAAACATGCAAGCGTTGACTTCAGCTTCGGATGTGAACAGCAGAATCAAAGAACGATTCGTTGATGAAAATTATGAATTGAGAAATCGTGTTCTTCAAGTTGTTCGTTCGTTGCAAGAGATTGAAGATAAACTTGAAGAATCTCGCCAAGACTTTGAAGTTGCCGAAGCAGCAAAACGAAAAGCACAAGAAGAGCGTCGACGGTTTGAAATCGAACTTGCTTCTATTCAAGAATTAGTAGATGCGTACATCGCCCGCTTTGGTACACTTGAAACGGTCGCTGTTGCTACAAGCGGCATTGCCCCTGATCGAACATTGACTGCAACAGTCCTTGCCGTGTCAAGAAATGACAACGAAACTCTCGCAGAGATAAATGTTGGTTCCCGCGACGGTGTCAAAGAGGGTTGGATTATGGCTGTCGGAGATGGAAGTTCCTTCTTTGGTCGGCTCCAAATTGCAGAAGTTGACATTAATCGATCCATTGGTCGGGTTTCTCTTGAGAGTTCAGAACGTGGTCTGGTTGCCCCTGGAGCCAAAGCATTTGCAACAAAAGGGCGGAATTGACCCATGGCAGCCTCAGATTCAGCAACTTCAACAAGAACAGCAGATCCCGATGTCTTTACAGGGCTTCTACTTGTAGCGATGATCCTTCTTGGTCTCGCATGCGGAGCGATGTACTTCACCAATACAGACCATTCGGGAACGGATCGAACTGAGGGCGGTCCAATCGCTCTTGTTGATGAACAATAGAGGGTCTCCCTCCCTCCCGACGATTAGAAATTGGCGTATGATTCGGCACATGAGGTTTGTGTAACCTCGTTGTTTTTATAAACGTGGATGAGGAGCACTGAAGGTGTTTGATAAGTTACTCAGTTGGTTTAGCGTAGATATGGGAATTGACCTTGGGACATGCAACACGCTTGTATGCGTCCGTGGCGAAGGGATCGTGTTAGACGAGCCTTCCGTGGTTGCTGTGAAGCGGGGCACGAACAGAGTGCTCAATAACGGTAATGCTGTTGGTGTGAGCGCAAAAGAGATGCTTGGCAAAACGCCCGGCTCGATTACCGCAATTCGTCCGCTCAAAGATGGCGTGATTAGCGACTTTGAAATTACCGAAGCGATGTTGAGTTATTTCATCCGCAAGGTTAGTGGTAAGGGCCGCGTGATCGGCCCTCGTGTTGTGATTGCAGTTCCATCTGGAATTACCGCGGTAGAAAAACGCGCAGTGCTTGATTCGGCTGAACGTGCAGGCGCACGCCGTGTATATCTTGTTGAAGAACCTATGGCTGCAGGTATCGGTGCTGGTATGCCAATTGTTGAACCCACTGCATCTATGGTTGTAGACATCGGTGGTGGTACTACAGAAGTTGCAATTATGTCTTTGGGCGATATTGCAACATGTGAGTCGGTTCGCGTTGCAGGGGATGATCTCGATGAAGCGATCATCCATTACATGAAGAAAAATTACAATCTTACTGTTGGTGAGCAAACTGCAGAGCGAATTAAAATTGAAGTTGGTTCCGCTTCACCAATGGAGCAAGAGACGACGATTGATGTGCGTGGACGAGATAATGTGAATGGTTTACCAAGGAAAACTACGGTTACGAGCGAAGAAATCCGAGAATCTTTGAGCGAACCAATTCAAGCAATTATCGATGTTGTCACTCGTACGCTTGAACGTGCAGAGCCAGAACTCGCAGCAGATCTTGTTGACAATGGCATCACCCTCGCTGGTGGTGGGGCACTTCTTCGTGGCATCGATGTTGTCATTTCTGAAGCAACAGGCCTTGATGTTAGCATTGCAGATGATCCCCTTACGTGTGTAGCAAGAGGAACAAGCATTTACCTTGATAACCTTGAACTTTGGAAAGCAACCCTAGAATCGGATATGGACGATTAACATTCGTCGAAGAAGCACACCACTGTGAGCAACTTCCTTTCATCACGAAAAAAACCAAACGCACTTCCAATTATGATTGGAAGTGTCATTGTTCTTGCGATGTTTCCAGCAAGTTGGCTCGGTTGGACACGCGATCTGTCTGATCTCATACGAATTCCCGTCACACCAATTTCTCATGTTGGCATGATGATGACGGGTTGGATTCGCCCAGCAATAGCACCTTCGGATTTGCCTTCGGACACAGAAAGTCGTACAGAACTTGCTGAAAGTGAACGCGACCATTACAGGCAGCTCTACCACGCACAGATGTTGCGATCGACGGAGTTGGCAGATCAGTTGCGTGAGTTGCAATTGTTGCCGGATTCCGCATTGAGAAATCCAAATCCTCCAGTGACTTTACCAATCGATGTTACAGGTGTTCGCCCAAGCGATCCTACTTCGATTGTGGAACTCAAACTTTCTTCAGAATATGTAAACCGAATAGAGGAAGGGGACATTGCAATTGTTGGTAGGGATATTGTTGGCAGAGTCATCCGAGTTGGCATGACACGAATCGAAGTTCGTCCCTCTACGCACGCAGACGTTGGACTTATTCGAGCGGCAATCGTTCCTGCGCATCCGGGCAATGAACATGGTTCACCATTACGAGCGGAAGCACTTGTCCGTAGCGATGGAGTGGGTGGTTTATACGCTGAAGTGCCAGCAGACAGCGGTGTTGTCGAAGGAGATTTGGTTGTACTTGACGATTCATCATGGCCCGCAGTGGGGCTTGGCCTTGTGCTTGGTGTTGTCATTGAAACAGCACCGATGGATGCGGCGCCACTTCGCCATTCTGTTTTGATTGCTCCAAGAAGACAAGCACAGAATCTTGTGCGACTTGTTGTCCTCGGCTCATCGGAGGCCGTGGAATGAGATTACTCGTTTTGTTTTTCGCAGCAATTTTTTGCCTTGCATTTGATTCAAGTTTTGGCGGCGTTTTTACGCTTCGATCAATGGGGTCGATTACACCAATGGCAATGCCATGCCTTGTTGTGTTTGTTGCGTTGTTTGCACCGAGCATGATGGCGTACGTTGCAGCACTTGTCCTTGGGTTACTTGTGGATTTATCGCCGGGTCATGGAGATCTTTCTCAAGGTGTGCATCTCATTGGACCAAGCACACTCGGATTCTTTGTCTCTGTAATTTTGATTGTAAAAATACGAAACGTAGTTTTTCGTAGAAAAGTATTTACTATTGTTATTCTTACAGCAGGATGTGTTGTTGTTTCGGATGCTGTCGAAGTCTTTATCCTCATTGTGAGAAGTTTAATGCCTTGGACACCCTCGCTTTCTGGCTCGGGTGGAATTGCGGGTTTGGCAAAAATGTTAGCAACGGCGATCTATAGCGGCTTACTCGCCGTACCACTCGGGTGGTGCCTTCTTTCAACAATAGGAATGTGGCGTTTTGCGACGCCAACGGGCCGAAGAGCCACTTGGAGGTAACATAGTCGTTATGAGCAGTTGGATTATTCAAGATGATGGTGCAAAGGGCTTAGCACCGCTTTGCGACCTGAGAGCGACGTTTGAGCAGCGAACAGGCGGATTGACGACACTCGAGCGATTGACGAAGGAAATGGGTTGTGCACCTTCTGGTTTCACCTGCGTTGATGCGAACCGTGCTGCGATGATCGCAGAACGTACTGGGCTTCCGCACACAACAGAAAATGCAACGAAAGTGGACCATCCGATCATAGCAACGCCATGGGAGATTCTGAACCATCTTCCCACGTTACTCGAAAACGACCTGAACGCTGGCTCTGAACTTGGGCAACCAAGTGCAGGTTCGGTTGTGGGTACATGTCGTGTGGACGTGGATCCGTCTGTTACCGTTTTTCCGGGTGTTGTTTTCGATGCAACAATTGGCGCAATTCGAGTTGAAGCGGGCGTAACCCTCCGACCAAATGCAGTGCTTTGCGGTCCTTGTTGGATTGGAAAAGGATCGACGATGATTGATGGTGCGCACATCAAAGCAAACACATCGATCGGACCACAATGCAAAATTGGCGGAGAAGTTGGCGGCACAATTATTCAAGGAAATACGAACAAGTCACACAAGGGACATCTTGGTGACAGTGTGATTGGCTCATGGGTAAACTTTGGTGCCGGAACAGCGAACTCTAATTTACTCAATACTTATGGCGATGTGATCGTGACTGATTTAGACGGAAATCGACATCGAACGAATAGGAAATTTGTTGGTTGCTTTGTAGGAGATCATGCAAAGTTTGCAATCGAAACGAGAATCATGACAGGAACCATTGTTGGGACTGGCGCGATGGTTGCATCAACACAACCTGCGCCTTCGCCAACACCACGTTTTGCGTGGCACACAGATAGCGGAGCTCGGACGTATCGCATTGAAAAATTCTTAGACGTTGCGAGAACTGTCATGGCAAGACGAGATCGCACACTTGACCCAGCGACCGAAGCAATGCTTCGAGAACTTGCGGACTAAATACAATGTCGTCACTTTACATCATTGATGGGCACGCCCAGTTCTTTCGTGCGTATTATGCAATTCGCACACCGATGAGTAGCCCCGTTACAGGCGATCCTACGAATATGGTCTATGGTTTTACTGCGATGCTTTTGAAGTTGTTGCGGGAAGAAAAACCTGATCATCTCGCTGTCGTCATTGATGTCGCGAGTGATCAAGAAACATTTCGAAGCGAGTTAGATCCCCAATACAAAGCCAACCGAGAGGCAGCGCCAGATGATTTTGGCGGGCAAGTTGAAAAATGCCTCGCTGTGTTAGAAGCATTGAATATTCCTGTGTATGGCGAGCCGGTTGTTGAAGCAGATGATGTGATCGCTTCGTTGGTCAAGCGGATGCGGGTTGAACAACCAGATTTAAGCATGAGAATCATTTCTCGTGATAAAGATTTGACGCAATTGATTGATGACAAAGTCGAACTGTTTGATGCGCACAAGGGGCAAACAGTTGTTCCGGACGATGTTTTCAAAACGCCCGGAATGGATATTCCTCCGTCGATGGTCGGAGACATTCTTGCGATGATGGGGGATACAAGCGACAACATTCAAGGCGTTCCGGGTGTCGGTCCTAAAACAGCTGCGAAGTTAATCATGGAATATGGTTCGATTGCAGGAGTGTATGAAAACATCAATCATATTAAAGGGAAACGCAAGGAAAACTTACTTGCAAGTCAAAATATTCTTGAGTTGAGTCGCAAGTTGGTGACACTAAAAGAAGATGTCGAATTTGATTTTGACTTACTAGAAACGAAATCGGATCCAACAGCGTGGGATGTTAAATCAATTGAATCTTTGTTCAGAGAGCTGGGCTTCAATCGTTTTCCTGACGATGTAAAACGAATTGCACAAGGGGAAGAGACTGCAGAAGTCGAAGTGAAAAAACCAAAAAAAGCGAGCCCAACGATTACAGGTGGACTGTTTGACATGGGGCCGGACCGAGACCATCCTGCCTACAGCGCGGGCTATGTCCTTATTGATACGAAGAAGAAGCTTGATGCGTTGGTGAAGCGATGTAAAAAGGCAACGATCATCGCAGTTGACACTGAAACCACTGGGATCAATCCAATGACCGCAGAACTTTGTGGTATTTCGATTTCACTAGGTAAAGGTGATGGTGCTTATATTCCAACTCGGTGTCCCGAGAATCATCTTGATCAAGAAGTGGTCATTGAAACATTGCGGATCATTCTCGAAAATGATTCTATTGAGAAGATTGGTCACAACATAAAATATGACCTTGTTGTGTTGCATAATGCTGGTATTGAAGTGCAGGGCACATTGCACGACACATTGATTGCAGCATGGTTGATTGACGCTTCTAGAAGTGGATATTCGATGGACGCGGTAGCTCTTGGCACACTTGGCTATACGTGTGTTCCGATTTCTGAATTGATCGGGAAGGGCAAATCACAGATTACGTTCGATCGTGTTCCAATCATAGATGCGTGTCCGTATGCAGCAGAGGATGTTGATATTACGTTTCAACTTTGGAATGTGTTTGAGCCGCAATTAGAACTGAAAAACTTACGAAGTTTATACGATGAAATAGAAATGCCATTGGTGCGAGTGCTTGCTGCAATGCGAATTGCAGGTGTGAAAGTTGACCCAGATGAATTAGAGCGCCAGCGACAACACATTGCCATTCGAATCGAAGAATTGCAGAAAGAAATTGGCGATGCATCGCCGTATCCGTTTAATCCCGATTCACCAAAGCAGTTGTCTGAAGTGTTGTTTAACGATTCTCCCGGACTCGGATTGAAACCAATCAAAAAAGGAAAATCGTTTCACTCGACTAATGTCGAAGTGTTGGAGAAAATGGCGAGTGACCCAACAATTGAAACGCAATTGCCTACGCTCATTCTTGAATATCGAAAACTCACTAAATTGGTGAATACGTATCTTGTTTCTTTGGGGGAAGCAATCAATCCAATGACGGGTCGCATTCATGCTTCCTTTAATCAGACAGGCACATCGACTGGGCGTTTGAGTAGTAGCGATCCGAATTTGCAAAATATTCCAATTCGCTCTGAAATTGGGCGTGAGATCAGAAGGGCGTTTATTCCAGAACAAGGGAATATGTTTATCGCTGCAGATTATTCACAAGTCGAATTGCGAATGCTTGCGCATCTTTCTGGCGACGAAGCACTGAAGCAAGCATTTCTCGATGGGCAAGATATTCACAGGGCTGTTGCCTCAGAAGTGTTTGGAACTGCAATTGATGAAGTGTCAAGTGAACAGCGATCAGCTGCCAAAGCGGTGAACTTTGGAATTGTGTATGGCATTACTGCGTGGGGCCTTGCTCGGCAACTTGATTGTGACCCAAGTCGTGCAACAGCAATAATCGATGATTACAAAACAAGATTTCGTGGCATTCAGACATTCATTGATGAATGTGTATCGCAAGCGAAGGAGCATGGATACGTTGAGACGATCATGCGAAGGCGAAGAACAATTCGTTCGATCGATTCATCAAATCCACAACAGCGATCGATGGGTGAGCGTGTTGCGATCAACAGCGTGGTGCAGGGCAGTGCAGCAGATTTGATTAAAATTGCGATGAACAATGTGCAGGCTGGTTTGGTTAAACAATTCCCACAAGCTCGTTTGTTAATGCAAATTCACGATGAACTTGTTGTGGAAGCTCCTCGAAATGAGGCGGAATTGGTCAAAAATTTCTTAGTTGAAGTAATGGAATCCGCAATGGATCTCAATGTTCCCATTGTCGCCGATGCTTCAATTGGCTTAAACTGGGCTGCGTGCAAGTAACTTAGACCGCGGGTGAATTTATTTCACCAGGGGTCAACTCTTTCTGAGATAAACTCACCCCCGGTGAGTTTAAGCAAATTGAGCGCTGAAATTCAATAAACTCACCCGGGGGTGAGTTTCTCGGGAGATAAACTCACTCCCGGAAATAAACTCACCGGGGGTGAGTTTATTTTAAAGATGGCAGGAAACTGACCCCGGGTGAAATAATCGCTGATATCGCAAAGCGTGATGATCTAAATCACACTAGTGCGATTAATTCACCCGCGGTCTAAGAAACTCACCGGGGGTGAGTTTAGTAGACTGGGTGTGAATTGAACGAGTTGACCCCAGGTGAATAAATCTAGACTGCGGTCTACGAAAGCGAGGCGGACGGGACTCGAACCCGCAACATCCGGCTCGACAGGCCGGTACTCTAACCAATTGAGCTACCGCCCCAATTGGGAATGGGATTCTAGCATGGTTCGCTCGTTGGTCAAGGGGTGAAAAGAGATGAATTTACATCCTAAAATTTTTGAGAAAAACACTATTTTTATGTATCAAATGCAATACCTACAATGCTGCGACTCGTGCTGGTGGAGCAATTGCGAATTACAACAAATGTACGCCCTTGATTGAGTTTTGCAGATTCAAAGGGAACCAAGCTGGTACAGGCGGTGCGATCAGCAATTGGCTCGGCGTCCAACCACAGGTTACCCAGTGTGAATTTCTTAGTCCATCTGATACAACCGTCACCCGTTAATTCCTTGTTTTTGTTCATTTTTACTAGATTAGAGTGGTATCACCGCCGATTATGGGGTACTCTTGTGTGATTATTGGGGGTTTTGTAGTCATTGATTGAAACCGATGGCGTTGTATCACGAATGCACTATTAGCCCCATTGGAGGGGTTTCGCATTCAATCGATTTGGGAAGAAGTACCTCTTAAGGAGTATTGTCCATGAACGTTCGATCTATTTTTCTACACGCAACTCTGGTAACCGCAGTTTCAGCAATTCCAGCAATGGCTGACTTTGGCACTGGCGCAAGTCAACCGTTGGATCGTGAAATTAATTCTGCGCTTCGCCTCGAGAACAGTTGGCATACAACGCTGCGAATCGACGATACGCCCGAGCAACCAATCACGGTTCAGATTCCAATTGGAAACATGACGTATACCCTCGAGTTGGAACCAAAATCTATTCGCACAGACGATTACATTTTATATATGCAAGATGAAGCTGGCGAACTCTATGAAGCTGAACCTGGCCCAGTGCGGACGCTTCGTGGTTCGATTACAGAATTAAGTGGTTCCATCGCTTCGGCTTCGCTTTTGGAAGATGGATTGTATGCACGCATTCGCTTAGGAAATGGCGAAGAAGTTTGGCTTGAGCCAATGGGTGAACGAATAGATGGTGCGAGCAGTGACCTGTATGCAGTCTATTACACAGATGACATTATTCCTTCTGGCGGCGTTTGTGGTGCCGAAGATCACATGCATGTAGATGATGTGCTCGGTATGCTTGCAAATTACAGTACAGCCTCTGCTGAACGAGGCGGCACAATCATCTGTACAGCGCAACTCGGTATCGATACAGATTATGAGTATTTTCAAGATTGGGGTTCTGGTACAGAAGCAAGAATTGAATCAGTGATCAATAGTGTAAACGTGCAGTATGAAGACGAAGTACAACTCAGCCACTTGATTACAACAATCATTGTTCGATCAAGTTCAAGCGATCCTTATACATCTTCAAACGCAGAAGTCATTCTTGATGAATTTGGTACTGAATGGAACAACAATCAAGGCTCAATTCCACGAGATGTTGCACATATGTTTACAGGCAAAAATACTGGATCAACGATCGGTATTGCCTGGTTAGGCGTTGTTTGCTATACAGGTTCTGCTTACAGTGTGGTTCAATCTGATTGTTGCGGCAGTTTTGGTTGCACAACAGACCTCTCTGCACATGAACTCGGGCATAACTGGGGTGCTGGTCACGTAACAAATCCATCTTTTAACACTATGTATCCGTCGATTCAGTGTGCGAATCTGTTTGCGGCAAGTTCGATTTCAACAATTACATCGTACGCTGCTGGTTCAAACTGTCTCTCATGTGCAAACAATGCACCAACTGGTGCGTGTTGTATTTCTGGAAATCAATGTTTCGAGATGCCTGAATCAAATTGTACTTCTGGGAATGGTACGTACCAAGGTGATAATGTTGCCTGTGCTGATGCGGGTTGCTTAGATCCAGAAGGCGCGTGTTGCGTTAACGGATCATGTACCGTGTATACGGTTGATGAATGTTCAAACGCTGGCGGTTCGTATGCTGGTGATACGACAACTTGTGCATCGGTATCTTGTTCTCCCGGAGCGTGCTGTATTGATCAAAGTTGTTCAGAAACACTTGAAGCTGATTGTGCGGGTAGCTGGTTCGGTGAAGGTACAACCTGTGCTGATATTACTTGTGGCACTGGTGCAGATCATTTAAATTACGAAACTAGAACATGGTCATCAGAAGCTGGTCAATCCATGGTGACCTACGATTTGTACTTCCCAAGTACAGATCCAAACACAATCATGACAGCTGTATTCGGTAATGCAAACACCCTTGAACTCCACAGTTGGTCAAACGCATTGTTTGATGGGTCCGCATCTTTAGTAGCACTTCACCAATCTGGTTATGGTGATGATGTTGCACACGACCGAGCGTTCGATGCACTCGGTGGAATTGATTTGGTATACGATTCGTATGTCACGATCGGTAGTGACGATGCAGCAATTGGCACAGCATTGATCTTAGGTTTTGATACTGTTGGCTTTAATGGAGCCGCTGGTGTGGTGATGAATGACGGCCTTTGGTTCATTGTTCCTGATAATCCAATTGGCGCAATGGGAGCTGGTACGGCACTTGGCCACCGCGTAGGTAGTTTCTCTATCGAGGCAGGTCAAGGGTTTGAAGCATTGTTGAACGTACAATGGAACGATGGCGCAGGTGTTGTCCATCAATCCATTGGTCTCTATTGGAACAACGAGGGGCTCGCGCCTGCATGTGATACTGACCTTAACGGTGATAACACTACGGATGTAAACGACCTCCTTCTGATTATCGATGCTTGGGGCCCTTGCAGTAGCTGTGCTGCAGATATTGATGGTAGCGGTGAAGTCGATGTAGATGACCTTCTCTTGCTTATTAGTGGTTGGGGACCCTGCTAAGCAGTAAACTTTGTTTTACTTCAGACCCTCGCCCTCTGGGCGGGGGTCTTTTTTTTGATATTCTGCAACGGTGATTTCAATAACTCTAGTAGCATTCCTTGTCGTCGCAGGGATACCAACAATCGCAATCGTGGTTCGCAAAAGAAAATCACGCGTAGTCGGACTTTTGCAGGGCGTTGCACTACAAATGGCGGTGGTTGTGCCAATTGCAGTTGCACAACTCACCGGTTTTGTGTGGAAAAGTTGGTCAATTGATCCACTTGAAGCCATCGAGGTTTTTCCGCTGTCGGTGTTATTCGACATGGCTGGCTGGTCGGTCATCACGCCATTTGAGTGGCTTGTGCCCAAGCGCCAAACGTGGGTGTTTAGCAACCTAGGCGAGTTCGGTGTACTGTGGATATCTAAAGTAATGCTCGTCGCTATTTTGCTTGCTTGGAGGCGAGAAAAATCCAAGTCCATTTGGAATTGGGCTACGTTGGTTGTTCTGGGTTTGCTTTTGTTAGACGCGTGGATAACACGTGACTTCCCTTGGTGGGGAACTTAAGATCGCGGGACTTCATTCGTGATAGAGGCATTCGAACCCCACTTGCTGTCTGTCACGT
>JACNLW010000074.1 GCA_014381305.1 Planctomycetota bacterium
ATGCTCTGGGAAAATGACTGTCTTACAGTTTCAGGTTCATTCGATCCAAATGCACATTGCGAGATGATCGAATGCCAACCAACTTGTGATGGAGATGTAAACGGTGACGGTGTTGTCAACGTTGCAGATATTTTACTAGTCATTGCTGCTTGGGGTGCGTGCTTTTAATCTATAGATAAGTTGTGTACATGAAGAAAGGCGTAGAAGTTCTACTTCTACGCCTTTCTAGTATGATTCACAATATGAGCGAATCCATTCTACAACACATTGCGATCATCATGGACGGGAATGGTCGCTGGGCAGAAGCTCGTGGTATGCCAAGAGTTGCTGGGCACGAAGTTGGTGCGCTTTCTGTTAAAAAAATAGTTCAGCGATGCGTAGAACTTGGTATTCAATATTTAACGCTCTATTCATTTTCGACTGAAAATTGGGGTCGGCCACAAGAAGAGATTGAATCTCTGATGGCGTTGCTTGTGCAAAAACTTGTTACAGAAGTCCCAGAGTTAATAGAGAATGGGGTCTCTTTACGACACTATGGACGGCGTGATCGGTTTGCCAAAGAAGTCATGCAAGCATTAGATGAAGCAATAGAACTAACTGCAAATTGTGATCGCCTGACCCTTGGCCTTGCACTTGATTATTCAGGGCGAAGCGAACTTATTCAATCAATCAAGAGACTTCTGCATGATGGCGCAGAAATTACCGAGGAAAATCTGGAAAAACGTCTGTTTACTTCAGGTATACCCGACCCCGATTTGCTCATTCGCACTGCAGGCGAAATGCGTGTTTCCAACTTTCTTCTTTGGCAAATTGCATATAGCGAATTGTACGTCACCGATCAATGCTGGCCTGACTTCGATGGCAATTCACTAGATGAAGCGATTGCGGAGTACGCAAGCCGCAAACGCACCTTCGGAAAAATTCATTAAACAATCCGCGTGGTTGTGTATCTAGATGACGGTTTGCGATCGCTTTGGTCCAACGCTCACGATTGAGATTGGGAGTTCTAAATATTCTGAAATGCGATCAAGGTACGCCTGCGCGTTTGCAGGGAGATCACTTGGAGAAGTGACATCATCAATTTCTTCTGACCAGCCAGCCATCGTTTCGAAAATAGGTTTGGCACAAGCAAGTTTTTTAGCATCAGGAAAAAACCGATCGCTTGTTGTTCCATCTGGCAATTCGTAACGTACACACAATTTAATCTCATCAAAACCACTGAGTACATCCAAGAGCATGCACGCAATAGAAGTTGTGCCACAAATCATCGCGGAATACTTTACTGCGACCAAATCGATCCAGCCGCAGCGACGTGGCCTGCCAGTCGTTGTGCCGTATTCGTTGCCTTTTTCGCGAATTTGTTCGCCGACATCGCCTAACTCTTCACTCGGGAATGGACCCGCTCCAACTCTCGTTGAGTACGCCTTCATAATGCCAACGACGTCGTTGACATACTTGCCAGGAAGGCCTGTCCCCGCATGAATGCCGAGCGTCGAGCAGTTAGAACTTGTAACAAAAGGAAACGTGCCATGGTCTATGTCAAGCAAGCAAGCGTTCGCGCCTTCAAACAACAAAGATTTACCGTCATTCACGCAGTCATGCAATTCATACACTGTGTCAATAATATGTGGCGCAAGTTGCGTGCCATACCTTGTGTACTCTTCTGCAAGTGCATGTGGGTCAAGTGGGGGCGCATCAACGCCAAGTGCGGTCAATTCAGTGCAACGAATTGAACAAGTAGTTTTTAACTTTTCAAGCAACGTTTCATGGTCAAGTAAATCGCCCATGCGAATGGCAGTTGCTCGGTGTACTTTGTCAGCATAAGCGGGACCAATTCCGCGTTTCGTTGTGCCAATCGATTGGTCGCCTTTGCCAGCGGCTTGCGAAAGTTTTCGCTCAAGTGCCGCGTCATGTTCTTTGTGATACGGCATCACAACATGCGCACGGTCTGATACTTTTAAGTTTTCCCCAACTTCAATGGAACGGTCGCGAAGCGTGTCGATTTCTTTGATGAGTTGTACAGGGTCAACAACAACGCCGTTTCCGATGACGCAGAGTTTGTCTTTGTATAAAATGCCTGATGGAATTAGGTGAAGTGCATACCTCTCATCTCCAACCACCACAGTGTGCCCAGCATTTGCCCCGCCGTTGTACCGAACGATGACGTCGTGTTTTGCTGTAAGCAAATCGACGATTTTCCCTTTGCCTTCATCTCCCCACTGAAGACCAACGATAGCGGTATTTTGCCTAGTTTGCATCTGCGTATTCTAACTAGGGAGAGCGAGAAAATCTTCAAAATTTCATAGTGTTATTGTGTATTCGCTGGAGTATCAAAGCCTGCGAATAACAGTTTCGTCATCTTTAACAGAAACTGTGAACTCCACCGGTCCGATCTTTACAACATCTTCATGTATGAGGTCGGCGGCAGTTACAGCATTTCCATTGTGATACGTCTCGGCGTCAGGGTCGCGATTGAGAAGTCGGATCAAACCGCCTGCAAGTTTGATTTCGCAGTGGAGCGGTGCTACATTTGGGAGAGCGACATGGAGATCACAGTTTCTGCGGCGACCGATCGTTGTTCGATCTTTCGACAATTCAAAAGAGCGGCTTGTTCCGTCTTGGTTCGTGATGGTGAGTTCGATTCCCATAAGTTTCTCTCAGAAGTCCCTAGAATGTGCATTGTGCCTGCTGAACCACACAACCCCCGAATCTCCGAAACCCCTCTGAACTTACCCCAGTTTACCAAGAACAGTGGAACAGCACAAGAAAAAACTTCTTTAACAACCCTTAAGACCGCAACCCCTTGGCTTGAAAGTGCTTCTGGCGTTTGTGGACTGTATGTGCACGTCCCGTTTTGCTTCCATAAATGCCATTATTGTGATTTTTTCAGCATTGTTGGTGACGATCTGCAGCAGGAGAAGTTCGTCGAGCGGCTTCTTTCCGAGTTCGTTTCAGTTGCACCATATATACAACAACCGATTGAGACTATTTTTATTGGCGGTGGTACGCCCACACTCTTGAATGGACCATTACTCTCTAGCATACTTGAAGCGATCGCAGCGAATTTTACGTTTGCAGAACAATACGAATGGACAATCGAGGCGAACCCAGAAACCGTAACTCCAGATATTGCAAATCGTATTGCAGATGCAGGCGTGAACAGGGCAAGTATTGGTGCTCAATCCTTCGATGTAGATTGCCTCAAAAGGCTCGAACGCTGGCATGCACCTGAAAGTGTCGCTCGGAGTATGTCGAGTCTTCGAAAAGCAGGAATCGAAAATATCAACCTTGATTTGATATTCGGCATTCCACATCAAACGATGGAAGTGTTTCGAAATGACCTACAACTCACCGTAGATCTTGCACCTGACCATATCAGTTCCTATGCATTGACGTATGAACCCAACACTCCACTATATGTCCGCGAAAAACGTGGAGAAATTCAGAAACTTGATGAAGACCTAGAATCACTAATGTTCGAGGAAACGATGTCGATTTTGGATTCAAGAGGGTATGAACAATACGAGGTGAGCAATTACGCAAAACCAAACCGCAGATGCAAACATAATCTGATGTATTGGAATAACGATTCATGGTGGCCATTTGGTCCCGCAGCAGCAGGGCACGTCGCTGGTCGAAGATGGCGAAACATTCCAAGGCTTTCGAACTACATGTCCAATAGTGCATTGCCACCTGTGGAAGATGTGGAATGTCTTTCAGCAAGCGGCCAAGCGGGGGAATCTTTGATGTTGGGACTTCGATTGCGCGATGGTCTTTCTAGTGAGCGGATCGAGCAACTTTTGGAAATTCCCGGTGGCAGGTGGCGAAGAGCAGTTATTGAGGGGTATGTTCGGGAAGGCCTTCTCGAGTGGAAAGATGGTTTGAGACTCACACCTGCCGGTTTGATGGTTGCAGACTCTATTATTGGCGACCTTCTCATGAACGAAACGCAGGTGGTCGATACCACAATGCAGGATCTCAATGCAAAAAAGTAGCACATTTTCAAACTTGCGAAGACGCCTCGCTCCATTCATTCGACCAATGTTGGAACATTTTCCACCCCTGCGATTCATGGCAGTAGCGATACTCAAAATAAAACAACAAGGTTCAATGGAACGGTGTGGCCTACAATTCGAATTGCCAAGTGGCGACTTTGGGGTCACGCTTGAAGCTGAATCTACTGGCGAATACGAACCGGTCACAACACACATCATGCAATCAATCCTAAAAGAGGGGATGACCTTCATTGACATAGGCGCCCATGTTGGCCTCTTCACAATGCCGGCAGCAAAATGGGTTGGAAAAAGTGGGCGTGTTGTTGCTTTTGAACCGCACCCAGAAAATTTTGCGATGTTGTCACGAAATGCAGCGACAAATAGTTTGCATCCAGAACTTGTCAACGCTGCGGTTTCAAATGTTGCAGGGAGTGTGCAGTTGCACGCTTCTACTTTTAATTCTGGTGATCATCAAATTTATCATAGTGCGAGTCGAAAAGGAATCTCAGTCGATTGCGTGAAACTCGATGAGTTTTTCAGCAGCGAAGATCGAGTTGATTTGATTAAAATGGATGTGCAAGGCGCAGAGTCCGCAGCGTTTCACGGAATGGAGCGATTGCTCAAAAACAATACGTCTGTGAAAGTAATCTGGGAATTGTCTCCAGCACAATTAAAAGATGCAGGTGACGACGCGGCTTCGCTCTTAGATTGGCTTGCATCTCTGGGTTTCGATTTTACGATTGTTG
Source organism: Planctomycetota bacterium (assembly GCA_014381305.1). GTDB lineage: Bacteria > Planctomycetota > Phycisphaerae > Phycisphaerales > SM1A02. The sequence goes on from JACNLW010000074.1 coordinate 4,742, forward strand.
ATGATGTAACTGGAGCGGTTGAACCGGCAACCGCAGAAGAAGTGTTACGTCGTTGTCCTTCAGATTCTTATGTCAATATCTTAAGCCAGCGAAATGCGTAGTTCACCGAAACATGATTGGGGATGGATGATTGGGGCAGTTTTATTTGTTGCTATTGTCTTGCTTGGGGTTCGGTATTCTTCGAACATATTGCAATTGGGTGTTGTCTTTGATGAACAATATATTACCCAGCCAATTAACGACTTGATTGATCAGGGCTGGAGCGTGCAAACAGCAATTGACTTCGAAGAAACAAAAGGTCCTGCGATGATTTGGCCTTATGCATTTTTTGGGGAACTCTTCGGCGGTTCGTTGAACGCACTGCGTTTGGTCAGTGTTTTAAGCAGTATCGGCTGCATGGCAGTGCTCGCGTACATCGCATCTCTTTGCGGAGTGCGTAGAGGTGGGCATCTCGCAGTCGCAGTTGGGTGGTTGCTTTTGCCCTACGTGCTCGTGTTTAGTGAAATTGTGATGGGAGAAATTTCATTTATTTTGTTTGAACTTCTCGCAGTAGCCCTCTACATGAGAACGAGAGATAAGTATAAGTATCTTTCGCCAATTATTTTTGGACTACTTGTTGCAATTGCCCTCCACAGTCGCATACACGTTGTTGCTCTTGTGGGTGCAATTTGTATAGTCGCCTTTTTGCGTGACGGGATAAGAAGTTGGCCGTGGTGGGTGGCGGGTGCACTTGCTGGATTGTCGCGGATCCCACTGTGGATCCGATGGGATGGACTGGTGAGTCCGAAGTATCAAAACTTACATGGACTTGGATTTAGACTTGAAAGCCTTTCATATCTAGCTGCCGCACTCGCTCCGTTCGTTGGCATATTTGTAGTGTATGCATGGCAGAAAAAATCAAATAGAAGGTGGCTTTTTGGCGGGGCGGTTGTTGGCATTCTCTTGGTAATTTTCGCAACGCCGGATTTATTCGTCCCATCCACAATTGATTATGACAACCCGACACAACGGTTCCAAGGTATTGTCGGTACAGCAGTGAAGTTAGTGTCTGGCGATGCAACTATTCAAAAAATAATTTTGGCATTGCTTGCTGGCGTTGGGCTTGCTGGTCTTGTTGGTTTGCATCGAACCTCCCAGAAGGAAGTCGCAGCGCACATCACTTTTTACACCCTCACAATCGGATGGATCTTGTATGCATGTACGCAAGGATTTGTCTTTGACCGGTTCCTCATGGTCTGGGCATTTTTGTTACCAATCATCTGGTGGAAACAGTTGCCAAGGCAGTTGTTTCTCTTGCAGACTGCCGCGATGTTGCTTGTTACGGCAAGACTTGTTTTCATATGGCTGTAGTTACGCCGATGGGTCGATGATTCCGGGAACTGCAGGGGATTCAGGGGCTCCTTGGGGAACACCTTCGCCTTGGCCTTGGGCTGCAACGAGTTGGGCGATTTGTACAAAACGATTCTGCAACTCGCTGTGGAGTTGCTTTAACTCCGTTGCTTCTTCTTCCGATAGGTTGCCCTTGGTCTTTTCCTCGACGACACCGATGAGATCGATGACAAATTTCGACCCTTCAAGATCGACCATGACGCCCTTGCCGCTTGGATCTTGATGCATTCCAAGGCCCATAAGTGCTTGTGATGCAAGGGCTCCGAGTAATCCTCGGAAATCTGCATCAGGAGTTTTTCTTGCTTCTGTTCTTTCTTCTACCTTTTGCTCAGCTTGGGCAAGTTTTTCTTTTTCGGCTTGGGCTTCCGCTTTCCAGTCAGCATCAATTTCGATTTTTGGTGCAACGTCTGGTGTTTCTTGTGATTCGGTCATTGTGTCTCTCCAATTACGTGAGGGGAACTGCCAAAAGGCATAATTTGCGCATTATAGACAAATTCGAGGGTACAATGCTACAGATGAAGCGATGGATTGCAATACTTGTCGTCTGCACCTTAACTCTAGGGTGCACAACACAGTTGAAGGTTTTACAAGAAACGCGGCAGACGATCACACCTGCTGATTTTGTTGGCGATGGTGCCAAACTTACCTCGCCTCAGGAGGTTCTTTTTATTGAAGAGTCAGTGATTGAAGAGTCAGTGAACGAAGAACTCGCAGAGTTTGAATTTGTTGTCGAAGAATCTGTTTTGGTTCCGAAGCGAGTTGACGCAGCAGTAATTGTTGAATCGTTAGTTGGCCAAGTAAATGGTCGTCCTATTTTTGCAAACGAAATTCTTGAACCTATTGCAGATCAGCTTCTTGTTCTTTCTGAAGAATCAAATTTCGATATTACTGCTTTTAAAAATAGCGCTAAGCAGCAAATTGCTAATCAAATGCAAGCAGTGGTGAAGAGTGAACTGTTGTTGTCCGAGGCGAAGTCGGGGATGACCGTTGAAGAAAAACGAGGCTTGTTTTCATATCTACAACGAGTTCGCGAAGACATGGCGTCATCTGCTGGTGGTAGTCAAAGTGCGGTGACGCGGCAATTGCTTGATGAAGAAGGGCAAACAGTAGATGAGTATTTAGATTTCAAACAGCAACAAGTCTTGATTGATCAATTGCTTCGCGAAAAAGTATCACCTCATATCCAAGTGACGTGGCGTGATGTACTGCGTGAATGGGAGAAAAACAAACATCAGTTCAATGTTGCTGGAACCGTGACTCTTGGCATGATTCGAGTTTCGAGCGATGAAGAAGTTGTAATCGTAGATGATTTGTTTACTCGAGGCGAATCATTTTCTACCGTTGCAACAAGCGCGGGCATGGATAACGGCGGTGTGTGGGATACGTTTGAACTTGGTGAAGAAGGATTGGCTGAAATTGATGTTGCGGATTCAATCAAAACACACATCGTCGATTTAGATGAAGGCGAAATTGCTGGCCCGATTAAAATTGCTTCTTCCTCTTATTGGTTTACTATTATTAAGATACAAGAACAAAAATTAGCTTCTATTTGGGAGCCGCAGATTCAATTGCGTTTGCGTGAATATTTATATAGCGTTCGGAGCATGATTGAGGAAAATCGTTTTCTCGAACGCATTCTTGCTGATGGAAGTTATGATGAGTTTAATGAGATGGTCGATCGAATTTTGCATGTAGCAGTCACGCGGTATATGCATTAACAGTGTTCTTTTGGAAACCGAAATCAACGGGTGAACAGGGCGAAAAATTAGCCTCTCGGTTCTTGCGCAAGAAGGGGTGGCGGATTGTGAAGAGAAATCTTCGCGTAGACAAAGATGAAATTGATATTTTGGCTGTTTCGCCAAAAGGAGAAACGCTCGCCTTAGTCGAAGTGCGTGCGACTGAAAATCCTTCAAAAGATCCAAGAGTCACAGTAGGGCATGAGAAGCGGCGTTGTATGCGTAGAGCAGCGGCGAAACTAAGGGCAGTCGCTACTTTTCACGGTTGTAATGTTAGAATTGATTTAATCACAGTGAATCTCGGCTGCTCACCTCCTCGAATAGCCTATTACGAATCAACAATCCCCTTTTCGTTGCAAAAATAATTTAGTCTAAAAATGAAAATATTTGAAATATTTCACGGCACACGGCGTTAAACCAATCTGCCCGTTGGTTTGGGCGCGTTCACATAAAAGGAGTAACGTATGCGTTTTTTAAAATTTTCACTAAAAACTATAGTTCTATCAGCAGCAATTTTTTCTTGTACATCGACTCTCTTCGCGCAACCAGGGGGTCGCGGTGGTCGTGGAGGCGGGATGATGTCTCGGATTACGGCTGGGGGCATTTCTCCAGATTACATGTTGAGAGATCTCCAGCATTTTAATGAAACTCTTACCCTTGATGATGAGCAGACGATGATTGTTGAGCAAATTCTTCGAGATTATGATGAGTCATTTAGGGAAGCATCAGAAGCAAGCCAAGAAGGAATGCGAAATTCTTTTTCAAATATGCGGGGCAACGAAGAGAGTCCCGCTCGCCAAGAGTCTCAGCAATTGAGAGAACGCATGCGAGAGATCCGTGAAAAAATGGATTCTACTCGACAACTTCAGGGCGAAGATGGAATGCAGGAATTGCAAGACCGCTTGAACACAGAGATGGATGAAATTCGTCAACAGATGAATGATGCTCGTGCTGCACAGTGGGAATCACCAGAGAGACAGGCTGCGATGGAGGAATTAGCACTGTACGTAACCGATCAACTTCGACTGAAGAGGCAAATGCGAATTGAATTCGAAACCGATTTGGTTGCAGTCCTTACCGAGGAGCAACTTCTTCTCTGGCCACCCTTGCAACGAATGCTGATTCGCGATCGATTGCTCCCGAAGGGCAGATTGAGCGGCGAGACACTAGATGTAATGAGTTTAGTTGAGCAACAAGAGTTTGATGACGCAACTCTTACAGAGTTAATTCCTGCGATCAATGACTGGGATGTCACAGTGACTGCAGCATTGCAGAGTCGAGATGATCACCTTGTTGAAAATCAAGGTTCGCTCATGTCTTCATTTAGAACAAACGATAATTCAGGCGACAGTGTTATGAAGGAACAAGCAAGACTTGCTGAAACAGTACGCCAAATCAATGATGATGCAGTTGAACAAATTGCAATGGCATTACCTTCTGAAGAAGGCTCGGCGTTCGCACATCTAGCACGTGAACGAGCGTATCCAAGAATTTTCAGGACTACACGTGTTGAGCGAGCGTACCTTGGAGCAATGGAACTTGAAGATGTCGATCCAGATATCCTGATCTCCGTTGTTGAATTGTATGACGCTTTGTTGACGGACTTGCAATATGCAAATGAGCAAATTCTTTCCGCTACAAAACGCTGGGAGTCTCAGGAAGAATTGGATCGTATGAACAGATTTAGATCGAGAATGTCTGGCGGTCAATCCGAGCGTGCAGAAAGTCCAATTCGCAAAGCTGAAGAAAATCGTGCAACAGTAGAAGAAAATTCTTTGGAACAACTTCGTCTTCTCCTCACAGAAGCGCAAATTGAAGCGCTTGGCGGTTTGAAGAAGCGTGAACCACGTGAAAATCGAGGACGCGGCGATCGTGGTGATCGGGGTGACCGAGGTGATCGGCGAGGAGGTTTTGACGGTGACCGCGAAGCATTTATGCAGCAATTTGATAAGAATGGCGACGGAGAAATTAGCGATTCAGAACGCGAAGCAATTCGTGAGCACTTCCGTAATGGTGGCGGCCCTCCTGGAAGAGGTGGGAATAACACTGGTGGAAACAATCGCGGCGGCGGGAACCGTGGTTCTGGTAATGCAGGTTCGGGTGGTGGATCTGGAGCTCGCGGCGGTGGTGGACCTCAACCTCGCTAACAACAGCACTTTGTAATCGACTAAACTGCCTCAAAGAACTCTTTGAGGCAGTTTTTTTAAAAGGACCCCCTAATGTTTATTCCCTTGTTATTTGTTCTCACAGTTCCACACCCTACCTTTAACAATAATCCCCAGCTTGATGTTGTTTGCACGAACACGCAGCCAATACTTTCTGTGGGCAATCCTGAAGGCGTAGAGCAGTACACAATCACGTATGAGCTTTCAAGAGAGAGATCCTTTCAAGAAGTGTTGCTTCGGTATGAAGGGATAACACAGCAAAATCCACACATTTCTGAAAAGCAAATAGAAGTGGAAGACGCCCTCGATGATGGAACATATTATTGGCGGGCAAAAACAGTTACTGAGGCGGGCGAGAGTGATTGGAACACGACGCGGTTTTATGTTGATGTTGAGAACTCACAAACCTTTTCGGGTTACCTTCGTGCAGAAGTGTTAGATATAACTGTTTCAGGTGGGCAGGATGCGAAGAACATCATTGATTGGAATGACCAAGGCCAAGTTACGTATTGGAACAGTGAGCCAGCCGGAGCAAATCATCAATCTTGGGTAATGTTTGATATGGGAAAACCAACTCCAGTAAGAAGGTTTTGGATGTTGTCAACACGAAACTCCACACTTGGCGCTGGTTGGCTGAAGGATTTTGTTTGGCAAGGAAGTAGTGATGGTGTTCAGTGGGTCGATATTCAAGGAACAAAAGTTGTTGGGAATGACACGTATCGAAATATCATCGACTTTGAACCTGTTCATGCACGTTATTATCGTCTATCTATCTCAACACAAAATGCTTTGCAGGGACAACTCAATTGCATTATTCCTTATGTGAAAGGCGAACCGGAAACACCAACTGTTCCAGAAGGCGATTACGTCCTTATTGTTGGGAATCAGATGAATGGTTTTACGTATACGCAACTTGCCGCGTTCGTCGAAGCACAAGGGCATCAAACTGTGACAGTTCCACACTTCAAAATGTCCTTACAAGTGCTGAAATCTCTACCCAATAAACCAATGGCAATTATTTTTAGCGGTAATAATGCAGATTGGCAAAACTTGCCAATGTTTGAATATTACGGCGAATTTGAAGTGTATCGAGAGGTTGACGACATCCCAATGATGGGTATTTGTGCTGGCAATGAATTTTATGCGATGGCCTATGGGCATAGTTTTGCACATTGGATGGGGTGGTTTGATAGCACAATGTTTAGAATTACAAGAGGTGAAATTCCATCGCTTGTCGAAGTTGTGCCAGAATACAAGAGCGACCCAATTTTTGAAGGCATTTCAGATGGTTTTCGCGCGGTCGAAATTCATAGTTGGGCGATCAGCCCTTTGTTTCTTGAAGATCCTCGCTATACCGAATTCGTCGAAACTGCGCACACTTCTTATATCCAAACGCTTAAATCTACTGAACGCCCTTGCTACTCAGAACAATTCCACGGCGCTGTAGTAAACGATTACAACCAAAGTGGGCAATACCTCGCTAACTTCCTCAAAATCGCCTCCTCAAAATAAACTCACCTCCGAATAAACTCACCCCCGGTGAGTTTATTCAATTTTGCTTACATTTAGCATAAACTCACCGGGGGTGAATTAATCAGTTTTTGTTTAGATTTAGCAAAAACTCACCGGGGGTGAATTAATCAGTTTTTGTTTAGATTTAGCATAAACTCACCGGGGGTGAGTTTCTCAGATTTGTAACGAAAAAATAAGAAACTCACCGGGGGTGAGTTTCTCTAGGGGTGAGGTTATTTGTTGCCAAGTTGGCCGCAGGCGCTCATAGTGTCACGACCGAGCGTGATCCGCCGGCGGACAAATTGCCCTGTGGTTTTTGCAATGGAGACGAAGCGGTCTACAGATTCCTCAGTTGGCGAAGGCCAAGGGCTGTCGTCGCGGGGGTTGTAAGGAATTACATTGAGACCGCAGCCGATTGGTTTGAGATATTCACAAATTTCCAATGCATCTGCATCGCTGTCGTTAACTCCCGGAATCAAAACATACTCCGCAAGTACACCACCGCAATCGTGGCGAGGGTACATCATAATTGCATCTCGTAACTGTTCCATCGAAACAGCGCGGGCGAGAGGCATGATTTGCTTCCGAACTTCGTCGTTTGGTGCATTTACAGAAAACGCAAGGGTCAATCGTTTGAATCCATCGGTTCGTGCCATGGCGGCAAGTAATTTGATCCCTTCAATTCTGCCAACAGTCGAGACGCAGATTTTTGAACTAGCAATTGCAGGTCCGTTATTGTCGGCAAGTATTTCAATTGCTGGAATTACAGCGTCAAGATTTTCGAGCGGTTCACCCATTCCCATAAAAACGATATTGTCTATTTTGGTTCCAAGTGCGTGATGCGCCCCATGCCACTGGGCAACAATTTCAGCTGTAGTAAGATTCCGAAGCAGCCCCATTTGGGCTGTTTGGCAGAAATCACATCCCATGGCACACCCAACTTGAGACGATACACAAAGAGTGTGCCTCGTTTTCTTGAAACCTTCGATTGGCAAAATAACTGACTCTGTTTCAAGACCATCGTGTAACTTAAGAAGGAATTTCTTCGTTCCGCAATCATCGACCACCTTGCATGGGGAAACTGAGGTTTCAGCCAATTCAGGGTACGAATTCTCGCGATAAAACGCGCGCCATTTCTGTATATCGCTATTCTTGCTTTGCATGCCTAACATCTCGCACAAGATACTAGAATATGCAATATGGAGCAAAGCAATTTAGGCGAACGTAGAAAACCAGCAGTATTTATCACTGGCGCTGGCGGTGAAGTCGGACATGGTTTGATTTCATCGCTCAGCGGAGATAGGAACCTTGACATTGTCGCAACTGATCTTCGTGACATCGAACAGTCGCTCCGCGTGCAGTGCGCTGAAACATATCTTGCAGATGTATGCGATCGCGATGCACTCGATCGCCTTCTTGCGATGTATCAAGTGAAGGAAATATATCACCTCGCAGCGGTGCTGAGCACGCGTGCAGAACTTGCCCCTGAAGTTGCACATCAAGTGAATGTCAATGGAACAGTGAACATTTTGCAGATCGCTGCAGAGCAAGGCCGCATGTACGGCGAACCGGTCAAAGTTGTTTTTCCTAGTTCCATCGCGGTATACGGTTTTGGTTCGCTGACTCAAAAAATACAAGCAGGGGCAGTCTCCGAATACGAATATTGCAAACCTTCAACGATGTACGGTTGTAACAAATTGTATTGCGAACACCTTGGTCGCTACTACGCACATTCCTATCGGCAACTCGCACAAGACAGTGTTGCGGGTGACGATAAAAACCGCGGAGTCGTTGATTTTCGTTGCGTTCGGTATCCCGGCCTGATTTCTGCTGAAACTATTCCAACAGGCGGGACGAGTGACTTCGTCCCTGAAATGTTACATGCTGCTGCAAGGGGTGTGCCTTACAAATGTTTTATTCGAGAAGACTCGCGCATCCCATTTATGACAATGCCAGAAGCAATTGATGCTACGCTTAAGTTAGCAGCAGCACCAAGAAACTCGTTGACGCAAATCGTCTACAACATTGCGAGTTTTAGTCCTTCAGCAGGCGAAGTTGCAGAACTTGTCAAGCAACATTTTCCTAAAGCAAACATAAGTTTTGAACCTGACGAACGTCGGCAAGCCATCGTAGACTCATGGCCAGAAGCGCTTGATTGTAGCGTTGCAGGAAATGACTGGGGGTTTGCACCAACCTATACACTTGAAAAAGCATTTGAAGAATATCTTGTTCCGCGAATTACAAAACAATATGAAAGTGTCTCATGACAACAACAAGTACAACTTTTATCGATCGATCTTCCGCAATTCTTTCGCACCTCGAAGAAACAGGGCAACTTAAGAAGCTGCAAATAATCGAATCTCCAATGGGCCCTCGAATTTCAATTAGAGGTCGCGGTGAAGTCGATTGTTTTTGTTCAAACAATTACCTTGGATTAGCGAACCACCCTGATGTTGTTAAGGCGGGTATCGAAGGGCTTCGCAAGTACGGTGCTGGAACTTCTTCTGTGCGATTTATCTGCGGTACTTTTGCACCCCACGAAGCGCTTGAAGAACGAATCGCATCATTCCTCGGAGTGGAAGCAAGTTACACGTTCGTTTCTTGCTGGAACGCTACCGAAGCAACGTTTCCAACCCTTTGCCAAGATGGAGATGTGATTGTGTCCGATGAACTGAATCACGCATGCATTATTGACTCGATGCGTTTAACGACTGCGATTCATCGTGGCGTTTCAAAGTGTATTTACAAACACAGCGATATGGAATCGCTTCGAGAGGCGCTGGTTACAGCGACTGAAAAACGTTCGGGTGATGGTTCAATATTTGTCATCACCGACGGCGTGTTTTCGATGGAAGGCGACATTGCCTTGCTTCCAGATATCCGTGCGTTGTGCGATGCGTTCGGCGCAGTCCTTGTTGTTGACGATTCGCACGGCACTGGCGTGATGGGCGAGACTGGCCGCGGTACGCACGAACATTACGGTATGGCTGGCGCGGATATTGATATTTTCACTGGCACGCTTGGTAAAGCACTCGGTGGCGGGGCGGGTGGTTACGTTGCGGGCAAGCGAGAAGCAGTTGAATTACTTGTTCAACGAGGGAGACCAACGCTCTTTTCAAATGCACTGCCAGTCACAGTTGCTTGTTCTGCAAAGACAGCAATCGATACGCTTGCCAATACTCCGTCACTCGTTCAAAAACTTCGTGATAACGTTGCTGCAGTACGCAGAGGAATCGCTGAGGTTGGCTTTGAAGTGTTAGAGTCACCAACAGCAATTTGTCCAATCATTGTTGGCGAAACAGCGACTGCAATTTCGATGAGCAATAAACTTCTTGATCTGGGCGTTTTTGCGATTGGTTTTGGATATCCAGTTGTGCCAGAAGGAACTGCTCGAATACGAGTCCAAGTTTCCGCAGCGCATGAACAGGAGCACATCGATCGTTTATGTGCTGCTTTGAGGGATTTAAAGGCTGATTAAGGTGTAGGGCTTTCTTCTTCCCCAAGAAAATGTAATTGAATGTAAAATACTGTGTTCTAATGATGCAAGTACACATTCACAATGAAACTGCCCAGTTAAAGGCCGTCCTCGTTGGTATTGCCGACGATTTTGGCGGCACGCCTACTTTAGAGGAATGCTACGACCCGAAATCGAAGAAGCATGTCTTGGCAGGTACTTATCCAACTGAAGAAGCTTGTTCTACTGAAATGCTTGCACTGGTAGGGGTTCTCAATAAGTATGACATACAAGTATTCAGACCAAAGAGTATCAAAGGTGTAAATCAGATATTTTCACGGGACATTGCATTTGCCATAGAAGATAAACTTGTGCTGCCAAATATCATTGAGCAGCGAAGAGGCGAAACGCCAGCGCTCGATGAATTGTTGGAAGCGATTGATCCAAGCCATGTCATTTCAATGCCTTCGGAAGCAAGGGCTGAGGGAGGTGATGTCATGCCTTGGAATGAGTCTATATTTGTAGGGTATGCTGAGGATGAAGTTTTTCAAACCTTTACATCCGCAAGAACAAACAGGGCTGGTCTTGAATTTCTAATCAGAACATTTCCTGATAAAACCGTGAAGGGTTTCGAGTTACTTAAATCTGATAAAGATCCACGAGCCAACTCGTTACATCTAGACTGTTGCTTTCAACCAATTGGTAAAGATAAAGCTATTTTGTACAAGGGTGGATTTAAACACGCTGAAGATATTGCGTTTTTGGTTAATTATTTTGGCGAAGAAAATATCATAGAAATTACACAAGACGAGATGTATGAGATGAATACAAACATCTTTTCAATCTCTGAGAATGTCATTATTTCTGAAGTAGGATTCACACGTCTAAATCAAGCGTTGCGCGACCTTGGCTTTACGGTCGAAGAAATTCCGTATGCTGAAACGAGCAAGATGGGCGGGCTGTTGCGCTGTTCCACAATGCCGTTGATCCGAGAATAAATGAAACAATGCGCAGATAGCATTTTGATGATTAAGCCGGTTTGTTTTCGGTACAACGAGCAGACCGCAACCAACAATTATTATCAGCATGTTTTAGAAAATGTTTCGCGTGAACAAGTCCAAGGTAGGGCGCTTTGTGAATTTGATGATTTTGTTACTGTGTTGAAAAATGCTGGTGTGCACGTTGTTATTTTCGAAGATACAGAAATGCCAAGTACGCCCGATTCGATTTTTCCAAATAATTGGGTTTCATTTCACGCTGATGGCAGAGTTGGTTTGTATCCGATGTTTGCGAAAAATAGAAGAAGTGAGCGCCGTGAAGATATTTTGCATTCATTAAGAACGACGCACGGATTTGCCGTGAAAGAAATCGTGGACTACACTGGTTTAGAAAATAAAGATGTCTACCTTGAGGGCACTGGAAGCATGGTGCTCGATCGCATAAACAATATTTGTTATGCGGCAATTTCTCAAAGAACGCACAACGTAGCACTCGAACAATTCTGCAAAGATTTTGGGTATCAGTCGGTGGCTTTCAGTGCGTATCAAACTGTTGATGGGCGACGCCTTCCTGTGTATCACACGAATGTTATGATGTCTGTTGGCGATTCGTTTGCAATAGTCTGCTTGGATTCGATCGATGATAACGAGGAACGTGCAAGGGTTGTTGAATCACTCCAAACAACTGGCAAGGAAATTATTGAAATAACAGAAGCACAAATGAATCGATTCGCTGGGAATATGTTGCAAGTCATTGGTAATGAAACTTGCGTTGTCATGTCAACCTCTGCGTATGAATCGTTAGATGACATTCAGATTTCTGCAATTCAAAAGCACGGTGCGATTTTGCACAGTTCTCTCGATACTATTGAAGCATGTGGCGGTGGTAGCGCACGATGCATGATGGCAGAGGTTTTTCTTCCCGAGCATTCACAATGATAGAAATTTGAGTAGAGGAACTACTCTGTAGGATGTTGTAGCATTTCTGTATTCCATTCTACTTGGCTGTGCCCCATGAGAGTGCCTGTTGCAGTTGCGAGTTGAACCATGGCGAGTTGGTACCTCACTTCGCTTTGCAGGACAGCGCTCTTGGCTTGTCCGAGCGTCATGATTGCGTTTGTCACAGTTGTACTAGTTACTTGATTGTGTTTGTATAAACGTTTGACACCATCATGGTTTTTTTGCGCTGCATCAAGTTGATATAACGCAGCTATATGCGTCAGCCACGATGCGTTCAGATTATCAAGTGCGTTATGCACATCTTTGCGAACGGTAAGTTCGCGGTTTTGTTTCGTAGAAATTGATTGAAGCCGAACAAGCATAGCTTGTTGAAGATTTGCTTTAGCAGCTTCATTACCGATCGGAAAACTGCCAGTTATGCCAGATGATTGTACTGCGTGCCTTGGCGACTTCATAGAAGACGGTGCAATTGATATTGATGACTTACTCTTTTTGATGAGTGTTTTTGGAACGCCTGAAGGTGATCTCGATGAAGATGGCACCGCAGACATCAACGATTTACTTATCCTCATCGCAGGATGGGGTGAATGTCCCTAAGTAATATGTTTTGAAAAAGAAAAAGCCCAGCAAAGTGGGGTTTTCACAATCTCTTCTCAAACAGCTCTCTAGATTTTCTGGGGAGCTGTTTTTGAAACGGAACATTGCACAGA
>JACNLW010000008.1 GCA_014381305.1 Planctomycetota bacterium
TGTTGCTGTGCTTCTTGTTCTTGACTATTACCAACAGCACCACCAACAATCGCACCGATACCAGCACCGATCAGTGTTCCACCAGTGTCACCACCAATGGCTTGACCTGCGAGTGCGCCGATGCCAGCGCCCCATGATGCACCTTCTTCAGTCTTCGTGCATCCAAGAAGCGAAGTTGTTGCTATTGCGGTAATTGTTAATCCAATAATTGTTCTGTTCATAGTGAACCTCCTGTTTTCATTTGAAGATTTCGACGATTGTAATCTTCTATTCCATTAGAACGTTTCAAAACATTGTTTTGTTTCTTTCAAAGTTCATCATACGTCGATTGCTCGCGTTGTGCGGAATTTTTCAGGTAAAAAGAAGACTGGGGCGGCTCCTCTCGTATATCCCCCGAAACAGGTTTCTGCTGAACCTGTGTTACCCTGTAGGGGGTATGGTGTAGGAATCGTCCCAGTCTGGGAGTCCGAAGTTGTATATGGGTAGTATGCGCCACTTTTGAGGGGTGTGTAGAAAAAGCAGAGATTTTTCTTTGCAGAATTACACTTTCCATTTGATATTGCAACCAATGGCGGGGTGTTGGTCACTAGGTGGCGAATCGCCGCTGAGCAACGCTTCAATGGCGTGAATCAAATCGCGCCCATTTGCAACGCCATCGGACGGGTGAGAATCATCAAATTGACCTCGATAATAGAGTTTTGCATCGGCGTCGTAGAGGAAGACATCGGGCGTACAAGTTGCCCCAAAGGCCTTCGCAACTTCTTGGTCACTATCGAAGAGATACGGAAATGTCCAACCAAAACGGGTTGCCGTTTCAATCATATGTTCAGGGCTATCATCAGGATACGCTTCAATATCGTTCGAGCTGATACCAATCATCTGGATATCACTTGCTTCGCAACGTGTGTGAATTTCTTCCAAAATCGTTGCAACATGGATGACAAATGGGCAGTGATTACACATAAAAATGATGAGCGTGCCTTTTGAATCAACTGAAACATCACATGGATTTCCAAGAGCGTCTGAGAGTAAAAATGAAGGCATTGGAGTGTGTAATGAGACCATTGCCGAGGGTGTTTGTGCCATAGCCGTTCTCCTTTTGTTGCTCTATAATAGGTGATTCTATGAAAATACATGAATATCAAGCTCGTCAATTACTCGCTGATTCTGGAATTCCAGTTCCAGAGGGCATGATGGTCCAATCCCTGCAAGAAGCAATGAGTGCCTCTAAAACTCTTTTTGGGCAAGGCTCCACGCTTCTTGTCGTGAAAGCGCAAGTGCATGCAGGCGGTCGAGGGAAGGCGGGTTTCGTCAAACTCTGTAAAACAGAAGAAGAAGTTGAAGAAGCCGCTACCTTCATGTTTAACAACCCTATGATTTCTGCTCAAACGGGCCCAGAAGGTCTTGATGTCACAAAACTCCTTATTGCTGATGGCGTTGAGATCGATAAAGAGTTTTATCTTGCCATTACAACCGATCGCGGTAGTGGTACAAATGCACTCATTGCATCAAGTGAAGGTGGGGTCGAGATTGAAACAGTGGCGCATGAAAACCCAGATGCCATTCTTACGGTCCCAATTTGCCCTCTCGCTGGGCTTGAACCATATCAAGCTAGGGAGTTGGCGTTTCAACTTGGCTTCCAAGGGAAGCAAGTTGGTCAAGCGGCCAACATTATGTTGAGATTGGTTGCACTCGTGAATAACACAGATGCATCACTCTCTGAAATTAACCCGCTCATCGTAACACCCGCAAGTGAAGCTTATCCGGACGGGCAAGTCCTTGCGATTGACGCGAAATTTAATTTTGATGATAACGCATTGTTCAGGCAACCCCAGATTAGCGAGATGTTTGATTCAACTGAGGAAAACCCCGCGGAACTGCGTGCATCGGAATTTGATTTGAACTTTATTGCCCTTGATGGAAACATAGGTTGCTTAGTCAATGGCGCAGGTCTTGCGATGGCGACGATGGATATTATTAAATTGCACGGCGGAAACCCAGCAAACTTTCTTGATGTCGGTGGCACTGCAACGTTGGAAACAGTCACGGAAGCATTTAAAATTATTTTGTCCGACGACAAAGTAGAAGGTGTGCTTGTCAATATTTTTGGTGGCATCATGCGATGCGATGTGATTGCAGAGGCAATCGTTACAGCCGCAAAGGAAGTTGGCTTCACAGTACCTCTTGTTGTGCGTTTAGAGGGAACAAATGTGGATGCTGCAAGAGAAATTCTACGAGCAGCCCAAACCGAACTTCCTACGATGCAAACGGCTATGGATCTTGAAGACGCAGCAACGAAAGTCGCGACTGCAGTTTCTGCAGCCTGCGCCTGATGCTCATCCTTTTTGATATTGACGGAACGATGCTTTCTTCTGAAGGCATTGGGATTCGTTCTATAGAAGAAGCTGCGGAGCAGTTATTTGAAATGCCGTGTTCGCTGGAGGGCATCCAAGTTGGAGGTCGACTTGATCCCCTGATTTGGAATGATGTGTGTGATATGCATGGCATCAAGAACACGCCAGAGTTACATGAAAAATTTCGCGAGGTATACACAAGAACGCTTCAGCAAAATATAGAAAACGTATGCGTGGAAGTGCTGCCTGGAATTAGTGGTTTGCTCGAAGCTTGCTACGAAATGAATCATGTCACAATGGGTTTGGTGACCGGAAATTACGAAGAAACGGGTAAACTAAAACTTCAAGCAGCTGGAATTGACCATTCCATTTTTGTTGCAAATGCTTGGGGAACAGATGGTAGAGTTCGTTCAGATTTGCCACCGGTAGCGATCAAACAGCACAGAAACGATGGCTCTGTTGTGTTGATTGGGGATACTGTGCACGACATTGCAAGTGGACAGGGTGCTGGTTGCCGCGTCATAGCCGTCTGCACCGGATCCGATGACCGTGCTACACTTGCAAGGTCGACACCCGATCTTCTTCTGGAAGATTTAGCGGACACAGAGGCAGTACTCCATTGGATATTCAACTCTCACATCCAGTAACAGGTAAAGAACGAATTGTTTCACTCGATGTACTTAGAGGCGTAGCAGTGCTTGGCATTTTGCTTATGAACATCGTCGCGTTTTCGATGGTGACATCGGCATACGATTTACCAACGGTGTATAACGATTTGGCAGGAGCAGATTGGTGGACTTGGCTCACCCTTCATTACCTTGCAGACACAAAGTTTATGTCGATTTTCTCGATTCTCTTTGGTGCAGGTGTTTGTATTTTTATGGAGCGGGCACAAGCGAAAGCGCATGCGTCATGGCTTCTTCAAACAAGTCGGATGTGTTGGCTTCTTCTGTTCGGTTTGATTCACGCATACGGCCTGTGGTATGGAGATATTTTGGTGACGTATGCATTTTGTGGCATGGCAATCGCGCTTGTGAGGAAGTGGAAACCAACAACATT
>JACNLW010000055.1 GCA_014381305.1 Planctomycetota bacterium
CGCACTAGTGTGATTTAGATCATCACGCTTTGCGATATCAGCGATTATTTCACCAAGGGGTCAGTTTCCTGCCATCTTCAAGAAAAACTCACCCCCGGTGAGTTTATTGATTTCGGCGGTCATTTTTCTTAAACTCACCGAGGGTGAGTTTATTCAAAAGAATGGAGAAATGGTGGAGATTGGAATGAGATTGACCCCGGGTGAAATAATCGTTGATCACACACTTGGTCAGGTCCGATCCCAAATGACACGATTAATTCACCCGCGGTCTTTATAGTTTTCGTCCGATATCACCCTTTGTAAAGTCCACAGGGGGGTTTTGCCCGATAAACTACTAACGAGCGCGCTTTTGGGCTCGACAAGGATATACCGACACCAATGACCAACGATTTTGCATGGATGCACTTGAAACGAACCAAACGAACACAAATAGTTTGGGCGTCGTTTTTTGTTGTCATGTCTGCGATGCTTGTTCTTTTGCAGGCAGGCGGTGGTGATATCCAAGGTGGAGTTCTCCTCACAAACATCTCTTCAATGAACGAACGTCCCGAGGTTGATCCTATATTCAACGGGGAAATCCCCATCGACACAGCAAAGTGGTCGGGAATCGTCATTCAACACCTAGGTGAACCCGCTGGTTCCATAAAGTCAATTCAGCGATCGCATCTCTCTGGTGGGCTCGATGGGATTGCCTTCCACTTCATAATTGGCAATGGAAACGGTCTTGGCGATGGTGTTGTTCATGGAAGTGATCGGTGGGTGCAACAAACAAAAGCGGCTCGCCCAATCTCTATTGATCCTGAAAACTGGGATGAGAACCTAATTACAATTTGCTTGATAGGAAACGGTAACCGTCGCCAATTCACCGAACGCCAAATCCTGCACTTATCAAGACTTGTGCAACGTCTTCAAAACGAACTCTCCATCAAAGCAAGCGATGTCTACCTTTCTTCTGACCTTGAGAACTCACCAAATATGGCGCCATCCCCAGGCAAATTCTTCGCTGAGGCATTATTTCGCAGCCAATTGCTTGATATCGCATCCACTTTCTAGTTGAATCAATTCATAAAAAAGAGTACTCTTAGCATTCATTTCTATCGTGCTGCACAAGAAACAGCACAAGGGTAACACCCACACATTGATTCTATGAGTACAAAACCGGCACAACCTCGAAAAATAGGTACGTACAACGTCCTCGCCAAACTAGGCGAAGGTGCTGCATCGATGTTGTATGCCGTGCAACATCCAAAAACCAAACAAGTTTCTGCCCTCAAACATGTTGAGAAAACGGATGAAAAATCCCAACGGTTCCTTGATCAAGTTGAACAAGAGTATGCAATTGGATCAAAACTAGATCACGAATCTATTAGAAAACTCACGAAAATTATCCTTCATCGGAAAATGTTCAAAATCACAGCCGTATCAATGATTATGGAACTCGTTGACGCAATGACCCTCGATCAGCAGTTACCGAAAAATCACGCTCAAGCAGTTGAAATCTTTAGCCAAACCGCCCGTGGACTTGCGCACATGCATGAGCGTGGATTTGTGCACGCTGATATCAAACCAAATAACGTTTTGATTGATGAATACAACAAAGTAAAAATTATCGACCTCGGCCAAGCATGTGCAATTGGTACCGTAAAAAAGCGAATCCAGGGTACACCTGGATACATGGCGCCCGAACAAGCACATCGCAATGAAATTACACCAAAGACAGACATCTACAATCTAGGAGCCATGATGTACTGGGTTCTCGTGGGTGAGGTCATTCCCACAGCAATGCCACCAAAAAATTCTCAAGACGGGCTGCTCACCGGAGCGGTTGAAACTGAGAATATTGCACTGCCAGATCCGCCCCATGAACGAAACCCTCGAATTCATCCGCTCTTGTCCAAGCAAATTATGGACTGCGTACAACCCCACGAAAAAGACCGACCCGAATCTATGGACTATGTTGCAAACCGACTTGAACTCATACTTGATATCATCAATGAGCCGGTTACAGCAGCGCCCCCAGTTGATGCGGATGGCACAACTGTCCACGACGGGTAAGTACTACTTCATAAAACTTCTCTCGCAACCGTCCCGCTTTTTGGGGAACCTTGTATTTTATTGCTACAGATTCGCGAGGAATCATCGCGATGTTTAATCTAAGACGTAAACTTCGCCAGAGATTGTCCAACACACAACTGTTTCCTCGTCGCTTATTGCAACTCCGCCAAGTTCTTCTGTAAAAGAAGCAACTTCTTGCACGACTCTCATTTTAAGATCGCACCGATACACACTTGTACCAACAACACAGGCAAGATGTAAACCAGAAGAATCCAATGAAGCAAAATTGATTACATCTGGAAGGTCCAACGTAAACCGCTTCACCTGATCACGCGTATACAAAACAACATCTCTGTCACGACCAACCACAACAGGTTTTTGGTGCACCATACCAACCGCGATTGGGTTTTCCACACCATCTAGTTGAATTGCATTATTGGGAAAAGAGTTATTACTCCACAAGACAATCGTTCTTGGTGTTGCGGCAACAACCAAATCAGGGCTTGGAAGTTCAACGCACAGATACGGTCCACTCATTGAAGCAGCGCGTTTTGTTTTCTTGTCCTCTTCAAGAATTTCCAACGTCATGTTGTCGCCAGAGATAGCAATTCGGTTTGTATCCACAGCAGTTGTCACAACCGCAGCGAGCGGCCTGCTAAATCTCGCAGAAACATACGCCCGATCCTCGGGGTTGAAACCAAGTTTTGCGATTCTACATTTTGAATCTGAAACAACTCCTAACGATTTCCCATACCGTGAAAGCGCGAGTGTTGCGAATTCTGGATCTATGTTCATTGGAGGAACACGCACCTGCGTTCCATCAGTGCGCCAAACAAAAAATTCTTTGTCAACAATTGCTGAAACTGCGTTTCCATTTGGAGAGAGGGTAATTTTTTGAGCATTCTCTGGAAGCGAAAAAATCGGAACCCCTTGCGCTACTTCTTGGATAACCTCTTGTTCTGTCGGAGTGGTTTCTTTTTGCGCCCGCAGTTCAGTGTTCTCTGCTTCAAGGCGCTCTATCTCGTTTTCCTCGACATTTTTAATGAATAAAAAAGCAGATGTAACGAGTGCAAGTCCAATACAAATAAGTGACGAAACTAAAAGTTGTTTTTTATGCCTGCGAATAAAAAGTTTGGTTCTGTCTGTAACACTGACTTTTCGTGCTTTTATTGGTCGGTGTCCCAAATATCGCAACATGTCACGACCCATCGAACCCGCTGTTGCATATCGCTTGTCACGTTCGTTTTGAATTGCCTTCATAATGATCGCTTCAAGGTTCGGGTCAATAGTTTTATCGTGTACTGTTGGTCGCACTGGATCTTCTTCGCAAATTTGTCTAACAGCTTCGTAAATGGGCAACCCTTCAAGAGTTCTTGGAAATCTGCTCGTTAACATTTGATACAAGACCACGCCCAGTGCATACACATCACACCGCGTGTCGATGTCTTTTACCTTTGGATCTACCTGCTCGGGCGCCATAAACTGAACGGTTCCAACAAGACGACCCGCTTCGGTCATCGCCTCTTCACCAACAGTGTTGTTATCAAGTGATCTCGCTACACCAAAGTCAATAATTTTTGGTTCACCATTTTTATCGATTAAGATGTTGCCTGGTTTTAAGTCACGGTGCACCACACCGCGATGGTGACCATGTTCGATTGCAGAAGAAATTTTTGCGAAAAGTTTAAGAACTTCTCGACGTTCTAGTTTTTCGTCTTCTAAATACGGAGTAAGTTCCCGAGCATCTTCAATGTGCTCCATCACAAAATAGGGCGTTGCACCATTTCCATCATCGTGCGTTCCGGCGTCATACACTTTTGCAATCCAAGGGTGATCGAGTTTGCCAAGAATTTCAACTTCAAGGTGAAACCGTCGAGCAGCGGTGGGGCTAAAAATACCACCACGGAGCACCTTAATCGCAACTTTCCTTCTGGGGTGGCGTTGCATCGCTGTGTACACCACAGACATTCCTCCCTCTCCAAGAATATCAATAATTTGATAGCCCCCTATTTCACGGGGAATGTTACGCTCACTATCAGTGGGCATCGTCAGTTTTTTTAGCCGATTTTTTCATGTTATGTTGCTTTCGACGCTCGGCGTAATTCTCAAACGAAACGGTAAGATCCATCGATTGTCCCTGCGCGTGGCAACCATGGATTTTTTTAAGAAAGGGAATACACCAACCACAAGATGTACCGGCGCCCAAACATTCTGAAAGTTGGGATGGCACTTCCGGTTTCTCGCGTTTAATAAAATTTTGCAACTTGCGAATCGAAACGTGATGACAAACGCAAATATCTTCTTCGGGTTTCATAGTACTGTTATACCCAAACTTGACAAATGATGTGCGGCTCCTTCACCTTACCAGTGAAAGTACCAATCGTTGTTGTCACCTGCTTCACTTCATATTGCGGGTGTTCGTCGAGCCATTCGTTTACCTGTTGGTCGAGATATTTAAGTGCGTCGTCAGTCAACTTACTGTGAAAAGTACGCACGTGGATCGCACCCATCCCTGTTGTGTTTGGAACACGACTCCACGAATCTTCGTGTTTTACTTTGGTGCCAAATGCAGTAATTTTTCGTGTTAAGCCCGCTGGACCAGTCGCATCAGAGATTGGCAAATCTCCAACAATTGGAATATCGTCGGTGGAACTCTCGGTTGGTTTGTTTGGCATAAGGCGAAGTCGAACAACGCTCCCAGTTGTTACTTCAAGGGGGACAATTGGACCCCCTTCCCACTCAATCATCATTTCCCAGCCACTCATGGTTTGCTGCCATTGGTGAATTGCTCCAACACCGAGGCGTTTCACAGTACCACGATTATCTTCAAGTGGACCCTCAAACGTGAGATACTCGGGGCGGTGATCTGGTCTTGTTTCAAGATCAACCCAATCGCTGTTTGTAAGAATATCAGGGCGCTTGCTACAGCGAAAACTGATCAGTGGTTTCTTGCCTTCAGCATCAACACCGAGCAACCAGTCAAAATGGGTAGTTCCGTCGGGCATTTCATGCTCTAGTACAACAGTTGGGAATGAATGTTCTTTTGTTGGGGCTGCCATAGTTCGTATGACTACCGTATCATGGACAAAGGAATCATGTGACATAGAAAGAAGGAGATCTTGTCATGAAAATTATATCTTTACTCATTACCGCCACGGCCACACTGTTTCTCACCGCTTGCGGGCAACCGAGCACCACTGCCCTTATGGAAAAAGGCAATTTTGCTATGTGGCAGGGTCGGTGGAGTGACGCCGCAGAAAAATATACTGAAATAACGCAGTTGCACCCCGGCGACTGGGAGGCTCATTTTAACCTTGGAAAATGTTTGCTTGAACTCGGAGATCCAAACGGTGCTGCCACTTCATTAGAAATTGCAAACACCGTTGTACCAAAAAACCTTGAAGTCAGTGACCTTCTTGCAGAAAGTTATCTTGCGGCAGGGAATGAAAACAAACTATTTACATTCCTTGAAACACAGGCAAAAGAACAACAAACTGTTCGCGCATGGACAAGGTTCGCAGAGTACGCAATGGCAATCAGTGACCCTGATACTGCGATGATTGCAATCAACACGGCAATTGTATTAGACAACGGAGCAACTCCAAAGCCATATATTGTATCTGCGTCTTTTGCTGAACAACTTGGCGACGACACACTTGCTATTCAACGGTGGAAAGAAGCGTGGGCAATTGATGCCACGAACACGCAAGTTGCTGATGCCCTCCGTGGACATGGTGTGATTCCAGGTCCCACGATGACAGGTGCTGTGCCAGAGTAGTTACTCAGAAGTGGCGAACTCAACCCTTGGGAACAACGCTACTTTTTGAATTGTTGTTCCGGGCTCCATGCCACCCCACTCAAGCGCTGTCGAAGTGTTTTGTTTTGGCATTTCTACATTAAGTGCGTTGTGTAGTTCGTCCATTTTTACAGGTATTACTGGGTGAAGTAGTATTGAAGAGATTCGCAATGCTTCAATGCATTGATAGAGAATCGCCCCAAGTTCTTCTTGTTTGGTTTCGTCTTTTGCAAGCTTAAACGGCGCTGTTGTGTTTATAAACAAATCAACTTGTCGCACGATTGACATTGCGCACTCTACTGCTTCTTGCAGAGAAAATGTTTCCATTGCACTTTGTGAGCACGCAGCCGCCTTGCTACATATTGATTTCCAATCTGTTTCTGCAAATATTTCCCCGTTGTCAGCGGGCACAGCGCCATCAAAGTATTTTTCAATCATCGCCGTCACGCGGCTTGCACAATTGCCGACTGTGTTCACAAGGTGCGCGTTGTACACATCATGAAACTTCGCCGCAGCAAAATCTGCATCTGTAGCGCCAAGTGGACCTTGTGTAACCAAGTAGAATCGCCATGCGTCCATACTGTACACGTCGATATATTTATCAATTTCTTTTAGATCAATAAAGTTTCCAAGAGATTTTGACATCTTTCTACCTTCGCTTATCCAAAAGCTGTGTGCATAGATACACTTCGGGAGAGGTAAATCAAGTGCCATAAGAATCGCTGGCCAAATGACTGCGTGAAACCAAAGAATTTCCTTGCCAACAACGTGATAATTTGCGGGCCAATACTTTCCAAGAGTTTTGTCTTCTTCTCCAAGATCAAGCGCAGTGATGTAATTGAAGAGCGCATCAATCCAAACATAAATCACGTGCTCGGGGTCGTCTGGCATGGGAATGCCCCACGAGAAATTCGTGCGGCTGATTGGCACGTCTTGTAACCCTTCCCGAAGGCGGCCGAGCACCTCGTTTCGCCGAGAGCTTGGCCGTACAAAATCTGGGTGATCTGCAAAAAGTTTTTCAAGTTTCTTTTGGTAGGCACTCAGTCGAAAATAGTAATTTTTTTCGGTTGCCCGTACGAGCGGTTTTCCGCTGATTGGTGATTTGTAATCAAGTTCACGCGCACTATTCTCTGTGTGATATTCCTCTTGCCCCGAATCATACCAACCCTCAAAATCGCCCAAATACACATCACCGCTCGCAAGAAGACCAGAAACAAGCGTTTGTACCTGTGATTCGTGCTTTGGGTCTGTCGTTCGAATAAAAGCATCGTTTGTGAGTGAAAACATTTCCATAATTGACTGAAAAACCGCAGCGTTCTCATCAGCGAGCGCTTGGGGTGTAATGCCACGCTTTTGAGCCGATTCTTCAACCTTCACTCCGTGCTCATCCGTACCCGTCAGAAAAAATACGTCGTGCCCAAAGTTTCTCATAGCCCTTGCGTACACATCACACAATGTTGTGGTGTAGACATGGCCGATATGAGGTTTATCGTTTACATAGTAAATAGGCGTTGTTATATAGCGCGTTTCTTGAGTCATGTCGCACAGTGTATGTAGGATACGCTGTACTTGGAGACAATCATGCACAACTTTCTGCACATCATTCTTGTTCTTTCCTTCTTTTCTGGGCAGGGGTACGCCCAAGACGCGCTTGGGACGGGAAACGCCCTCGATAACAACCTCTCGACTTCGGGTCGAGAAAACTATCGCAGAACGCTGCCTCGTGGAACAACCAACTCTGAAATTCGAACGAATGGTATCCTTGCTGGTAGAAATTTCAACGAAGGTGTCGGCTTAGACACACAAGCACACATGCAACTTATTTCGGACGCCTCTGATGCGGATGCACAGAGTCTTGCTGACACTTTGAACAATAGCCCTTGGTATTGGGACAACTGGAATAGGACTTCTGCGCAATATATTTCTGAGGGCGATTCCAATTATTTCAATCCACGTTTTATTGACAACTGGGCCCAATCCCCCATGAATGTTCGAATCGGTCGAAGTATGCAATCGATTTCGCACACATGGAGCGCAGAAGATGACAATAGTGATCAATCGGCAATGTTGAACTACCCATCTTCTTGGTCAGATCGACAAATCGATCAACACCGATTGACGCAAGCGACAGGCTCAACATATGACCCAACTGGATCGTATTCAACCATGCCAGTTGTTGGAAATCTCAAAACCACGAATGGCGCGGGCTACATCATGGCCTCCTCCCTTCGCGGTATTTCTGTCGAAACTTCCAATCATGCCGCCGCACTTGGACTCACTCCTTGGGACGCGGCGAGGGCGATGGAAGATGATGAGAATCCAGATACACTAGTCTCGCGTTGGGTCGCCGACACTGCTTTGGTTAATCGCGCGGTAAAAAGTGGTGAACATTTTGCTTCGTCACATGATTCAATTATGGATTCCGTAAACAATAGAGCACTCGATCAACTCGCATCCGATGTTCTTCTAAGTGAACAACCTGAAGGTTGGCTTGATCAGCAGTATGGAATGTTGCAAGGACAACTTGCGGGAACCATTCCTTATGATGATGAGGATGACGAGTTCGTTGGTGTTGCAGAAGAGAGTGATGAAGATGTGGATGAAACCGAGAAAGACGCAACAAGTGAAATCGCACACATCTTGCAACATGGGGAACAAATTGAAAGCCTCACAAGCGAAGATCAAACTCGCTTCAATGAACTCATGAAAATTGCACAAGAACGCTTTGAAAAAGGCGAGTATTTCTGGGCAGAACGAAGATATGATCGGGCGCTGCGGTTCACGCCAGGTCACCCGCTTGCAACTGCCGGCCTTGGACACTCGCGTATTGGTGCTGGGCTGTATTTATCAGCCTCACTCGCGTTGCAGTCATTGCTTTCACTGCAACCCGAAATGATTGACGTGATGTACGCTAAAAACTTGCTTCCATCAAGGCTTGATCTTGTTAAAGCAGCCGTACTTATCACAAGCCGGCTTGATGAAAAGCGAGATGGTGGGACGTACGCATTTTTGTTGGCATATATTGGACATCAACTTGGCGACCGCGAGATGATTGAACGTGGCCTTGCTGTTTTTGAAGAACGCGAAGGTAAAAACGACCCACTTGTTCGTTTACTGAACGAAATTTGGTTGTAAACAGCACCGGTTAAATTCTATTTAAGACGCGCCACAGAGGCGCGGAAAACACATTTGCGAAGTGTCGCCACCGAGTTGCAGAGGTACGCATTTTCTACGGCGTAACTATTGCGGAATCATTCAAAACGCAAAAAACTGTCACACCAGCCTTCACCTTGTCGCCAACATTGACTTTGGTCTCAACATCGTCTGGTCTGGGCAAAATCAGTTCGGTCGTTGAACCATACTTGATCATGCCAAATTGTTGCCCCTGTGTAAGCGAATCACCCGCTTTAAGTGGACAAACGATATGTCTTGCTATTTTCCCTGAAACTTGACGGACACCAAGTGGTTCACCGTTGTTGTCAAAAATCAACAAATTACATTCATTCACTTGAGCAGATTCAGCTGTTCTCGCGTCAAGAAATTTTCCCGGCGTGTAAATCATTTCTTTCAGGGTACATGCACACGGCGCGCGGTTGATGTGTACATTCAAAACGCTAAGGAAAATGCGAATGATCAACGCTTCTCCACCAATCGCCCCGTGATGATCCACTCGTTCGATTGCGGAAATCGTACCATCAGCAGGACTCAACATTGTTCCGGTTTCTAAACCGGTGGGTATACGACGCCATGGATTTCGAAAAAATGAAACAAGGGCGAGCCACAGTGCAACAACTGCTATGACACCAATCCACCAACCAAGCCAAATGAAAACGACAAGTGGGATTGCAAGAACCACAGTGATACACGACCACTGTTTCCAACCGTACTTTGTAAGTGTCACCCTACGAGTTACTCGCTTGCTTTGCCAATAAACATGCCGATGAGTCCAAAAATAATCGCGATACCGGCGAGACCACCAGCGTACATCGGGATGTTTTCGGTCATCAACGTTGCGACTCTAGGTCCAACTCCGGCAAGACTGCTGATCAACATCAACAAGACAGCTGTGAGTGCCAAAAATGCACCAATCATGAATCCTGTACCCGCGCCTGACCATTTGCCGTCATACGCTTCAGCCATCATTGGAACCGCAAGTCCCATTGGTGCTTCAACGGCAGGTGCTGCTGAGGACGACGAATCGCCTCCACCGCCAGTACTTTCAAACAAACCTGATGCGCTCGCACCAAACTCGCCGCTGTCGCCACCTTCCCAAACTTCATCAAGGAGTTCGGCGCCCAAAGACGTGTCATCAGATTCGCGAGTAAGGTCAAGCAGACCACTCCCGCTTCCCACGGATTCCAAACTGAGTTCTTCGTCAACAGCATCGCTTACACGAGTTTCTGCATTGTCATCATCTTCGTCAAACGCTGCACCAAAACCGGTCGCATCACCTGTTTCACCCAAATCAAAACCGGCTGCACTTCCGCTATCGCCAAGATCGAAACCGAGTCCACTTGCGCTGCCGCCAAGATCTAAGCCAGCAGCGCTTCCACTATGCGAGAGACCCATGCCGCTGCCACTTAGGTCGTAGCCGCTTCCGCCTGCAGATGCATCATCCGATGCATCGGTTGGTGAATCGTTCTCACCAGTGTCACCAAGGT
Source organism: Planctomycetota bacterium (assembly GCA_014381305.1). Lineage (GTDB taxonomy): Bacteria > Planctomycetota > Phycisphaerae > Phycisphaerales > SM1A02. The sequence goes on from JACNLW010000055.1 coordinate 10,513, forward strand.
TTAGATTAAAACCCGAACCGCCGCTCGTAAGATCAAGTTCAACCTCGCCATCTGAGCCAGTATCGCCAGAAAGCAAATCGACTTGTTGTCGTTTGAACATGATGGTATCGCCATCTCGCATTTCATCGAGTTGGCCAGATGTTGCCATTTCCTTGACTTCGTCTTCAGACTTGCCAAGCTTTGCACAGGTTTCTTCAATGGTATAGAACAGTTTCGCCATAAGTCGTAATACTCCAATGGGTAAGTGTATGCCAACAAGTGGATAGAGGCAATACCCTACTCGCCATTGGTCTATATATGCAGATTACGTCCAGTTTCCGACCACTTCAAGAAGGTCAATAACATCGACAACACCGTCGCCGTTGAGGTCAGCAGGGCATCCAAGGCATGAACCCCAAACGTCCATTACAGCGAGAATATCGACAACATTCACAACTCCGTCGCCGTTTACATCGCCGGGTGTTGTTGGGTCGCCACAAGCATCGGCAACGGACAAATCGTCTTCTTCGAATCCTTGGGGTGTTCCGCCGCCAGCGGAAAGCCCAACAATATTGTCGTTGGAGTTAACTCCTAGCCAACTCAGGCGAATAACACCGTCATAAAATAGTTCGCATTGGAACGTATTGGAACCTGTGTTTGAATATTCTGGAATATTGACAAATGTAATGGCAACTCGATCACCTAGAGACTGGGCGTACCTTATGGTGCCACCACTGTTTGGGTTCAAGTCATCCCACAGCATGGAGATGCCAGGAATTTCAAAGTGTTCATTGATGGTTTCTGTGTAGTCAGTATCACCACTGCCGAAAGTCACTCGTCCATTACTACAAATGTACAACAAAGAATATGTCTGTCCATACAGCAACACTGGCTGAGGAGTGCTTTGTGATTGATAATCGTCATCCCCGAGCGAAATGGTTGTGCCTGTATTCTGGTCTGTAGGCAGCGCAGTAATTGGTTCCGCACACGCTCGATATTGATCAACACCTTCGAATGGTGTAAATGTTACTGACATTCCGTCTAAATCGAAACCACTGTCTTGCTCTGTAAAGAACGAAGGGACATCCTCGGTAGTAAAGTAAAAACAATAGCCATTGTTGTTATCAATCACAGTGTTTCCTGCGCCGTCTAAAGCGTGCACTTCAAAGCGGTACGTTGTGTTATCCATCAAGCCTGTAAGGGAGACGTAATGTGCAGTATTTTCTCCGGTACCACTTGCTTCTTGCGTAAGTTCGGCGCACGATTCACCAAAATATACGCGGACAGTAGTCGCTTCACTCGTTAAGACATGTATTGTCGCGTCGTGTGTCATAACATCTTGAATGGACACGTCGTTTATTGTTGGAAATTCACAATCAACCGTTGCTTCATCTGTGACTACACCAGAACCACCTTGCCCATCCGATTCGTCAAAATACGAAACGGTAATTGTGTCACCGTGTTGGGATTGCATGCCACCATCACCAACAAGTATTCCATCGGCAAAGAACGAAGCGGTTGCCTCTCCGGATTCAACCAGTGTCACGGGAAGTGTCACACCACTGCTCGATGCAAGTGTTACTTCAACTATGTCAATCACATTGTCATCTAAGTTCAAGTCGCAATCTACAACCTGTACACCAATTTCCGCATCGCAACCGTAACTGCTTCGGTCAAGAGAAACCATTCCGCTTGTAGAGCATTGAATCAGCATTGGGGATGCCATCATTGAAAACTTTTGTGGACCTTGTGCAATGCTATATCCTGTCATAACAATTCGGTACACACCTGATTGACCACCGTCAATTTGTACTTGTTCAATATTATTTATATGATCGGGCTGATTGCGAACCGCTGGGTTTCCAGGATTGGATGGATCAAGTGTCCACGGGTAATGAATTGTCCCATTTGGATCAATCACAGTAACATCAATGTCGTTCACCAAACTTGGAACTACAAGTGGTGTTGCGGGAACATCATCCCAAGCAATCGTGACTTTAATGTCACTGGGTTGCTCTGCGAAAACCAACATTTCAACTGTTTCGCTTTGACTAATTTCTAGTTCTGCGAAGTTACTTGTTCGCATATGATCAATCGCATCAACAACACGAACACTGCCATATCCGTATTGATTGTCGGGGCCAGTATTAAATTTATCTTCAGCCGTATGTGCAAGCAGTGCCTTGAGGGTTGCTGGTCGCATGTCGGCTTCGTCTGGAAACTGCACTCGCCAATCTTGCATGATCAGCGCAGAAATACCTGTGACTGTTGGGCACGCCATAGATGTTCCGCATTTTGCAGAATATCCGCCGGAACTTGAGCAACTTGTCACACCACCATCACCGCCATCTTCACAACCGGGCGCCGAAACGTCGGGTTTGATTCTACCGTCGTCGGTTGGTCCCCAACTTGAAAAATATGTCATTGATTCATCGTTTGAATTGATTGCGCCAACAGTGATGTGGTTTTTTGCACATGCTGGTGGTGCTGTTGAGTTATACGAAGTGCCGCAGTTGCTTGAACCACGTTCATTTCCATTCGCCCAAACAATTCGTATTTCTGCGCCGAGATCGCCACGGACAACGCTGTCTATCAAGTTGCTTGTGATGCCATAATTTCCTGTCCAATCGCATGGAAAGCCGTTTGGCGCCGTATTTGTGCCAATTGAGTTATTTGCAAGGACTGCTCCATAAGAATTAATCGCTTGCCCGTAATCATCTGCAAGATCACCGGGGTCGGTATAGAGGAATCCTTCAGAAAGTCCGCCTTCTTGTTCAAAACCATAACTTTGGATGGTGACCGCTGGCGCCATCCCACGGTATTGTCCACCGCTTCCCGAGCCGTCGCCGCCAATGGTGCCTGCAACGTGCGTCGCATGATCACTCAACCCTGCGCTGTCGCGTGTGTAGTGCCGACCGCCAAAATCTCCATGAGCAGAGTACCCGTAGCCGCCGTCATAGACCATCACCGAGACTCCCTCTCCGTCGAGTCCATAGGGTGCTGACTGGGCGGTCTCTACTTGGGTAAACACACGATTTGAGTCATTGAGCTCTGAGAACTTAGGAAGAGCTGGTTCGATGTACAGCACTCGATCGTCTTCGGCAAGTTCGTCGATTGCCCACATTGGCACTTCCATTACTGCGGTGTTAATCGCTGGAATAAGTGAACGCACTTTACCTGTTGCAATTGTTCTGACATCTTCCGCTGCAATTTCTAAGTGAACATCGCTGTGAAACATTACATATACGGCGACTGTTCTGTCCTGCTCGCTCGTGCCGGCGATCGGGTTGGGCATAGTCCATGTTGGAATGTTGCCTTCTGCTAGAAACTGATGGAGTTTCCAGTGCGACGCAATGGGTCGAATTTCGTGAATAATCGAAAAAACACTTGCTTTGGGTGAAAGATGCGCTGGCTCAAGGGATGCCATATAAGAACCTCCACCAAGGGGACTCAAAATAGTGATGCCGTTTTCCCGCAGACGTGCTCGCTGCCTAACATCGACAGGTCGATCCATTCGTACAAGAACGTGCATTGAATCTCCCCCGTACACGGAGACTTGTCGCAGCTCAGAGATAATCTCACTTTTGCTCATATCTGAATACGGAACGGTCTGGGATTGAAAGTGAAAACTGTTTGTAGCCCCGGCGAGGGCTGCAGCGAGGCAAAATGTGTGTAAAAACATGTTCTTGTTTCTCCTTGAATCCACAACAATACACCAAGAAGTCCACCAAAACCATAAAAAAATGATTATTTACCTTTTTTTACATTTGCTTCACAATTATTACGGACAACTGACCGTTGCTGACGATGAGTGAGGGTTGGGCATAGCACACCGCGTGGAGCCCGTACATCGCAATCACATTCAGGGACGAATACAAATGGTTAGTCATCCAATAAAGGAAGGCGGCGATTTTTTGCCGCAACATGTAAAAGTAGAAATCACGCTCGAAGTAAAACCGCCCTTATCATTCCCTGCGAGCGAAGCGTGGGTGAAGTGCGCGATGTCGCACTTTAAAGCAACGGGATGTGGTGAAACAAAATCTCATTTACTCCAACATTACATGATTTCCTTTGTCAGACCGGTGGCGAGAAACTTGGCTTCAAAACTTCCAAGATGTGTTGATCCTGACGATCTTGAACAGTGCGCATTCATTGCACTTAATACCCAATTAGATAAATACGATACGAGCAGAAATGTTTGCTTTGAAGCATTTTCAAGATTGAGAATCATGGGTGCAATGCGAGATCAACTTCGTCGTGACGACCCAGTTCCTCGCCTCGCTCGCGCGAGAACAAAACTGCTTGAAGGAGCGCGGCTATCTTTCAAAAATGAATTTGGGTGTACTCCAACAGAAGAAGAATTGCGCCTTCGCTTAGGCATGGACGAGGATGAATTTAATACTGTCTATCAGGATGGTCACGCCCCCGCAACAATTGGTATGCAATGGAGTGAACAGGGCGACGACTACGAATGGGCGCCCATACACTACATTAGTGGAGACGTTCAAACACATATTGCTGAACAAAACGATCTTCTGCGTTGGATGTGCACTCGCCTTGACGAGCGAGACAAGCTGATATTAACACTTTATTTTTATGAGTCTTTAAGCATGCTCGAGGTCGGACAGAGCCTTGGATGCAGCGAGTCAAGGGTAAGCCAACGATTACAACATATTTACAAAACGCTTAAGTTTTGGTTCAGTGAGCACCCCGAGGAATTTCAACTTATGGCTGGGTGAGCATTGGGATAACAATTTGAATAAAGAGACCAATTCCAACTGCTAAGAGTGAGATGCCAAGAACAACTTGGGTTGTCATCACAAGAACTGATCGCCAATAGTGTAAAAAATTATCTTCGTGAAGCGCTTTATAGATCACTGAAATTCCAAACGCCATTGGGATCAACAGTAGATACCAGAATGATTGCAGTGCATTCATCGGTTCTAAAAATGGAATCCAAGCGAGCACTATTCTTCTAACTCCTTGCCCCGACGTTCAAAATCCGTGTTTGGTTTCGCTTGCAAGACGTCGAGAATGACAACAAAATTCATCAAACCAGCCATCGCAATAAAGAGTGTTCCAATTTCATTGACATGGCTCAGGCCAACAAGCGTTGCTCGTTTTTCAATCGGGGAGGCAACAATCAGTGATTGCGTCACTATGTCGATGGCAATCACAATTGGGCCGCACAAAACTTGAGCGATGAACCAGAGTCCATCATTTTTATGATCAACTGCATCAATTCCACCAACCAATATTCCCATACAGATCATAAACAAGACCCCAAAGAAAATATATCCTCCCCTTCTTCGGTGCCCAAGGGTTCTATGACCCAAACCGGGCAGAATCCAGCTCAATAGGGCATTTGTAATATTTAAGTGCATCGTGTTGGTTGGGGGTGGGGGTGGCATAGCGAGTCTTTAATAGAGCATCATACGCGGAAGTCTGCCCACCACGTGGTCTTCTTCGCGATATCCTATGGGTGTGCATGACCAACAAGAAAATCATGATGATGTCGTCGATCGAAGAAGTGGAATCGATCGGCGCAATCTTGAGGGTGTAGAGCAAGATTTAGACCGAAGGCGGGGCGTGGGTCGAAGGCGAAGCGATTTTGTAAAAGCGGCAGAAGAAGGTGAAATGACCCCTGAGCAATTTCAGTTTCTTATGGCAATCAATGCTTTTAAACAGGCGAATGAACGATCGTTCCCAACGTGGACTGATGTCCTTGAAGTAGTTCGAAAACTTGGATACCGAAAAACGCAGAAAAGTGAATTTAGTTTGGGACCAACTGTTGACGACTGGACGGAAAAGCCAGACGCAGACGCTTTCTAAAAACAACCCGAGGGCCTGTTCTTCTCGGGGAATTTGTTTTTTTATTCGTCGAAGTATTGTTCGTTAATTTGAATGTACTTATGCCACTCTTCGGGAAGATCTTCTTCTGGAAAAATAGCTTGCACTGGACACTCGTCCACACACAATCCGCAGTCAATACATGTGTCTGGGTCAATGTATAACATTTCCGCATCCGCGTGTTTGTCATCATCACTCATGGGGTGAATACAATCAACTGGGCAAACATCAACACACGCGGTGTCTTTGGTTCCAATACATGGTTCGGCAATAATGTGTGTCATGGGTATGTGTATCTTTTCGTTGTTTTGCTTCGCGGATTCAATTTGAAGAATTAGATTATGTCATAATTCTCGGCAAGTTTCTAGTATCAACTCCATAAGAAAAGACGACCCCTACAAGGGGCCGTCTCATGTGATCCGTGTATGCCGCGAATTTATTTTTTTCGTCCGCGGCGAGTAGCCTTCTTACGAGTGGCTTTCTTACGAGTAGCCTTCTTGCGAGTAGCTTTCTTACGGGTTGCCTTCTTGCGAGTAGCTTTCTTACGGGTTGCTTTCTTGCGAGTAGCCTTCTTACGAGTAGCTTTCTTACGGGTTGCCTTCTTGCGAGTAGCTTTCTTGCGAGTGGCTTTCTTACGGGTTGCCTTCTTGCGAGTAGCCTTCTTACGAGTGGCTTTCTTGCGAGTAGCTTTCTTACGAGTAGCTTTCTTACGGGTTGCTTTCTTGCGAGTAGCCTTCTTACGAGTAGCTT
>JACNLW010000007.1 GCA_014381305.1 Planctomycetota bacterium
TTTGGTCCGCGTGGGATGGACCATGAATGTTTTCTTTACTGGAATGCTCCCACGGCATTCGCAAACTGAGTCACTTTTTGACGAACTGGATATACCTATGAAAAAGCTCGTAGCTTTCACTGCCCTAGCCACATTGGGCCTCATGATTTTCGACGTTAACACAGCACAGGCTGCTGCAGAAGGCGCAGAAGCCGCTGCTTCATCTGGCGGCGGTATTGGTGGCGGTCTCGCTGCTGGTCTCGGTGCCGTTGGTGCTGGTATCGGCATTGGCCGAATCGGTGGTAGCGCTGTTGAGTCAATCGCTCGCCAACCAGAAATGGCTGGATCAATCGGCACAAACATGATCATCACCGCTGCACTTGTAGAAGGCGTTGCCCTCTTCGCAGTTGTTGTTGGTTTGCTTGGCACTCTCTAAACAAGGGTTTTAACGTTCGGCGGGCTTGCACTGGCAAGTCCGCTGGATATTACCCATGGAAGGACCTCCTTTGATGATTCCCTTCATTGCATCTGAATCTGCCTCCCCCGTCGATGTGCAGTTACTCACACTTGGAACAACAATCGTTGTATTTGTGGTCTTTTTGCTGCTCGCGATGAAGTTCGTTTGGCCGCACATTCTCAAAGGCTTAGACGAACGCGACGAAAAATTGCGGAGTGACCTTGAAGCCGCTGAAGAAGCAAGGCAACAAGCGAAATCAGCGCTTGAACAATACGAAAAAGAGTTGCTTTCTGCTCGAACCGAGGCTGGTGAAATGATCGCCAAGGCTCGAGACGATGCCAAAGCTGCTGCTGATGAACTCCGTTCCAACAACACGCGCGAACTTGCTGAACTGAAAAAAGCAGCATCGAACGAAATCGAAGCTGCGAAAAAAGCTGCAATCGGTGAACTTCACGCAGAAGCAAGTACGCTTGCTGTTGCAATTGCAAGCAAAGTACTTGGCCGCGAACTTTCAGCAACTGACCAACAATCTCTTGTTGACGACTCACTCGCTGAGTTAACGAGGTCGTCAACGTGAGCGCAAACGCAGACGCACTAGCCAAAGTATATGCCAAGAGCCTTTTTGAGCTTGCGATGGATGCTGGTGGCACTGACAAACTCATCGAAATTGCTGATGAACTTGAGCAAATCTGTGCACTTGCACGTGAAGACAAAAAGATTAATTTGTTTCTCTCTTCCCCTGTCGTTGATGTCACTGCCCGTGGAAATGCGCTCTCTGCAATTTTTACAAACCGCATTACTGACCTCACGTTGAGGTTCCTTTTGGTACTCAACAATAAGGGGCGACTCGATCGACTTGAATCTATTGAAACTGCTTTTGACCAACTTGTGCAAGAAGCCTTTGGTCGAGTTGAAGTGGATGTGATTACCCCTGTTGCAGTTGATACTGAATCGCTTGCAACGATTAAAGAAAAAATTCAAGCCGTTCTTGGTAAAGAACCAGTGATACATCCGTATGTTGACGCAAGCTTGCTTGGCGGAGTCAAGTTACGTATTGGTGATCAACTTATTGATGGATCATTACAGACTCGCTTGCGAAAACTTGGCGAAGAATTAACAAATAACGGCGGCGCCGCCGTACGAGAACGCTACGAAGCGTTCATGGATAACTAACACCCTTTTATGAGACTCGAAAAGATCGAGAAATACCGTGAAGATTAAAACAGACGAAATTACCTCAGTCATCAAACAAGAAATTGAACAGTTCTCTAGTGAACTTGAAATCTCTGAAGTCGGCCGCGTTGTCGAAGTTGGTGACGGAATCGCACGAATTTATGGGCTTTCCAACTGCATGGCTGGCGAGCTTGTTGAATTCGAAACATCAAAAGGTCCAGTCATGGGTCAGGCGATGAACCTTGAAGAAGATACTGTGGGTGTTATCATCTATGGTGAATATCTAGCAGTTGAAGAAGGCAACACCGTAAAAACAACTGGTCGCCTTTTGGAAGTGCCAACTGGCCCCGAGCTTCTTGGTCGTGTTGTTGACCCACTTGGCAACCCGATTGATGGTGGACCTCCAATCAACACTTCAAGCAGTTCTAAACTTGACATCGTTGCACCGGGCATTGCTGCACGACAACCCGTAGTTGAACCAATGCAAACTGGGATCAAAGCTGTTGACTCTATGATTCCAATTGGGCGTGGACAACGTGAATTGATTATTGGTGACCGAAAAACCGGCAAGACTGCTGTTGGTGTCGATGCGATTATCAACCAAAAGAAATATTGGGGCACAGACGAGGCAGTCGTTTGCGTCTACGTTGCTGTTGGTCAAAAAGACTCGACCGTAGCAGGCGTTATTGAAACACTCAAAGAGCATGGCGCAATGGATTACACCATTGTTGTTGTTGCTGGTTCTTCAACTGCTGCACCTTTGCAATACATCGCACCTTATGCAGGTTGTGCAATGGGCGAGTATTTCATGTGGCAAGGCAAAGAAGGCAAGACTCCGAAGCATGCGCTTTGTGTGTACGACGACCTTTCAAAACAAGCCAATGCGTATCGCCAACTTTCGCTGTTGCTCCGCCGTCCCCCAGGACGCGAAGCATATCCCGGCGACGTATTTTATCTTCACAGTCGTTTGCTCGAACGTGCTACAAAACTGTCTGATGAAAATGGAGGAGGCAGTTTGACTGCGCTTCCAATTATTGAAACACAAGAAGGTGACGTTTCCGCGTACATCCCAACAAACGTGATTTCGATTACTGACGGACAAATTTATCTCCAGCCTGAATTGTTCGCTTCGGGTATTCGCCCAGCGATCAACGTGGGTATTTCCGTAAGTCGTGTTGGTGGTAATGCTCAAATTAAAGCAATGAAGGAAGTTGCCGGTTCGCTTCGGTTGGATCTTGCAGCATTCCGTGAACTTGAAGCGTTTGCACAACTTGGTACTGAACTCGATGCTGCAAGTCAGCAACAACTCGACCGTGGTGCTCGCCTTGTTGAGTTACTCAAACAGGGACAGTACACGCCGTACGATGCAATCGATCAATCCATTTCGATTTATGCTGCTGCGAAGGGCTTTGTCGATGATCTCCCACTAGAACAAGTCCACGCATTCGAAGAGGGGTTGCTTGAGTACATGAAGACGACTGAAAAAGGAACACGCGACAAACTCGTCGAGGCTGGTTCTTTTAAGGGTTTGGAGGATGACTTTGCGAAGGCAATTAAAGAGTTTAGGGCGACCTTCTCTGCATAATTTTCTCATCTGATTTTTTTAAGACCCCCACGCAGTTCACTGCGTGGGGGTTTTTTTTGGTTGCTACATTTGCTACATGCCCGAACCTCTTATCAATGCTCCGAGGCATGCTTCGAGGC
>JACNLW010000006.1 GCA_014381305.1 Planctomycetota bacterium
ACGAACATTGCAAATACCATTTTCGTTGTAAACCTCAACCCAATCGTTGTCTTTCACATTGATTTCAGCCGCGTCTTCATCGTTAATCCAAACAACTTGGCCACCGCGGAACAAGTTGAGCATTTGCCAAGTGTCCCAGAACATCGAGTGAATCGACCACTTACCGTGCGGTGTCATGAATCGGAACACTTTCGAGTTCGCTTCAGCAGTGCTTGGAGAGCAGTCGCCAATTTTCACCATGTCAACAGGTGGCTTGTATGTTGGCATCGATTCACCAAGCTCACGATAACCGCGATGATCAAAGTAAATTTCTTGCCGACCAGTGAGAGTGTGCCATGGTTTTAACCGTTCAATGTTCATAGTCCACGGCGAATAAGTTCGACCAGGACATTCAATTGCTGACCAGTGAGGCGAAGTTAAACTACGGCGAGGCTGCGATTGGAGTTCCGGATAATGGTGATGAATCTCACGATCACCTTCAACAAGATCTGCTAATGGAACTCCGCATCTTTCTTCAAGACCCAAGAAAAGACTGTGTGAAACTTCGCCATCAGATTCTGGAGAGATCCGTAAAATGGTTTCGCAAACTTGTTCAGCTTTTTCGAGAGATGGGCGACCATCCTTTTCACCAACCAAGTAACTTTCCTTGAGATTTTCGCATACCTCAGTGAGATCCCCCATAATTCCTTTACATCCATAGCCTTTTGGCTTGCAAACATTCGGTCCGAATGTTGTGTACTTATCGAGAATTTTTGTGTAGTCTCGTTTGACAATTTTTACTTTCGGGAATGATTTACCTGGAACTGCTTCAACTTCACCGTTGTACCAATCTTGAATTTCGCCCATTGGTTGAGCCATTTCATCTTTACTGTCGGTGATCAATGGCAACATAACCAAATCTTCAAATTCTTCTGGCATGTGTTTCTTCGCAAGTTCACTGACCTTTGCAGCACATTCCTTAAATGCTTCCCAGTCGTGCTTCGCTTCCCACGGAGGATCATGGGCAGGAGTAAATGGGTGGAAGAATGAATGCAAGTCAGAACAAGTTAAGTCGTATTTTTCATACCAGTGTGCTGTTGGAAGCACGATATCTGCGTAGTTTGCAGACGAATCCATCCTCAAGTTCACGCTAACAACAAGGTCGAGTTTGCCAAGTGGCGCATCTTTGTGCCACTCAATTCCTTTGACAAGACCTTCGCTTCGGTCTTCACCGAGTACATTGTTGTGGGTACCAAGCATGTGTTTTAAGCCATATTCATGGCCTCGCATACTTGTACCAATGAGGTTACCTCGCCAAATCCAAAGAACCTTTGGATGGTTTTCTTCAGCGTCAACATCTTCAAGTGCGAACTTATCGTTCCTTTCAGAGAATTGCTTTGCAACCCAAGCGCCAACTTCTTCTTCAGAGTTCGCACCAGCAGCACGGGCTTCTTTAAGGTATTCAATTGGATTCTTTTTGTTTATTTGAGGATAGAACGGCATCCATCCATTTCGAACTGACATGAGATACTGGTCAGCTGCATGACTTCCACCCTTTTCTGGGAACTTTTCAGCCCACGGAGCCCAAATTGGATCAAGCACCATTCCATCGTATCGCCACTGATCTGTATTAAAGTAGAAAAAAGATGTACTGTTTTGATGCCTTGGAGGACCGCCCCAGTCAGCTCCACCTCCTAGTGTGCCAATAGCAGCAAAAGGACGAATCTTTTCTGTTCCCACATAGTGGTTGAAGCCACCGCCATTTCTTCCCATGCAACCCGTGAGAATACCCATTACTGCCATTGCTCGATAAATCAATGGACCACCGTGGTACCAGTGCAAGACACCAGAACCGGTAATGAACATTGACTTACCTTGAGTTTTCTCTGCATTATCCGCCCATTCTCGTGCAACTCGGAGTGGAAGTTCTCGATCCACGCCGGTTTCTTGTTCTTGCCACGCTGGAGTGTACGCTTGGGATGCATCGTCGTAATCTTTTGGATACTCGCCGCTCAAGCCACGATCAACTCCAAGGTGAGAAAGTAAAATATCAAATGCAGTAGTCACTATAACTTCTTCACCGTTTACATTTGTCACATGTTTTACAGGAACGCCGCGTTTGACTGTCACTGAATCTTTGCCTTTACCTTCAGTTGCACCAAGGGTTGTGTCAAAGGTGTCAGTAAAGTCAGCAAAGTTTACTTGTACTTCTTCATTGAAAGAACCATCTTCGTTCATACAAGACAACATTGGATCAAAATCGTTGCCATCGTTATCTTTGTTTTGCAAGTTCCAACGACCAGTATTTTCTTCTTCCCAACGATAACCCAGAGTACCGATTGGAAGTTTTACTTTATCGGTGCCTTGTTCAAGTTGGATAAGTTTCCAATCAGCGTTTTCTTCGCCTGCGTAATCAGAAAAATCAGTAGCCCGCATGAAGCGACCTTGTAGATAAGAACCATCTTCTTGTTTATCAAGTTGAACAACGAAAGGAAGATTTGTGTACTGCTTGACATAATCATAGAAGTATTGGCTGCGTCGATTTACATGATATTCCTGAAGAATCACATGAATACATGAAAGCAAGAACGCTGCATCAGTTCCTGGTCTTACCGGAACCCAAAGGTCAGCGAACTTGGTCATGTCCGAGTAGTTCGGTGCAAGGTTTACAATTTTGCCACCGTTATATTTATGTTCAGAAGCGAAGTGAGCGTCTGGTGTTCTTGTCATTGGCAAGTTTGAACCAATGACCATCCAGTATGTTGATTGATACCAATCTGCTGCTTCACCAACATCAGTTTGATCGCCCCAAATCCAAGGCATGATGTGTGGAAGGTCGTGATACCACTCGTAAAAGGAAAGCATCGTGCCACCAAGAAGGTTGCACAAGCGGTGACCAGATATAAAACTCACCATGCTCATAGCTGGAATTGGGGAAAACGCTGCAATGTGATCGGCACCATATTTTTTCACAGTGTGAATAATTGATGCAGCCCAAATATCAGTTGCTTTGTCCCAACTACCTCGGCGCCATCCTGCCTTGCCGCGAGCGTTGCGATAAGTTTTCTTGCGTTCTGGATCTGCTTCAATTGCAGCCCACGCTTCAACTGGGTCCTTGCCCTTTGCAATTTCTTCTTCGTACATATCAAGAAGAACGCCACGAATGTAAGGGTATTTTGGACGAACTGGGCTGTATGGGTACCAAGATGCAGAAATACCCCGTTGACAACCCCGTGGTTCATAACTTGGTGTATCAGAAGAAATTTGTGGCCAGTCAGTCTTTTGAAGTTCCCAGCAGATGAGACCATTCTTAACAAAAACTTCCCAAGAGC
>JACNLW010000005.1 GCA_014381305.1 Planctomycetota bacterium
CGGACGATGTCATACCTTGCGTGTGATTTTGTTTCGTCTACCGATGTGACTGTCACCTTGTCGGCTTCTCGCGATACGTTGCAACCGAGTTCCTCGAGAAGCCTCCCCATATTATTGATATCAGATAACTCAGGAACACAATCAAACGTTATCGCTTGATTTGTTAAGAGTGAGGCTGCGAGTAAGGGTAGTGATGCATTTTTTGACCCATCTACTGAAATAGAACCCGTGAGTCGTTTACCGCCATGTATTGAAAATGCATCCATTGAGTTCGCTGAGTCCTTTCTGCGCGTTGCCGTCCTTGGCTAATAAGGTTCATCGTCAACAAGAACGATTATTCCGTATTCTTCAACGTAAATGGATAGTACCAAATAACAGCTAACAGGGTACTTGCCTACTTTGCCAATCGTACGGACAACACTGTGTTTTCTGTCTAGAAAAAAAGGCACCTCCAAAAGGAGGTGCCTTCAAATTTGGATAACTACTAGTGGATGTCTTACTTGCGTCGTCGACGGCTAGCAATTCCTGCTAGACCAAGAATGGCAAGAGCACCAGGAGCTGGAACATCGCCAGTCCAAATATTGATAGCATCAATGAATACAGCTTCAGAAGCGGAGTTTGATGAGAATGCAATTGATAGACTACCAGTTACATTGGTCGCTTCGATGAACATCCAAGTGCCTGCAGCAGTTTCCATTGCAAGGCCGCCATCAGCGCCATCTCCAAGTTGTAAGAGAACTTCATCGCCGTACATAACAGTAAGGTAATCTGCATCTTCATAGCCAGTGTTAGCAAGGAAAAGTGCGAATGAAACATTGACGCCTGCGCCAAAGTCATCGATGTCTAGACCCATGATGCCATCGGTATCTGACATTTGATACGCGTTGTTTCCGTCGAACATACCACCGGTGTTACCTGTATAGTTTGTTACACCAACAAAATCGCCATCACCAAGCCCAACGCCTGCTGGATCGTATGGTGAGAACCATGCGTTAAAGCCAGCGCCGTTTACTGCTGCTTCGCCAGCGTTATTTGTTAACCAGTGAAACGTAGTTACGTCGGCTGTGTCGTAATATTTACCACCGAGGTACGAATCGTCTTCAAAACTTTGTGAATAAAGAATCTCCGCAGAAGCTGTGCCTGCTGCAAACATCGCGAATAATCCTGATAGTACTAACTTTTTCATTTTCTCTCTCTTTTCTTTTTGCGTTATCCAAACGCTTGTTTCTCTCCGAGGAAGAGCACAATCTCTTTCCTACACCTGTACTTTGACATGGATTGAAGATTTCGTCAAGAGAATTCCATCTATTTTGACCACTAATAGAAAAATTTCTATGTTAAAATAGGCAGTTTGCAATTTGTCCCCATTTCGAACTTGACCTATTGCCGCATTAAGGGACAATATCGAAGATGACGCTCCTGCTTGATCTCCCAACCCTTTGGTTCCTTTCTGCCCGCACAATGGCTGTGGCTGGGGAAGATTTGCCCACAGTACAAGAGGCAGCGACCGGTCTTTACGCTCAAGCGATCCTTGGACTAACTGAAGAGGAATGCAGAAAAGCGAAAGATGCCGATCACATCAGTAACAAAACATTGATCGACTGCCTTGCAGGCGTTCGAGCACTACCAAGAGAAGAATCAGAAAAATTGTTGACAGGTGTGATGATGATCGCCTATGCAGACCGTTCAATGAAACCACTTGAAGTTCGCTGGGCATCAATGCTCGCTTCTGCCATTGATGTGACACCTGATATTTTTCAGCGGTGTTGTGTGAACGCCCGAATCATTGCTTCAATGCTCAGACCAAGTGGTGGCACAGCGTGAGCAAGAACGAAACGAACTTTCAATTCTTAGAACGCTTCGATAAACGTGTTGCTCGTCTTGCAAAACAAGCAGAAAAATATGTCCACACCGATCCGGATTCGTGCATGTTTAAACTTCGTTTGATGGTGGAAACGATGGCGAAAAAATTAACTGCACTGCAAATGCGAGGCGATATTTCAAAAGATCTCGGTGCAATGCTCGGCGCACTCGAACGATCAGGTACATTGCCAAGGCGCCAAGCAGACACGATGCACGCGATTCGAAGAGATGGAAATGCAGCGGTGCATGGCAGTCCGACACCAGTTCCAACAGCGATGAGACGATTGAGCGAAGCGTACAAAATTTCTGGGTGGTTTTGTAAGATGATGAAGCGGGGTACGAAAATTCAGCTTGATGTGTTTGATCCACCAGATCCGCCGGTTCCAATAGATCAGCAGACGAAGCAATTGCATGGACAGATAGATGCACTTGAAGAATCAATTGAACAACGAAGGCTTGCAACGAGAGAATCACTTTTGATGTTTGGTCCCCAAGAAGATGTAGCAGAAGTGACAAGACGCATTACTGAGGAACTCAAGGCGTTAGATAATGTGGCTGCCGCAGCGGGTGAACCGACAATTGACGCTGATTTTGTTGCGCTTGTGATGGCGATGGACCTTGAACAAATCGAAGAAGATCCGCGGCATGGAGTGGATTCTAGGCAAGCAAAGCGGGAGGCAGAGGAACAACTTGAAGGTATTAAAATACACTTAGCGCAGCGAGAAAAAGAATTTCTTGCTGAACGAACTTTTTTACTTGAACAAAGGAGTAACGCATGATTGTTGTTGGTGAATGGGAAATAATACTACGTCTTGTTTTGTCGGTTCTGCTAGGTGCAGTCATTGGGTATAACAGGAGTCGTCACAATAAACCCGCAGGACTCCGAACGATGGCGCTGATCAGTTTGGGATCGGCGGCGTTTACGCTTATTGGCATTGAAGCGGTCATTCAATTGTCTATGCTTCAGACAGGTGCAGAAAGTTTGACTTCAGGTGTTTCAAAAATGATAAATTTGGATTCAAGTCGAATCATTGCAGGTATCGTTGGAGGTGTAGGTTTTCTTGGCGCTGGAGCAATTATTCAATCTCGGGGTAGAGTGCAGGGGATGACGAGTGCGGCAAGTATTTGGGTGACTTCGACGATAGGCGTTGCAGTTGGTCTAGGACTCTATGTGCTAGCAACGACAATTACATTTATCGCCTTTGTTGTTCTCATTTTGTATTTTTTCTTCGGGCAGGAAACAGATGACGAAACGGAATAAACTCACCCCCGAAATAAACTCACCCCCGGTGAGTTTATTAGTTTGGATTAATTAACCCAGGGTGAAACAATCGTAGAAAACCAATGTGTGATTATTAGTCCAAAACGACACGATTAATTCACCCTCGGTTAATTAATCCCAAGGGT
>JACNLW010000070.1 GCA_014381305.1 Planctomycetota bacterium
CCACCACGTAGGCGGCGACGCCTATGCTCTCTACCTTGTGGATGATGTCGCCCAGCACTGGCAGGGGCTTTGAAATGAGCTTGACTGCTCCCAATTGGTCGCGGAAGTTGGGCCAGTAGAGGATGGCGGCGACTAACATCAGCTCAAGCACCAGGGTGTATCCCAGGAGCACCGCACACCAGCTTCTTAGAGATCGATTCATGAGTCAGACTCCGTCGACGCCATAGATTTCCCGGTAGAGCAGGGCCAGTGAGATGCGACCGTGCTCTACCGCGCAGGGGGCAGGCAAGGGGGCGTCGGCCAGGCGCTTGAGGAATGGTCGTGGGTCGCTGCTTGAAAGGTGAACCAGCAGGTGATCCTCAAGAGCCCTTACCTGCTGTTCACCAGCAGCGGAGAGCACCTGACACGCGTCCGCGGGGACTCCTCCTGTCCACCAAAGACGCACAATGCGACTGGTACGTTCAGCAACCTGCTTGGCATTTTCGATGGAGACCAATCGGCCGCCGTCCAGGAAGGCGAGGTTTTCGCAGACCGCGTCAACTTCGCCCAGGTGGTGCGAGGACAAGAGGATTGTGCGGCCGTCTCGGGCATCATCGGCCATCATCTCCAGAACTTGAGCGCGCTTGGTCGGGTCGAGCCCCTCGGTGGGTTCATCCAGGATTCGCACGCTCACGTCAGGAGCCATGGCGGCAGCAAACACCAGCTGGCGTTTCATGCCGTGGCTGTAGCTTCGTACCTTACGGCTGGCGTTTACATTTTTCATCGAACTTCAATTCAAGCAATCGAACCAATGCAAGAAAGGCACAGACTCGCTGTTCGACATAGAAAGAAGTTGTTCTTCGTCTCGGGAATCATGTTTCTATTTGCTATTGCAGTGTTTGCAATCCACCATCCGTTTGCAACTTTGCTTGTATTTTGTTCCTTCGCAGGCATCGTTGTTTATGGCAGAAATACGATTACGAAACCGCTTCGTACATTTCCATATTTGAAACCGCTTGCTGTCGGACTAGCAATAGCGATATTTGCATGGTCGCTTAATGATTTTTCGAATACGACCATAACCGTTATCGCCTTCATTTTGATTTGTAGTTCAGACGCGTTGCTCTGCGATTTGGTCGACCGAGAATATGATTTTTCGAGTGGTTGCACAACATTGGCTTTACAACTTGGCGATCATAGGGCTTGGATTCTTGCAACTGCGATGTACTGTTTGGCTTCCATCGGCTTGCTTTTGGTAATTGAACAGACAATCATTGGGTTGTTCCTTTTCGCTGTTTTTGTAGGCTCATTGCTATGCCGAAAATTAGATTTAAGATTATTGGTTGACCTTCGCCTTGTTCTTGTACTCCTGATAGCATGGGCAGAATGGATATTTTGGACTGGACAATAGCAATTATTCTTTCGTACTTAGCGGGGAGCATCCCATTTGGTGTACTGATTGCAAAAATAAACGGCGTTGATATCCGCGAACATGGTTCAAAGAACATTGGAGCAACAAACGTTGGTCGAGTCCTCGGGAAAAAATTAGGACTCACTTGCTTTTTTCTGGACGTTCTTAAGGGCGCTACCCCAGTTTTAATTGTTGGAAAGATTGCGAATACATTTGGTCAGCCAATTGATGAAATAAGTACAGATACAATGTTGCTCTGGATTTGTATTTCTTTTGCTGCATTGCTCGGTCACATGTATTCCCCGTGGCTTCGATTTACTGGAGGGAAGGGAGTTGCAACAACCTTCGGGGGGATGGTTATGTTGTACCCATTGCTCACAATCCCCATCCTGCTTGCACTTATTGCTTGGGTCATCACGGTACAAATGACAAAAATAATTTCTCTTGCAAGTGTTGTGGCTGCAGTCGTGTTGTTTGCCGATGCGGTGCTGATTGTCTTTCTTAACTCAACAATTCACCACGCTTGGCCATTGCCTGCCGTAACAGGGCTCATCGCCGCGATGGTTTTTTGGAAACACAGGTCGAATATTGGACGAATCCTTCAGGGCAAAGAACCGAAGGTCGGTGCTACGAAGAAGTTGAGTAAATGAATTGTTTCGCAATCGCAATGACATCGCTTGCAGGAATGTTGTTGATGTCACAGCGATGAGGATTGCTGTTGGCGATGAGTTCCTCAGGTAAAAAGGGATCAGAAAGCACAGGAATGTCATGCGAACAGTCATATTTCGTCCATCGATAATCTGTTGGGCCATAGACCGTAATGGTCGGTGTTCCAGATGCAACGGCGAGGTGTCTTGGTCCGGTGTCGTTTGTAATCATCACGCTTGCCTGTTGTACAACTGCTTGAAGTGTCCCAAGAGTAATTTCCTCTTGAGTTAAATCATGTACCGGTGCTTGAGCAGCATCAACAATCTTCTGCACAAGCACATGCTCATCCGGAGAACCAATCGCACAACAAGTTGCACCTAGTTCAGACAACGCATCTGCAACTTTCGCAAACTTATCTGGTGCCCATCTCTTTTCAGATTTACTCGCACCAGCAACGAAAAGAACAATCGGTTTTGAGAATTCGTTAAGCACGTCAATTTGAGTCGAGCATGTACCCATCGTTGGCAACGTGGGTTTTTCATTCATTCCAAAAAGTTCATTGGCAAGATGAAGATAATATTCACTCGTCGGAGTTGGTTTGTGTTGTTGAAGAACAATCACTCCATCAGTTAACAACCATGAACGGCGATCTCGTTTGTATCCACCTCTAACAGGGACTTTCGCAAGCCGCGCAATTAGTGCAGATCGAAAACTGTTTGGTAACAACACGATTGCGTCCCCTTCAACAGAACGCAACTGCTTGGCAGCCGTGAAGACGGACGACTTCATGTCCAACGGTAACACTTCGTCAAACTCAGTAATGCCATCAAGCAGCGGGGCAAGATGTGGCCGAATGACACCAGTAATCTTTGCATTCGGGTACTTCCTTCGCGCCATCTTCCAAACACACGAGGACATCACCACATCGCCCACCCAAGAAGGCATCAGAATGAGAAGGTGGTTGAGTGTTTCAGGAAGTGGCATAGTGTGTATTCTATGGTGGTGAGAAAAGCAGTATTTCTAGATCGAGACGGAACGATTATCGACAATCAAGGCGATTTAGGCGATCCTGATGGTGTAAAGATTTTGCACGGAGCAAAAGAAGCAATCTCATCCCTAGTAGAAGCGGGGTGGC
>JACNLW010000052.1 GCA_014381305.1 Planctomycetota bacterium
AGCGTTGGCTGGATCGTATTGCCAGCAAATTCTCGCTTGCAAATATTTTCTGCCAAGTCGTGAATGTCGCATTGGACCTCTTGCCAAAGACGAGCGATAGCAACGCTGTCGCCAGTGGACGCGTCGTTGAGGAATTGCGTGACATCTTGCTCTGTCGTTGACATTGCTTTCAGAGAATATCGTCCCAAGTTGTCTTATGTGATGCAAGTACATTCTCGGAATTACATGCGAAATAATAGGTGAGAAACGGAAATCAAATAAAAAGAGCCCTAGATAAACTAGGGCTCTTCTTGAAATATCAAAAGATATTCAGGAAATTACATTTCCTTGCGTGGTGCAGCTTCGCTGCACTTGATTGTACGACCATCAAGATCAGTACCATCACACTCAGCCATTGCTTTCTTCGCTTCTTCATTATCGTCCATAGTGACGAATCCGAAACCACGTGATCGACCTGATTGGCGATCTGTGATAACGATTGCGTCTGAGACGCTTCCGAATGCTTCAAAATGGGCCTGAAGATTTTCTGTGGTAGTACCCCAACTTAAATTTCCAATATACAGTTTCATAACTCTAACCTAACCTTTTTTATCTGAACCCCACTGGGCAGAATAGTACCTAGAAAAAAACACTGATCTAGGCACTAGGCTACCGAGACGCGGAGGATTATACTCGATTTTGCGAAGCATCTACTGATTCACGCCTTTTTTCGCGTGAAAGCCAACCTTAAAAAGCCTGTTTTTTGTACGATAGGGGCATGTGGCGTTTTTTTCTTATTGCAATTTACCTCTATATAGTTAGTGGTTGCTCAAAAGATGAACAAAAATCACCCGTTTCGCTAGAACCTGCTCCAATCCAATTGACCCCATCTTCGCCAGTTGGTCATGGATTTTCAGAGGAAGAGCACCCAACAATTGCCCATGTTCGAATAATAGACCTCGATCAAGATGGCTTCCAAGATGTGCTCGTTTGTGATGTCCTCGGTCAGCAGGTGAGTTGGATTCAGCAATCTTCGGAGGGTACATTTTCTGAAACGGCTTTACTTTCGAAGGTGAGTGGGGCGGTGCATGTTGAAGCGGTAGATTTTGATAGCGATGGTGATCTTGATGTGTTGGTTGCAGCAATGGGTGTGATACTTCCAACAGATGCGAAGATGGGTCAAGTCATTATTCTTGAGAATGATGGGAGTGAAAAGTTCACGACCCACACCATTGCCAGTGGTGTTCAGCGTGTGACTGATGTGCAAGCGGGTGATCTTGATGGGGATGGAGATTTGGATTTATCCGTTGCGCAGTTTGGTTACACACAAGGGCAAGTGCAGTGGTTTGAGAATAGAGGCGATTGGAATTTTTCACAACACCAATTGATCGATCGAAGCGGCGCGATACATGCACCAATCGTCGACATTGACAATGACGGCGATCTTGACGTGCTTGCGTTGTTATCACAGGAATGGGAAACGGTCTACGCGTTTATAAATGATGGGAGTGGAAATTTTTCTGAAACAATTTTGCACGACGTCGCAGACGCAGATTTTTCAAGTTCGGGTATGACCGTGGCTGATCTTGATCAAGATGGCGATGCAGATATTGTGTGGGCTAACGGAGATGCTTTTGTCGCAGTCGATTATCGCCCATTACCAACCCATGGTGTGCAGTGGTTAGAAAATAATGGAAACTTAGATTTTACATACCACCGCATTGGACAAATGGATGGCGCGTATGGTCCTTCAATTGCAGACATGGATGGTGATGGAGATTTAGATATCGTGACAGTCGCGGAATTCGCTTTTTGGGATCGACCAGAAACGCGGAGTGTGGTGTGGTGGGAGCAACAAAAAGATATGCAATTTGTTCCCCGCACAATTGCAACAAGTCCAACACATTTGGTGACGTGTGATGTTGGAGATCTTGACAACAATGGTTTTCCAGACATCGTTGCTGGTGGGATGGCGTTGTATCCACCATTTGATCGGATCACGCGCGTAACGCACTGGATAAACGAAGGTGATTTTAATACTGACACAATTGCATTGCACATTCCTGCAGTTGTGCAAACAAAAGTTAATGGCGCAAAAACTTCTGGCGAAAAAGGGATGATTCTGCACGCTAATGGATTCGACCCTAGGAATTTTTACAAACGTGCAATTGAGGAAGACCCAGAAAATCCTCGCTGGTCATACTACTTTGGACTTTTAGATGGTTCTGTTGGAGATAGCGAATCTGCACTTGCATATTTTGAACAAGCCCAACAACTTGATGGATCATACGCACCGCTGCAAACTCGACTCGGTGAGTTGTACGTTGGAATTGGTGACATTGATCGCGCAAAAAAATATTTTCGGAGGGCGAAGATGGATCATGCAACAGTTGCGCTTGCGCAAATTGCTGCAAGTGAAGGATTGTGGAGTGAGGTTATTGAGATTCTCTCAGACACGAACATTGGCGCAGCAGAGTCACTTGTTCGAGTTGCAAGGTCGAAACTCGCCAATGAAACAAGTGTGCCCTACGCAGCAGTTGACATGGGATATCAAATGGATGATCCATGGCTTGAAGAAGTAGAAGCACTTTGCATTTTAGCACCGCATCTTGTTACGCAAGCTCAAACGGATTTTATCGCTGGTCGGATAGATCATGCTGAAAAATTGTTGCGTCGTGCAATTGCAATTGATCCCACCGAAAAAGATGCACGCCTTGCACTTGCGAATCTTTTAATGCTCGGTGATCGACTCACTCCTGAAAAATTGAGTGAAGCAATTGTACATTTGGAGGCTGGATTGAAATCAGATCCATCGTATGTGATGACGCGGTCAAAGTACGGGTGGGCGTTGTATTTATCTGAGCGTTTTGAAGAGGCGCAGCAAGTTTGGCTTTCCATTCTTGAAGATGAGCCTCAACACGGACCTGCGTTGACGTACTTAGGGCAACTTGCTTTGTTGCAAAAACAGTATGCGATTGCATACGAATTTTATTCACGAGCATTTGCTTTGCCAGACGATTCGCCATTTGACATTTCGACGCATCCCCAAATGCGAGCATCAATGTATTATCGAATGGCACTCGCAGCAAAGGGGATTGGGAAAAAAGAAGAAGCGCTGCGAGCACTTGAAGAAGCAATCGTTTTGTCGCCTAGCGATGTAGACTCCCAATTTGAACTTGGGAATTTGCTGAT
>JACNLW010000080.1 GCA_014381305.1 Planctomycetota bacterium
CGGGGGTGAGTTTTTGTCCATAATTGAGCCGCAATCTTCGTTCACTCACCCGCGGTCTTATATCATGCAAGTATGTGGACGACGATGATTTTTGCGTGCATGGTGGGATTGCAGCCTATCTGCGATCGCTCGAAGTTTATGGACTCATGCAGCGATCTGCTCAAGGGCGAATACAAAAGCATTGCCAACGCGATTTTTGAGGCATATCTTGATCAAATTGCTGAGACCGATACAGGCGATCAACTGAAAAATGAGCAGCAAGCAGCGCTGTACCTCCAAGAATTAACCCTATCACTTTCACTTCTCGACGATGTCGGTCTTTGGGAAGAGGCAAGCCGTTCTCTTTCAAGGAGTGTGCTTCTAGAAGCGAGACAAGCGGCAAACCCTTGGCCAGCAACCGTATGGGTTGACCTCTCTGAATTTGACAACATCCACGTTTCCACTGAAACAAACAGCGCGGTCGATCTCTTTTTGCAAGAACACTACAACACTGATCTTGAAGAACGATACATGGCATTGGCCGCAATCAGTGCTGGAAACAAGCAGCTCTGCGATCGACTCACTACAAATGCAATGAAACGGTGGGAGCAATACCAACAAATCATTGAGCCCTATATGTCGAGCGCTACAGTTGCATTCGCTGCGTACCCAAAACTCGACACAGGACAAACTGTTCGCGAAACGATGCGCGACCTTGAACCGTTCTACACTCCAGAAATGCAACAGCGGTTTGATCGGTGGGAATCTTGGCACAATACGCAAACCAAAGCAACAATTGCATTGATTCGTTCAGCTCGTTCAACGTTTTTGTTTGACCCATGGTCGCCTCGGTGCGGTGCATCAACAAACAAACAAGCTGTCAAACTGCAACAACAGTTGTTACAACTTTCCGCTACAGTTCGCGACAAAAATAACGATGCAATCAGGTCGCTTCAAGAAATGCAGTAATACGTGTCTAAAACACGTTTCCACTCCCCCGCCGAATGAATACCAATAAACTCTTTTCGAACTTCCTCTGACTGTGGGTGAAACTTGGAAAAACTGATTCCAAATTTCCGCATCAATCTAGAGGCAGTTTGTTCACCGTGCAAATCAGTACACAATTCAAAGTGACGAAGCAGTGCGTGTCGCTGCTCTTGAATTGTTGGAACCTTTGGTTCCCTGCCTTCCATAATTGCTCTCGCTTGTGCAAAAATCCATGGATTACCGATACACCCGCGCGCAACCGAAACGCCGTGCACCCCTGTCTGTTCCATCATCTTAAAAATGTCCTCGGCGCACATAATATCTCCAGAGCCAAAAATGAGTGCCTCGGGTCGTTCCTTTACAAGTTCAGTTAAAAACTCCCAACGAGATGGTCCGTTGTACCTTTGCTCAACAGACCGTCCGTGAACTGTTGCCCAAAGATAGTTCAAATCTACTGCTCCGTCAAAAAGTCTATAAAAGTTTGTGACTGATTCTTCGGAATCATCAAACCCTCTTCGCAATTTCAGTGTTGTTGGAATATGTTCTGGAACAATTTCTCGAACCGCTTCAAGAATTTCAATACCTTTGGATGGAGCGGATAAAAAGTACCCTCCTCGATTTCGCCGCCGAACTCTTTTTGGGGGACACGCAAGATTTACATCAATCACGTCGTACCCCATCTCTACAAGTATGGCCGCGCCTTCTGCCATTTCTCCTGCCTCCATGCCAATGACTTGCCCAGCAATGGGGTGATCCTGCAAATTGCACGCTTCCTCTTCGTGTTCTTTAGCAAGAAATTCAGGATCTTCTCGCCGTCTTCCTTTGCCACCGCTGATGAGTATTCTGTCTAGAAGTGCTTCTGTGACGCAGAATGGGCATCCATGTTCCCTTGCAACAATGCGCATCGCAGCATCGCTGTACCCAGCAAGCCCCGCCTGAAAAAAAGGTGCATCGAACTTTGGGAGTTTTTCAATTATTCTAGGATCAACAGAGACTGAAGTAGCGAACTGAGACATTACTCTTCGCCGATGACAAGAAGACCAACAAGGGGTTGTGATTCTCCCTGTTGTAACTCAGCAATTACAAGC
The DNA here is from genome assembly GCA_014381305.1 of Planctomycetota bacterium. Taxonomy (GTDB): domain Bacteria; phylum Planctomycetota; class Phycisphaerae; order Phycisphaerales; family SM1A02. The sequence continues at coordinate 2,055 of JACNLW010000080.1, forward strand.
GAAGTTGGCTCATCCGTTCTCCAGAAACCACCTGCGTTAAATTGATCTCCAAGGGAGTCGTAACAATTCCAAAGGTTCACGCTGATGGTTGATCCAGCGGGCATGGGTGGCAACGATTGGGTGTATTGTTGATTCACCCATAACATTGATTCCGTGAAATCATTTGCAGTGCTATTCACAATTTTTATATATTCTTGATCTCGAATAACTTGGATCGAAACCGAGTTCGTTGTGTGCAGATCAAAAGGATACCGGCCCGTTGCTTTTGAAATATCTGGTGGGGGCGCTTGACATCCAGCGAGAGCGGCAAGGAACAGTATTGTCATCGTGTCTTTCACATGGTGAGTGTACCACGACAGCAGCCGGCGGAAACGCCGGCTGCTGCATATAGAAACCTAATTATGTGGAAATTTACATTTCCATAAGGATCGACAAGACATCAGATTGATCGACCATTCCATCGCTGTTTACGTCGCCGTATTCGTTGATTGGTGCGCCGAAGTGCTGAAGAACTTCAATGAGGTCGAAACTGTCCACGACACCGTCTCTATTGAGATCTGCCGCACAACTGTCTGGAACACCATCAATATTCATGTCGCGTGAGAGTCCCAAGAGAATTTCACATCCGTCAGGCACACCGTCGTTGTCGCAGTCGTCTGCTGAGACGCCCGTGATCAATACGTTGCTTCCTGCTTCTGGAACCGTACCAACAACGGCAGCGATGCCGTCTTCGAGTAACGTGGAAGCGACGCCTGATTCAATTTCCTTGACTTTGAGCGAACGGACATGTTCCCAATCTGAGCCGCCAAGGAAGAAGAGATCTGCGTAGCCATCGCGACCAACAAGTCGCCAATCACCACCAAGTGGAAGTGACCAACGTGTATCGCCAAGAATGAATGTTGGATCTGTGGTAATTTCAGCATCACCAACCAAACAGAGCGACCATGGTGGCATCGAATCTACCAACGATCGATCTCTTGCCGATTCTCCATTTCCTAGATCTGTTCCACGTTTTCCATTGGAACCGCGAGCGTTTGGTTTGCCGCTATTTCCGAGGTCAGATGGAACGATCAAGATTGTTGGATC
>JACNLW010000015.1 GCA_014381305.1 Planctomycetota bacterium
CCCAGGGTCAGGTCAGGGGGTCAGACCCCAGGGTCAGGTCAGGGGGTCAGACCCCGGGGTCAGGTCAAAGGGTCAGGTCAGGGGGTCAACTCCTTTGATTCACCCGCGGCCTTGTCAATGGATATAGTGAACATATGAGTATTTGGATGTTATTAGCGTTGACGATGAGCGGGGAAAATTTTCAGAAGCAATTGGAAATCGCAGGCGACAATCGACTTGAAATTGAGCATGCGATTCGAGAAATTCCAGCAGGACAAGAAGCTGGAATGGCTTGGCTGCTGACCCACATGCCAGAGGAAGATTTAAAAACGCTCTCTGGTGAGTTTTTGCTGAAGAATTGCGACCTTGCGTATGAGGCATGGAAAAACGCTCCATGGAAAGAGCAAATTACAGAAGAAGTTTTTTTCGATTGCATCTTGCCGTATGCAAATGTGAACGAACGGCGCGAAGATTGGCGGAGCGATTTTCAGCAGCGGTTTTCGAGCATTGTCTCTGAAGCAACGACGCCGACTGAAGCAACGATTCTTCTCAACAAAAACTTGTATGACATGGTCGATGTGCACTATTCAACAAAAAGACCAAAAGCAGATCAATCACCGTTTGAAAGTATCGATGCAGGCATGGCATCATGCACAGGTTTGAGCATTCTTCTGATTGACGCGTGTCGAAGCGTCGGCGTTCCAGCACGGTTTGCGGGAACACCGCTGTGGTACAACGAAAGCGGGAACCATTCATGGATCGAATTTTGGGACAACGGTTGGCACTACACCGAAGCAAATACGGACAAGGTTGATTCCGCTTGGTTTGACGGTTCTGCAGCAAAGGCAACGAAGGGGCATCCACAGCACGCGATCTTTGCGGTGACGTGGAACAAAGAGGAGAAACATTTTCCACTTGTTTGGCTGCCCGAAGTTCGAACGTATGGTGCAGTGGATGTGACAGACAGGTACGCAGAAGAACAAGAATCGGTGCTGATTCCGATTCGAGTTCGAGCAACGAACAAATCTGGAGAACGACAAGTCGTTCATGTTGTTGTCTCAAAAGCAACAGGTGAATTGCTCGTTGAAGGAAATACGAAAAATGATAGTGCTGATGCTAATGACCACTTAACTTTTATGTTGCCAAAAGGCGAAACGATCTTTGTGCAATCCAAAAATGATTTTGTTGAATTGGTAATTGACTCCGAGTCAATTATTGATTTGAATAATGAAAGTTTGACGATGCGTGCAGCGGAGTACTATGCCAACCAATTGTGGAAGCAACGAGATGTAATTCTCGAAGACAACGTCATCGAACATGATGGGAAACAAATGCCGTTCTGGTACACGACGTATGGCGATGCTCCGTTCGGCGAGAAATCACTATGGATTTCTATGCACGGTGGTGGTGGCGCTCCCGAAGAAATAAACACGCAGCAGTGGGAAAATCAAAAAAAACTGTACACGTTGGAAGAAGGGGTATACGTAGTACCCCGCGCGCCGACTGACACGTGGAATATGTGGCATCAAGCACACATTGATCCGATGTTCGACCAACTCATCACCCGCATGATAAAAACAGAAGGCGTCGATCCCAACAAGGTGTACATCGTAGGCTACAGTGCTGGTGGTGACGGGGTCTACCAACTTGCACCTCGCATGGCTGATAGGTTTGCAGCTGCAGGTATGATGGCGGGGCACCCAAATGAAACGTCGCCAGAAGGGTTGCGCACTATCGCTTTCGCATTGCACGTTGGCGAAGAAGATGCCGCGTACGATCGAAACATCATCGCAGCATCGTGGAAAGAAAAACTCTCTGAACTACAGGAAAAAGATCCAAGCGGGTATTCACACCAAGTAATGGTTCATAAAGGGAAAGGGCATTGGATGGATCGCCAAGAAACAATGGCACTTGATTGGATGGCAACATTTACTCGTAACCAGTACCCCGAAAAAATAGTGTGGGTACAAGATGATGTTGTACACAAACAGTTATATTGGCTTGGCGTAAAGGAACCAAAAGCGAGAACAAAAATTGTTGCATCAATCGATGGACAGATAATTACGATTCATGAATCGAATGTAAAAAACATCACTGTGTATTTGAATGATTCGATGGTTGATCTTGATGAGCCTATTGTTGTTCAGTATCAAGATCGCGAAATAGTGAACAAAAAATTGATGCGCAATCAACAAACAATTCACGATACCTTTCGTGATCCAAAAAATTACTACACTGTTTCGGTTTCTTTTTCTATTGATTAACTTCGTTATTCTTGAATAGAAGATTCAATAATAGGATCATCGATTGCTTCTTCAAGTTGGTCTAAGCCTTGCTCAATTGCTTGAACAGTTGCACCATAGTAATGTTCGGTTTGATAGAAATATCTCGCAACATCTTCGTCAATAATGTGTACTTGTTTTGGATCAATATCTGGAATCATGAGGTACTGTCCGACACGGAATTGATCAAGGGTGAGAGATTCGGAACCATTGTTGAGTTCAACAAGATGCTTGAGTGCAACGGCACGTCGTAAACGAAGCAAATCTTTTTCGTCTCTTAGCACAATAGTGTGCCGAACATTGCCTGCAGGCGTGACTTGATTCAATGTCCAGAGCAAATTCTTCCACGCTGCTCGATCACCACATACAGCTGTTTGAACGCTTGGAACCGCTTTGCCCTTCGCAAACGAAATCACAATTGCTTTGTCTTTCGTGTTTGTGAAAAATTTTCTAGCATCTCTGCTACCTGCGGCGTTGCTTAGTATTTGGTCAAGAAACTCTACACCCATACCGCCATTTCGTTCTTCGCCAAAAATAGCGATTCGAGACGATGGAATTGCATCTTCAAGATCAAGACGTTTTGTAATTTCATACACCATTCTTGAAACAAGAATTGACTCACCGGGAAAATGCCCGTTCTCAAATTGCGCAAACGCAGGGTCTGTTTTTAAGCGGAAGTTTTCTTTGATCGCTTTTTGTGCAAGTTCTCGGTAGAGTTGCAGTTGTTCATTCTTTTCTAAGAACGTGAGATCGAATACATCATCGCGTTTGATTCGGTAGGAATCTCTAAACAATTCGTTGCCGACATTGTCAAAGCGAGGGTCATCTTTTGGCATCGCACTGAGAATACGGTCATTTTCTGGAAGGACATGCGGTGTGAGGACGATGATCACTTCGGTTTTTGTAGAAGTAGTACGCTCAGATTGAAACAATCCGCCCACCAACGGGATGTCTGAAAGAAGAGGGACCTTGTCTAAAATAGTGTGGTGCTCTTTGTTGACTAGACCGCCAATAATAAATGGCGTGTCGTTTGGAATACGACCATACGTTTGCACCCGCCTACTTGAAATCGTGGGTGCAGAAGCGAGCAACTTGTCGCTTGAATCGCGAATCTCTAAGTCTGCGCCCGGTACAGTTGAAGAAACAATTGTATCGATCAACATACTCACTTCACTGCCATCTTTTGAAATCCTTGGACGAACATTGAGCATAATGCCTGTTGGCAGATATTTAAAATTAAATGACAACATGTCTGCGTTGCTAATACCAGCAGTGCTTGTCGCGATTGGAATGTCTTGACCAACACGAATGGTAGATTGTCTGTTGTTAAGGGTGAGAACGCTTGGCCTTGAAAGAATTTCAGCCTTGCCATCTCGGAGCAGGGCTCGTAAATTTACATCAAGAATCCAATCATTTGGATTGGCAAACGCTCTACTTATATCCATGTTTAGAATGGATAGCGCGAGTGAATCATTGTCAGTACCGGCATTTGGTTTTCCTGCATCAACTGTGACAAGATTGGGTGTGTCAGTTAAGTTCCAATCGATTCCAATGTCTCTTAAACCGTCTTCATTGATTTCAAGCACCATGCCCTCAATGAATATTTGCCTTGCTGGTTTATCGATGTGTTCTGAAAGCAGTTCAATCACATCGCTAAACTGCTCTGGCTGCGCATCATCGTAAAAGACAATGAGTTGCGTGGTTGGAGAGGCAACCATGTTTGCAGAGAGTTGGCTCGCAGTATTTGGAACCATGGTGAGACCAAATGCACCTCCAGCTACAGCGCCGCCAACCAATCCGGTGTGCGATGTTTCTGGGTCTGGAACAAGCGCAACGTAGGGCAACTTCGCCCAGTCAACTTGGTCGGGTAACTCAGATGGCATGTTAAATGTTGTGATACCAAACCCGTTGAGAAGTTCAATTGCAGCAGGCGCGTCAATGTAACTGAGTTGCACAAGTTCCTTGCCAAGGTCGCGAATATCTAAGTTTGCTCGGGTTGCAAGCAATGTTGCAATTGATTCTTTGGTAAACGCTTCAACAAGAACAACATCTTCATTGGCAGAGATGGCGCCATTCTCGATCAACAATCCTTGCGTCCATAGCTGGGGTGGCTGTGAAAGATATATTTTAAATCCGAAGCGGATAATTTTTGTAATTCCAGAACTCTTGTGCGCAATAGAATGAATCTCTACAACACCTTCTGGTGGTATCGACAGAACACCTTCAAGCATTTCTGCAGATGATTTGTATCCATGTTCTGTTGAAAAGCGAGATGCAACAAGTTCGATCAATTCACCAATTTCAGTTGGGTTCATTGCATCGAGTTGTATAAAGAGATCACTAGGCGAAGTGGCTACAGTTTCTGTAACGAGATCGGCAATTTCCTCGGGAGTAATTTCTTTTGGTTGCGATACTGGCTCAGGTTCGGCTGCAAAAGTAACTTGCCCAATTGTTCTCGAAGTTGCCTTGTCAATTGCTTTCGCAAGTGCATCAAGATCAACTGGCTCTTCGGCGTCAATAATGATCCCAGTGGAAGTAGGGTTTTCCATCTCAACCATGCCAGTTGTGGTTGTTCTTGAACATCCACCTAGGAGACTAGATAAGCAAAGAATGGTGCCAGTTAAAAGACCAAGATTTGTTTTTTTTGTCGTGGGATGTTTCATGTGGTTTGTACCGTTGTCCTTACAAGTAATCATTTTATTTTCAAGTGTCAGCACTCTGTGCACCAACTGCATAATTGCAGGATCGTGCGTGACTATTATGACGGTTCTGCCAGCCATGTGTTCGAGGACATCCTTCATGATTTGTTTTGCAGCATCAGCCTCGATTGAGGCAGTGGTTTCATCAATAATGAGGGTCTGGGGTTGTCTTACAAGTGCTCTTGCGAGATTGATACGTTGTTTCTGGCCGTGTGATAACTCCCCGCCGCGTTCTCCAATGCGAGTGTCGTATCTATCTGGAAGTTTTTCAATGAATGCATGTGCGCCAGTCAACTTGCATGCGTGCACGATTTCTTGTGTTGTAGCGTTTGGCCGAGCATATTTTAGATTGTCGTAGATTGAAGCATTAAACAGAAACGCATCTTGAAACGCAACGCCGAACATGTCGCGAACATCTTGCAGACGAATGTCTTTGATATCGTGACCGCCAATGGAAATCATTCCTGAAGTTGGGTCATTAAAGCGGGGGAGCAAGCTGATCATCGTACTTTTGCCACATCCACTTGCTCCCGTGATGACGATATGTTCGCCAGCATCAATTTGCATGTTTACCTTCTTCAAGATGCGTTCTTCTTCATCAAAAGAGAATGAAACATCATGAAACTCTATTGGACCAACGAGTTGTAACGTTTGCGTCCGAGTTCTCATGTCATAAGAAATTTCATCAACGGGTTCGTCGAGCATTTCAAGCACTCTGTCAACGCTAGCAGATGTTCTGGAGAAATGACCGGTACCACTAATGATTTCTAATACTGCAGGGTATAACATGCGAACGTACCAGAAAAACATGAGAAAAGCACCGATTGTCATACTTCCTGCGTACACTTCCCAAGCGCCATAACCAAGCAGTAGAACAGTACCGGCACCAACAAGTAAATCTGCGACTACTTTTTGGGCAAATTGGAATCGCTGTGTTTTGATTTGGTCATCGCGACCAGCGCGGATTGTTTGTAAAAACGATTCTGTCTCTCTGCTCTCGGCGGAAAAACCTTTGACAACTTGCGCGCCAAGAAATGTTTCAATAAGGTTGCCATGTGCTTCAGCTAGATGTTTTTGCGCGCGATGGTGGCTGTCACGAATAGGAAGATAAAACTTCTTGTATGTCCACAAATGAAGAGGCAGCACAATCGTGCTTGCAAGTGCGAGTTTCCAGTTTACAACATACAAAAGAATCAACAAAATTTGGAACTCAAGAATGTAGCGCAGAAGAGTTGGCAGTTTGTCTTGGATAAACGTTTGAATGCGAAACGTGTCATCCATGACGCGTGAACTGACTTGCCCCGGTCGATTAGATTTGTAAAAACTCATACCGAGTTGTTGCATGTGATTGAACAACCGTTGCCGTAAATCAAAACAAACTTGTTCACTGACATGCACTGAAATCATACGGCTGATGAAAAACAAGACGTTTCGAAGTACGTAAATGACACAAAGTGAAATGAGAATAACCCAGAGTAATTCCCAGCCGCCTTCTTTTGCAGAAAGTGCTGGAAATACATCATCGACAAGGAGCGAAAGTGCCCACGGCAAAACCATGTCCCCAAGGGCAAGGCCCATGACAAGGAGAATGATTAGGACGAAGTGCCCGCTCCAAGGGCGAATGAGTTGGGTGAAACTTCGAATGCCCGAAGCCTCACGCTCAAATGTTTGATATTGAGCCATGTGGTCATCTATGGTAGCAGGGAGTCGAAATAGGCGAAAATGTTCTCTCTCTATATTATAGATAGAGGGTGATAAATGGTCAGTTCCTGATTTAATTGACTCCGAGTCAATTAATTTTTCGACAACATTAATTGACTCGGAGTGAATTAATTTTTCGACGGCATTAATTGACTCGGAGTGAATTTATGTTGTTGTGTACCAAGGGGTTACAAATGTTGTTAGGCGACTATAAATTGATTTGGAGTCAATTTTTAACGTTTTTAATTGACTCGGAGTCAATTATGATACGAGGATGATTGAATTTGCATTGTTAAGCGATGATGGGTATCGCCAGATGATCGATGGGCAAATTGTGATTGTCAATGACGATCTAGACGCAACACTCGATCTCAGAATGGGTGTTATTGGTAAAAAAATACAGACAATTGATTCAGATTCTTTTGCAATTGCGAAATGAAATTATCCTTCATCATTCCTGCATGGAACGAAGAATTGTTGATTGGTGCAACAATCCTGTCGATTCAACATGCAGCAGTCAATGAAAACCATGAAATTATTGTTGCGGATGATGCTTCTGATGATCGAACGTCCGAAATTGCCAAGGAACTAGGGGCAACAGTTGTGTTATGTAACAACAGACAAATTGGACTGACCCGGAATGACGGCGCGGCTGTTGCAACGGGTGACATATACATATTCGTTGATGCAGACACACTTGTTTCAGAAGCAGTTGTTCTTGAAACAGTTGAAGCGATAAAAAATGGTGCAATAGCAGGTGGTAGTTTTCCAACGTTTGAAGGGGAGTTGCCGTTGCTTGCGAAAGTGTTGACGCCAATGTTACGAGTGATGTTTCGCTTTTTACGTGTTGCAGCTGGCGCGTACATGTTTTGTACTCCCGAAAGTTTTGAAAATGCTGGGCGGTTTGACGCAAAATATTTTGCAGCGGAAGAAGTACATTTGTCGAATAAACTCCACAAATTTGGAAAGTACAAAACGATCAAGGCTCGTGTGACTACATCTGGGCGAAAGTTTCGTACCCACTCATCATTAGAAATATTAGTAACGTTGATTCTCGTCACCATTCCAGGTATCAGATCCATAAAAAAACGCAAAAATCTCTGGTATGGACCTCGAAAATAACCCACCGGAAACAACTCACTGAGGGCGAGTTATCTCCGGGGGCGAGTTATTTTCTCGTCAATCCACTCAACGATATCATCAGCGTGCCAATCGAACGTCATAAAGAGTCCTAAGTGACCACCAGAGAAAACCCAGCGCTCAGGTTTTCCCGCGCGCTCCCAAAGTAGGTCGCCGTTTTTCGCTGGCACAATCTTATCCCATCTTGCATGGACAAGCAGTGTATTTTCTGGGAGTTCGGGTGCAAGAAAATAAGGATCCCTTGATGGAGTTGCAAGATACTCGCGGTCATCTATGTAAGGCGTGAACATTTTCGAAAAGTTCCATTTTGTAAATGCGCCATTTCGTACAATTTCAAACATATTCGCGCCGCCTGCAATAAGCACTACCGCATCAACTTCATTCTGTAGTTCGTGATACACGGCAGGTGTGTTCAGTGCACCAGCGCTAATTCCTAGAAGCACGAGGGGCAGTGATTGAACTTGCGGGATTTTCTCTTCAACAATTTGTCGTATTGATTTAGTCGCTGTAATGACTTGACAATATTTTTTATCAAACAAACGGACAATTTCTTCAGCGGCATTTTCTTCGATTAGCAGAATGTTTGTTTGAAATTTAGGCGCGTTTAGAACTGTATAGACATAGACAATTGCCCACCCATTTTCTAACAGTTCGTTCCCTAGAATTTTGGATGCATGTTGTAGTCCTCCCAATCCACAGTACACGAACGCAAGACCACGAATCGGTCTGTCGGTCTTCCACAGTATTCTGTAGGCAAGTCCACCGTCGGATTTGACGTGCACATTTCCCTCTTCATTGGGCAACAATTGTTCAGTTGTCGGAGGTTTTGCAGCACTGCTCCAACCACACCAACGGCCGATGCACTCTCTAGCATCTTTTTTAGGACCATACTCTAAGTAATAATTAGCGCCGTATTCACCCGTTTCAAGATAAAAAGAATCCGTGAATTTTTTACTATGTTTTGTCTGTGTTTTTCCAAGTGAACGAGTTAGACTAAACTCCATTGCCTCAGGCGATAAACTACTCACAAGTTCACAAGTAATGGTTTTAACTGTGGGGAGGAGATCTGTTTTGGTTTCTGGAAGTGAACGCCATTCACAAGACGAGAAAGTCTCCGTAATTACTGGAACGGGGTTTCTTCCAACTGATGCCGGGACGCGCTGCATCGAACAACTCATGGCAAGCGAGGCAACTACAAAAAAGAGTATTTGCTTTATCAACATTCTTCAAGTGTACATGCAGTGAGTCGAAAATGGTACGATGCCCATAAAGGAGATCATTATGATCAAAACAATTACACTTATTGTTGGAACAATTCTTGTCGTATCACTTACGAGTTGTAAAAACACTGCAACCGCTGTTGGCGAAACTGCTAAAGGTGCTGTGCATGGGGCTGGCGACATTATTGAAGGTGTTGGTGAGGGCATTAACCACGTCGGACAAGGAATGAAAAAAGATATCGATGGTGATTCTGCGGAGTAATTAAAATGTCTGCATTAAATTCTAAGAAAACACTCGGTGTTTTTGTTCTGGCAATGATGAACGTTGCAGTTGTAATGAGTTTGAGGGGTCTACCGATGATGGCAAAAGAAGGCATGACCATGGTCTTCTACCTTCTCTTCGCGTCAATACTCTTCCTTGTACCTGTTTCTCTCGTTTCCGCTGAACTCGCGACTGGTTGGCCGAAAAACGGTGGTGTTTATATATGGGTGAAAGAAGCGTTTGGTTCAAAAATGGGCTTCACTGCGATTTGGTTGCAGTGGATTCAAAATGTGATTTGGTATCCAACAGTGCTTGCGTTTGCGGCAGGTGCGCTGGCGTACTTATTCTTAGACCCATCACTTGCAGAAAATAAAATATTCAGCGTTCTTGTCATCTTGGTTGTGTACTGGGGTGCAACACTAGTAAACTTGCGAGGCGTTGCATCTGCAGGTTGGTTGACAACAGCCGGTGTGATTGGCGGAACCATTCTTCCTGGATTATTGATCATTGTCCTCGGACTTTTCTGGTGGTTTGGAGGAAATCCAATTGCCTTCGATGCTACAGCAACTGCAACAGCATTCTTACCTGACTTTAGTAATTTAAACTCACTCGCTTTCCTCGGAGGGATTGTATTACTCTTTGCAGGAATGGAAGTCGGTGCTGTGCACGTGAACGAACTTGAAAATCCAAAGAAACAATTTCCAGCCGCTATTTTCATAGCGATGTTTGTGATCATTGGTATTTTTACTCTTGGATCATTTTCGGTTGCTGCGGTTCTCCCCGCAGATCAAATTAGTTTGACTGCGGGCATCATGCAAGCGCTCCGCGATTTCCTTGATAAGTTCAACGCACTCTGGTTGTTGCCAGTTCTTGGATTTCTTGTTGCATTTGGTGCAATTGGAGGCGTAACTGCGTGGATTGCAGGGCCAAGTCGCGGTTTACTTGCAACAGCGAATGAGGGCGAACTTCCACCATTCCTACAAAAAGTAAACAAAAGTGGTATTCAAGTGAATATTCTTATGGTGCAAGGCGCAATCGTAACGTTGATTTCACTTGTCTACTTACTCATGCCAAACGTAAGTAGCGCGTTCTTTTTACTTACAGCACTCACTGCATGTTTGTACCTTTTTATGTACATGTTACTTTTTGCTACTGCGATTAAATTACGATTTTCTAAACCAGATGTACCTCGTGCGTTTAAAGTTCCGGGGGGAAACTTTGGCATGGTTGTTATTGGTGGCATCGGAATTCTTGCTGTCCTTTTTGCGTATGCAATTTTGTTCTTCCCACCAAGCAATCTTGAGGTAGGAAGCCCAGCGTTTTATGTCACATTTATTGTAATTGGAAATGTTATATTTATATCACTTCCAATGATTATCAATCACTTTAAGAAACCATCATGGATGCCAAAAGGAACATCAAACAATGCTTCATGACAAAGATAACGAACGACTAGAAGAGCTCATCGCTCCTACGTATGGGTCTGAGTACACATCGAAGAAACTTTCCAAATTCAAAATGCCTGATGGTGATATGCCAGCAAGAGATGCATACCGTTTGGTGAAAGATGAATTGATGCTTGATGGCAATTCCCGTCAAAATTTAGCAACCTTTTGCACAACGTTTGTTGAGCCAGAAGTAGAGCAGTTGATGACTGATTGTATTGATAAGAATATGATTGATAAGGATGAGTATCCACAAACCGCAGAGATAGAAAATCGTTGTGTGCATATTCTTGCTGACCTGTGGAACTCACCAGAAGCCTCGACAACCTTGGGTTGTTCAACTACCGGTTCAAGTGAAGCAGCGATGCTTGGCGGAATGGCATTGAAGTGGAAGTGGCGTGAAAGAATGAAAGCTGCTGGAAAATCAACTGATAAGCCAAATATGATTTGTGGACCTGTCCAAATTTGTTGGCACAAATTTGCTCGATATTGGGACATCGAACTTCGAGAAATTCCAATGGAAGGCGATCGGTTGATCATGACAGCTGAAGAAGTGATCAAGCGGTGTGATGAAAACACGATCGGGGTTGTGCCAACACTTGGAGTAACTTTTACTGGTCAATATGAACCAGTTAAGGAAGTAAGTGATGCACTCGACAAATTTCAAGAAGAAACAGGCATTGATATTCCTATCCACGTCGATGGTGCGAGCGGTGCATTTATTGCGCCGTTTATCCAACCTGATTTGGAGTGGGACTTCCGTTTGCCTCGCGTAAAATCAATTAATGCTTCGGGGCACAAGTTTGGTTTGTCACCACTCGGTGTTGGCTGGGCGTTGTGGAGAAGTAAAGTTGATCTTCCAGAAGATCTGATTTTTAATGTGAATTACCTCGGTGGCAATATGCCTACTTTTGCCTTGAACTTCTCACGCCCTGGCGGTGAAATTGTTGCGCAATATTACAATTTCATTCGACTTGGCAAAACTGGATATCGCGAGATCCATTCAGCTTGCCGCGACATTGCGATGTATCTTTCTGATGAGATTGGAAAGATGGGACCATTTGAAATTATTTACAATGGAGATGGTGGTATTCTTGCAATGTGTTGGAAATTTAAAGAAGGCAAAGAATATAACTTTACGCTGTACGATCTTGCTGATCGTCTTCGATCTCGAGGTTGGCTCGTTCCTGCGTATTCAATGCCAGCGAACCGTGAGGATCTAGTGATTCAACGAATTCTTGTTCGTCATGGCATGAGTATGGATCTTGCAGATTTGTTACTCGAGGATTTGCGACGCGCACTCGAACACTTTGATGTTCACCCGGTGAAAGTTCCACTCAGCGAAGCTGAAGCAGGTGGATTCAAGCACTAAAAACGAACAAAACGTGAGAATAGTTTAGTTTTTTGCTCGTTTTGAGAGTATTATTATTTTCATGCTTTATCGAATATTGCTCGTTTGTTTGTTTTGTTTGTGCTCAAGTGCAGATGGTTCTAGCGTTGTTCGGCTCTCATTGCCTGATATCGCGAATCATTCTGGGCAAGTGGTAAGAGGAAAAGTTGCGTCACTGCAAAGTTACTGGACCGCAGCATACGGTTCCCGAACGATTGAAACCAAAATTACGCTTGAGAGCGTTTCATATTTCAAAGGGCAAAGAAGTGTTTCGACTCTCTTTGAATTTACTATGCCCGGTGGTACGGTTGGTGACATAACCATGCGCATTGCAGGCGCTCCTGAATTCAAGCAGGGTGAAGAATGGGTGCTCTTTCTATTGCCCGAATGGAAGTCATTTCCAACGGTTGGTTTGTATCAAGGTGCATATCAACTTGTTGATGGAACTGTAGTTGATGGAAACGGTGTGCCAGTATCAAACATTGACAAAGATGGTTTTGTTATTTCTGCACTAGGTTCACCAAAACTTGAAGGCCGAGCACGTGGTGCAAGCGTTCAGATACAAAGTTCACTCAAAAAATTGCCAGCTGATGTATTTCTAGCGCAAGTTGCTGCTATCGCAAACAAAAGTAAACCAATAACACTAACTCGCGATGCAGGAAAACGAATTCCTGCGGATTACACATCAGTTCCACTGAGAAAAAAACAATGAGATTATTTATTAGTATCATTGTTTTAATTTGCTCAGTTATAGGCGTGCAAACTGTCCGCGCATTTAACGCATGGACGTATGGTGGCACACTCTTGGTGTGGCCAGACAATCAACTTGTCCGGTATTTGTATCCATCATCTTTTTCGGAAGGATCAGAACCATTTAACTTACTGCTGTATTCAATGAGTGAATGGAACGCAATCGATGGTTCATCGTTCGAGTATTCTTATTATCCACTTGACCAAGATTATGAGATGGACCACTATGATGGTTACAGCGATACAACCGCAGTGTCAGCATCAGAGCTCGATTATGGCGTACTTGGATTGACGTACTCTGTGAATAATCAAGATGTCTGGTATGACATGGATATGGTCTTCAGTGATTACCCACTTGGAGTCGGCTGGAACTTCGAACTGCAACCAACGTGTGAAATCGAAGCAATTCCAGGCGAGTATGGCTTTACGTTTGTCTTGACTACATTACACGAATGTGGACACTCAATTGGCTTGGCACACGAACCGACTGGTGATGAAACGCCTGGTGATCCGTGGATGGTATGTTCAATGAATCCCTCATATCCACACGGTGGGTCGAACGGTGTTGCTCGTGCAATTGAAACGCATAGTGATGATAGGAACGGTGCTCGGTATCTGTACCCAACAACATTGCAAAACACGACTGATCTTGCTTCAATGAACTTTACGTGGCACGATGAGTATGTCGGCATTGCTTTCACTGTTTTCTTTGAGCCAATGCTCATTTACCCGAGTGAAATGCTGACAATTCGCAGCGCGATTGAAAACTTAGGAACCGTAGATGTTTTCGATGTGCAACAAATTTTTTATCTCTCAACAGACGATCAAGTAAGCGGAGACGATCTTATTCTTGCAGAAATACTTTGGGATATTCCGTGGGGTGGCTTATACGATTTTGATCTTCAAATTGACTTGCCCGAGGACATCGCTTGGGGTGAATACCGCATTATGTCTATGCTTGATGTTAACAACCAAGTAGATGAAGTTTGGGAGGATAACAACGACGTTACGTATTGCTTGCCTCTTACTATTGAACAACTTGTACCCGTAATAGTTGAACCATTAGGGCAACATATTATTCAAGCGGGTGAGCCGTGGATTGGTCCAGCGCCGGAAGTGAATTTGCCAATCAACATGGCTCCAATTACTTGGTCTCTCGAGGGCGAACCTCCCGTTGGTTTGACCATTGACGCTCAATCGGGGAGAATTTTTTGGAACGATCCAGTTCATTCAGAGTTTCAATATGTGATTTACGTTCGTGCAACAAATGATGCAGGAAATGACACAGCAATCATGTATATCGGTGTTGAAGAAGGTGATCCATGTCTTGCAGATTTGAATAACGACGGAGTAGTTTCGACAAACGATTTACTTATACTGATTGCTTGGTGGGGAGAACCAAACCCAGACATTGATATCGATGGTTCTGGTTTTGTGGACACTGGAGATATTCTGCAACTGCTCAGTGAGTTTGGTCCCTGCGTTTAGATCTGAACAACACCCCGAGGAAAACAAAGCCCACTGCAGGGGTAGGCACTTCTAACTCAAACATTGCAAATTCTTCTGGATTCATTCCATCAGGAAAGATAGTGTTTGCGTTGTATTGTGCTGCTAACCACATTGCATCTTCCCAATTTCTTAAGTTGGAGAGGTCAGCATTGCTTACGTTTACGTGAAACAAATTCGCATCACTGACGTTCGCGAAACTAAGGATCGCAGATGTAAAATTTGCATTCGTTAAATCTGCTTCGACAAAATTTACGCCGTATAGCGAAGCCCCAGTGAAATTTGCTTGTGATAAACTTGCACGTGCGAGCGTTGAATAATCAAGATTAGTGTTCATGAAGTATGCATGCCGAAGCGAGGCATCTGCAAGATCTGCCCACCAGAGCAGTTGATCACTTACATCTGCATACGGCTCGATCGTAGAGTCACTGAGCCACATGGATCCATCACCATCCCAGTCGAACCACTGATAGATATCAGCAGTTGCGGAATATGTCACGCCCAGTGCGCAAATTGTGCTAAGTATCTTTCTCAAAATAAGTCCTTTGTCGCCTACAGCCTTACCATGCGTCTTCCACCCATGGACTCCGTAGATTTATCGAATATTTAGGCGAGATTTCGATACTTTTCTCTGTTCTATTTTGAGGTTGCGCCCCCTGAACCGAGTTAAATTTTTATAAACAAATTCTGGCGTTTATTATTACTAACTGATAACTGTTAAGTCTTGTTTCGCAACAGTTGCGTCGATGGTAGCATCGGTAACGGTTGCGCTGACAAGTTCGCCTTGCTTCGCATTTGTTTTCATCGTTATCTCGACATAATGATCGCAACGCCCTCTGGAGTGACCATTGGAATCTTTCTTCTCAATCATCACTTTGACTGATCGGCCAACAAGTTGTTTTCGGTAGACGAGGGAAAGTTCTTCGTCGAGTGATAGTAATGTTCGTACGCGATGTTGCACAACTTCTGGGGGGAGTTGATCCCACCTCGCTGCTGCTGTTCCTGTTCGTACCGAATATGGGAAGACATGCATGTGTAAGTAGTTAATTTCAGCAGCGACCTTGATTGTCTGTTCGAAATCTCCATCGTTCTCAGTTGGAAAACCGCAAATGATGTCAGTGGTAATCGCAGGAGGCAACGCGTCATCAGTTAATCGAGCGTTGACCATTGCAATCATTTCAAGATACTGTTCAACAGTGTATTGCCTGTTCATTTTTTGTAACACCGCATTGCTTCCAGCTTGCAAGGGAAGGTGTAAATGAGGCACGATGTTTTTGTTTGCGACCATTGCATCGAGCAGCGTAGGAGTAACGTCGCCTGGTTCCATGGAACTTAACCGAAGCCTTTTTAAGCCACCAATCTGCGCTACTGCATCGAGTAAATCCGCTAAGTGCTCGGATTCGGGTGAGTCTTGTTTCCGCC
>JACNLW010000013.1 GCA_014381305.1 Planctomycetota bacterium
AACATTGGCGCTCATAGCTCAGCTGGATAGAGCATCGCTTTCCTAAAGCGAAGGTCGCAGGTTCGAATCCTGCTGGGCGCGTTATGGAAATGACAACAATCCTTTTTGTTGCTCTTGGTGGATCTATCGGAGCAGTACTCAGGTATCTCATTGCGAACCTTGGTCAATCGTGGACCACTACTTCCTTCCCAATTGGGACGTTGGTTGTCAATATTCTTGGCTGCGCGGCAATCGGTTTGATTACAGCAATGATCATCGGATCACAAACTCAACATCGCGAAGTGCTCCGACTTCTTCTTGTAGTTGGTGTTCTTGGTGGATTCACGACGTTTTCAAGTTTTGCGTTCGATGCTATCGAATTGTTCGATGATGGACGCGGTGGGCAGGCGATGCTCTATATTATGCTAACGAACATACTTGGAATTGGATCTGCTTTGCTTTTTTATCGGGGCGGATCAATGCTTTTTGACGCATCCGGTGCATAACAGTTACCATTCATCATTCACACATTGCAGAGGAGCAAACGATGATTATTACTTTGTTATTGACCGCACAGCTAGTTGCCACACAACCAATCGATCAAAAAAGAGTTTGGCGAACACCTTCCGAACTTCGAACTTCTATCAGCACAATTGCAGATACAAATGAGAGTGTGTCAGTCAATACGATTGGCACGAGCAGAAACAAACAAGCAATTCAAGTTGTCACAATCGTAAAAGGTGCACAGCCACAAGAAGATCGCCCCGCTATTCTAATTGTTGCTGGAATTGACGGCGACCATTTGCTTGGAAGTGAAGTCGCTGTTGACATCATTCAAGAACTGCTCGGTCGCGATGATGAAACAACAGAATCACTCTTACAAACAAACACGTTCTACATTATCCCACAAGTTAACCCAGATGCTGCAGAGTATTATTTTTCGTCTATCAAAAATGCAAGACGCCGAAATCTCCGTCCATTTGATAATGATCGAGATGGTTTAGTTGACGAGGATGGTGGTGATGATCTCAATGGAGATGGATACATCACCATGATGCGAATTCCCGATCTTGAAAAAGCTTCCAAAGTTGTAGATCCAGAGAATCCTAGGCTGAACAAAAAACCAGATCCTCTTGAAAGCGAATCTGCATCATTCATTGTTTACACTGAGGGTATCGACAATGACGGGGATGGAAAATTCAATGAAGATAGTGTGGGCGGCGTAGATTTAAACAAAAATTTTATGCATGGATACAAATATCACAGTGATGGTGCAGGACCATGGCAACTCTCCGAACCAGAATCAAAAGCACTTGCAGATTTTGTACTCGGTCATCAAGACATTGCTGCCATCGTCGTCTATGGACAGCACGACACGCTCTCAAATCCTTTGAAGGAAAGTGGAAAAGATAATGCAGGCGCGCCAAAAACAATTGATAAAGCTGATGAAAAGTTCTACGAAAAACTAAGCAAAACGTTTGTCAAACTAACAGAAATTACAGAGGTTGAACAACCTTCTTGGGATGGAAGTTTTGTTGCGTGGGCGTATGCACAATATGGTGTCCCAGCATTTTCAACTCCATTGTGGGGAAGACCAGCAATAGAAAAGGATTCTGACTCAAAGGAAGAAATCGAGAAAAAAGAAGTAGTTGAAGAAAAGAATGCGCTCACAGATTCTGGGGTCGGTGACATTTCACAAGAAACACTTGATGAATTACTACAAGCCGCTGAGTCAGCAGGCTTTCCTGTAACTGAAGAAATGATGGCCGATATCACACCAGAGCTGATCGAGCAGTATGCAAAAATGTCTGGCGTGCATATTAAAAGAGTCTCTAAAGAAACCAATGGAAAGTCAGATAAAAAAGGTGATGGTGCGTGGCTCGCATACAGCGATGAAGTTCGAGGCGGCGAAGGCTTCATCGAATGGACCCCATTCGACCATCCACAACTCGGTCAAGTTGAAATAGGTGGCTGGGTTCCGTATTTCAAAACACTCCCACCAACAAGTGAAATCGATTCAATCACAACAAAACAAGTTGATTTTCTTGTTGAACTTGCGAGTCGGTTGCCCGACGTGTCGCTTGAAACACCAATCGTGAAGGAACTTGGGAACGGACTTTGGGAAATCAAGGTTTCAGTCGTAAACAATGGTTGGCTTCCAAGCGGTACCGCGATGGCTAAAAAAAATAAACGCGCTCGACCATTTATTGTTCGTCTTGATGTTCCAAATAATTCTATTGTCAGCGGCCAAAAAGTACATCGCATCTGGGCACTCGATGGAGGTGGGACTCGCACGTGGCACCGATGGATCGTCCAAGGAAAACCTATGTCAAATGTTTCAATCACATTATTCAGTGAAAAGTTTGGCACTGAAGTGACCACGCTGCCACTCAAGTCAACAAAGGGAGGTGATGCATGATTCGCCTATTTTCTATTCTGTGTTCTCTTATTTTTATATGCAATGTGTCAGCACAAGCACCCCACCCTTCCCGTGTCGACCTTCGATTCGATCACTGGTACGACTATGCAGAAATGACAGAAGCGATGCAAGCACTCACTGCGGCATATCCAGAACTTTTAACAATGCGTTCACTTGGTAAAAGTGTTGGCGATAGAAATATCTGGCTTATCACACTCAACAATCCTAAAACGGGAAGTGATCGAGAAAAAACTGCAATGTTCATCGATGGCAACATTCACGGTAACGAAATCCAAGCAGCAGAAACCGTGTTATATTCAATTTGGTATCTCTGTAAAAGTTATGGTGTCATTGACCGCATTACAGAACTTGTAGATGAACGATCGTTCTACTTTGTCCCAATGGAAAATCCAGACGGCAGAGAAGTTTGGTTCCACGATCCGGCAAATCCACATTTCCTTCGGGGTGGAATTCGGCCCACTGACAACGATCACGATGGTGTAGCCGACGAAGACGGCGCTGATGATCTTGATGGGGATGGACACATCACATCAATGTGGATTAAAGATCCGCTTGGGAGATATGAAATTGATGAAGATGATCCTCGATTCTTTACACGAGTTGATTATGATGATCCACCCGGAGGTTGGTCTCGTCTGGGTCAAGAAGGATTCGACAATGATGATGATGGCCAAGTAAACGAGGATGGCATTGGTGGCTACGATCCAAATCGTAATTGGCCGGGCGATTGGCAGCCCGAGTGGATCCAATATGGCGCGACTGATTATCCTTTCAGTTTGCCTGAAACGCGGATGATTGGTGAATTCTTGTATGACCATCCCAACATTGCAGCAGCGCAAAGTTATCACAACGCTGGTGGGATGATTTTGTATGGACCAAATGCGAAGTACATCAGTTACCCGCGAGCTGACCTACGTGTTTTCTCCGCAATTGCTGAAAAAGGCGGCGAAATGCTCCCCTTCTATGATCCAATGACGGTCCATGAAGATTTGTATACCGTCCACGGTGGAGAGGATGGTTTCACCTACGACGCGCTTGGCATTATTAGTTTTACAAATGAATTGTGGACTGACAAACGAATGATGGCAAATGGAAATAATCCAACAAGCGAAGAGCGGAAAACGTTTCGTGACTTGCTTCAATTTGAAGATGTATTTGTTCCATACCACGAAGTTGAACATCCTCAATATGGCACAATTCTCGTAGGAGGAACGAAAAAATATTCGAGCCGAGTAACACCACCATGGATGTTAGAAGAAGGATGCCACCGAAACTTCGCTTTCACGATGTTTCATGCGGATGAAATGCCAAAACTCAAATGGGGTGCATTACAAGTTAAAAAGTTATCCAACCGTCTTTGGGAAGTAACTGTAGAAGTTGCAAACGATAAACTCATTCCTTCTCGTACTGCGATGGCAGCAAAACATCACATCGGTATGCCAGACATTCTCACGTGTAAAACTTCGTCTGCAAACAACGTTGCTGCTTCTGGAACGGTCCGTTCCTTGTTACCAAATACAAAACTTAAAGCACAAGAAAGTGAACGACCCGAACGAATTGTTGTAAACAATGGTATTGGCAGCAATGGAAGCACACTTTTTCAGTTTATCATTGATGGAAGCGGTTCAGTGACATTTACGTATGCGGCTGAAAAAGGTGGAACGATCGAACGTACAGTAAAACTTCGTGAACAGTTTCATCCAAAATCAATTGAACACAAGCGAGCAATTCCACAAGATTCAACATAAATGGAAAAGTTACGCCGCAATTTAAAACTCTACCCTTGGTATGTTGGCTTGTTTCACGCATATTTTTGGTTGCCGGTGTATTTTCTTTTTTTTAACAGCAAACTTGAACTGTCTGAAGTTTTGTACTTGGCATCAATTTACTTTGCAAGTGTTGTTGTAATCGAAGTTCCGTCTGGTTGGTTCAGTGATCAGTTTGGTAGACGAAAAACACTCATCACTGCAAGCGTTTTTCTTTGTGTGTCTTACACACTGTTTCTTTTTGCAAACTCATTTGAGGCATTCGCTGTTGCGCAAGTGTTCCTTGCCGGTGGCATCGCATTCAATAGTGGAACTGATACAAGTCTCTTGCTTGAGACAACACAAGCGTTAGATGAACAAGAATCGTACCCAGAGCTTGAAGCAAAGGCGATGAAATTTAATTTTCTTGGAACTGCAGCCGCGGGTATTCTTGGTGGTCTTGCTGCAATTCCTGATTATCGGGGCGCGTATGCACTTTCACTGCTTGGCGGAGTCGCTTTGCTTTGCCTAACACTCCGTTTTACAGAACCGATGAGGGAACAGGCTGCTCACCGCCTAGGATTTTTTCGACAAGTTCTCTCATGCGTTGGGTTACTCAGGAATGTTCGTTTGTTATGGCTTTCAGTGTTTGCCGTGTTTATGATTGTGATCAACCACATTCCATATGAGTTTTACCAACCATATCTAAAAGAACTTGCTGCACAATATCAAACTCTCAAAATAACTCCATTTTTAACAAGTGTTCACCTTACTTTGACAATGATTGCTGCATCATTTGTCGCTTCAAAATCAATTCGCATACGGAACAAAGTGGGTACAGGCTTCACACTGCTCTCGGCGGCAGGATTACAAATAGCAATGATGGCAATTATGCATTTCTTCGTAAACGTGCCAGCAGCGATCGCGACACTTCTTCGCTCCTGTCCAAGAGCACTTATGACTGCACCGTTGAATGCAGCCGTTGCGCCGAGTGTCCCCACAGAAAAACGAGCAACTTTCCTCTCCTTACAAAGCCTGTTCGGAAGATTAGGCTTTTCGGTCACACTTGCAGCGTTTGGTGCTGCTGCAAACGGCAATGATTGGGAATCAATCACGAACATGCTCGGCCTTGGCATGTGGCTCGGCCTTGCAGGTCTTGCCGCCCTTCTCCTTACTATCTTCGCCCTGCGCAAATAAACTCACCCCCAGAATAAACTCACCCCCGGTGAGTTTTCTCTATTTTCTTGTCCATTTCCCATAAACTCACCCCCGGTGAGTTTATTCTGGGGGTGAGTTTATTTACCGTGAACGGTAAGTTTGGTTTTTTGTGGTTTATGGGAACAGCCGCACGATCTATTGGCGTCATTCTTCAGAAAGGGCCGAACAAGGACGTAAATCGCAAGAAGAAAAAAGGAAGTCACAATCCAAAATTGGATGGAATCAAATGGCATCATGAAACAATTCCTGAAACGACTTGGAACGTGATGAATGCACATACCCAAGCGAGCACGGTCATGTACCCAAGTTGTAGGAATGCCCAATTCCAAGATCCGGTTTCACGGCGAGTCACTGCTATCGTTGGTAAACATTGCATTGCTAAGACAAAGAAAACAAGCAAACTTGCTGAAGTGGGCGCATTAAAAATTGGGCTACCATCTGCTCGCTTTGCATGTTCAATTTTTTCCATGATCGTTTCATCTTCAACATCATCGCTTCCTGCAACAAGAACCGCAATAGTAGAAACAAAAACTTCACGCGCTGCAAAACTTGTCATCACACCAATCGTTAACTTCCAATCGTAACCGAGAGGTGCAAAAACTGGTGAAACGAACTGACCAATTTGGCCCGCGTACGATTCTGAAAGTTGCGTCGTTGCTTGTATCGAATCATTTTGTGTGGGTTCAACTTTTGGATACGCAGATAGCCACCACAACACTACTACTATTGCCAAGATCACTGTACCTGCATTTTTTAGGAACACCCACGCGCGGTCGATGGTGTTCAAAATTGCAGTTCGCAGTGAAGGCAATTTGTACGTTGGTAACTCAAGGACCATCGGACGTGATTTACCCGGCAAAACAGTCCGACGCATGATGAACGCCGTTAAAAATGCTGCGCCAGCCCCAAGGGCGTAACACCCAAAGAACGCAAGACCTGCGAAAAATGGTTGGTTTGCAAACAAAACGCCTACAAGTAAAACGTACACCGGCAATCTGGCAGAACAACTAAAAAATGGTGCAACAAGAATCGTTGCAAGACGGTCACGCCTGTCTGGAACAATTCGAGCAGCCATGATTGCAGGTATGGCACAAGCATGGGCAGAAAGAAATGGAACAAACGACTGACCGGGTAAACCAAAACGACGCAGCACTCTGTCCATGACAAATGCAGCACGTGCTAGATACCCAGTATCTTCAAGCAAGCTAATGAGGAAAAAGAGTAAACAAATTTGCGGCAAAAACACGACTGTTCCAGCAATCCCTGCAATAACACCATTCACAATAAAGTCGTGTACTGCCCCATCGGGCAAAACGCTTGTAGCGATACTAGAGAGATACCCAAAAACTGAATCAATCAAATCCATTGGAACTGCTGCAAGTGTAAAAATTGTCCAAAAAAGACCAATCATTACTGCAGCAAAAACAAAGATTCCAAGCACTGGATGTGTGCAAACTTTGTCAAGCCGATCAGTCAGTGTTCCACCAGTGACCGCTAATTTTCCACCAACACTATCGGCAATGATCTCGTTTGCCCAAGCATTGACTTCTTTGTATTTTCCAACTTCTGGAAGTGAGACTTTTGTTTTTCGTGGTTCGTCTAGGGCAACATGTAATGCATCTATTCCTGCACCCGAGCGCGGATTTACTTTCACAACAGCGCATCCAAGGTGCGTGCCTAATTTTTCGCAATCAATTGTAAGTCCTGATTTTTGTGCAATGTCAGCCATAGAAAGCACTACAACACACCGAACATCATGATGAAGTACTTCATTGACAATTGTAAGATTTCGCCTGAGATTCGTTGCGTCTGCAACGACAACAACAGTATCTGGTTGCTCACAATTGGTACCATCAAGAGCACGAGTACATACTCTTGCCAAATCGTCAGTTGTATGAAGACTATAAATTCCGGGTAAATCTGTAAATTTTCGTTTTACAGAACCACGAGTCGAACTCCCTACGCGAGCTTCCACCGTGCTGCCGGGGAAATTAGCAGTCGCACTGCGAAGACCACAAAGTCTATTAAACAGCGTCGTCTTCCCGACATTTGGGTTCCCTAATAGTAATATTGAGGTTGCAGCACTAGATTGCGAATCAAGCGTTGACATTGTTGAATCGATTAATTACAAACACCACAACGGCGAACCATAATCCGTTCAGTTACTTCACGAGAAATGCCAAGGCGTGTTGCTTCAACTTGAATAATGCAGGGTTGACCTTGTTGGCAAAGTTCAAACGTTGCCTCTTCGTGTAAACCCATCGCAGCGAGCGCTTCGCGTTCGTTGTGATCTAATTCCGCTACGTGTACAACTGCCTTCTCCCGCTCACCGAGTTGAGAAAGTGGTATGCAATCGTGTTCAATTGTTGGGCTAACTAGAGTCATATTGCGTTTTCATTAATTGACAAATGATACTCATTCTCAACTAATACCACAAGGATACACGCTGTAATCTCAGCCCGCAAGTGAATTGCGGAGGAAATTGTCGGTTTTTAAAAAAGGCTGTTTATGATACCGATACGCTGGTTTCTTCCTCAATATGCACGATTTCACGATACTTCACAAAGACCAAGCTCGTAGACACATCTGCAGGATCAATCCCGAGCAACCTCGAAGCAGCAAGCCGATAGGAGGCGAGTTGCGGTGCATAGTGTTCGATCTTCTTCTCTCGCTCATCGTCAGTGAACGAATCGGTTTTCCAGTCGATGACATCTGCACGAATTGGCGTTCCTTCGTCATCATAAAACACAACTAGGCGATCAATTGATCCTTGTAGATCAGTCAGTTCCTTCAGTGAAACAGAAGCAAAATCAGTCCCCTTCTCCACACGCAGAGCGAAAGTTTGTTCATTGAAAACCGCAACATTCCCCTTCGGTTTGCTAAGGAGCTCATGTATTGCATTGCTCTCGATTGCAGCAATAAAGCACTCGGCTGCAGCGCGAAGTGTTTCTTCTCCAAGTAACGCTGCTTCTTCCCTCGGTGCGGATGCTATCAATGTTTCGATTGATGGCGTAGTACCATCAAGCCATTCAATTTCTTCAAACCAATAGTGCGTCACTGTTCCCCAACTCAACCCAGAGTTTGTTTTTCCATTAAACCTTTCGGAAATGTTTACTTTTCCACCACCTTCTAAACTTGAAGGGGAACTGCTTGCAACACCGTGTCCTTGAAAAACATCATCTGTATGCAATTCTTTCATGGTGAATGGTTTTATTGACTCGGTTTGTTCATGTCCCGCCTCACTAGACAATGCACGGAACCAATTCTTATCGCTACCTTTTGCCGTCCAAACAATTGTGTCGGGTTCCTGTGGTTGATCCTCGCCGAGAATTTGTAGCAACAGCCCATCGAGTCTCTTCACATGCTTTTTCGATTTTCTACTTGGAATCACCATGTGCAAAGCGTGCTTCGCCCGAGTCATTGCAACATACAACAAACACAGAGCGTCATTGACTTGGTGCGACTGCATTTCGCAACGCATATCTGCATATTCAGGTATAGCGTGGTCAAGATACTCACTTGCGTACATTCCAACATGCACTGGCGGTTCACATGGGTCATCATGCTCTTCCATAATTTTAGGTGACTTCCAAATTGCTTGATCTAAATCGCACACTACAACTGCATCGAAAGATAGACCTTTTGATTTATGAACCGTCATAACTTGTACGAGAGATGATGCGGGGTCGGGAACTTGCGTCTCCTTTACAAGTTTCACAAATTCAGATGGGCGCAAACCACCAGATGGGCCAATGTCATCCGAACGAGACTCAGCGAGTTCAATCAGTTGCCAAAGTCGCAACCGTTCGCGTTCATCCACAGATGCAATTAGTTGCTCTGCAAATGTACTTACTACTTCAGCATACCCTTTTGATGCTAATTGCCTACGAATTTTTCTGCATACTCGTTCATACGCGCCATCAGACCCATCCCATTCGATTTCGAGATGTTGTGAAAGTGGTGAATTGCACACATGAAACCGAGCAATTGAATTGCCTGGAACATCCGCCATCAACAGTGCGGAGAGAATGACTGTTACAGCAGGCGAATCGGTTAATGGATTCCCACCAAATTCCGCGGCAAGAACAGGATGATCCTTATTCGTTCTTAAAGCGTGAACGATTCTTTGGATTTGCTGTTTCGTATTTCCCCGAACCAAAATACCGATTTCTGCCTTGGGCGCATTTTTATGGATGTGTGAAACGATCTCAACAACTTTTTCAACTGTAAGTGCAAGTTGAGACTTCTCTTCATCCGGATCAATTCCTGCAGTTTCAATGACTGCATATCCTGCCCGTTTTGGCTTCGCTGATTCGTGGTGTATAAAATCCTCTTGCCAACTTTCAGCAGCACCCGAAGCATGATCTTGTAACAGATCAGCCTTATGCGCATTTTCAAAAATCGTATTCACAGCATCAAGAACTGGGGATGAACACCGCCAACTCTTTTCAAGTTTTCGAGTCTCAGCATCTTGGAGCCGATCCGGAAGCGTTCGCAGAAGCGCGGGTTCACCTCCACGAAATCCATATAAACTTTGCTTAACATCACCAACAACAAAAAGTGAACGGTCACTTTCTGATTGATAAATCTCATCAACAATTGGCTTTAACACACTCCACTGCGTGAGTGAAGTGTCTTGGAACTCATCAATTAGCATGTGGTCAATCGAATTGTCTAAACGAAACTGTAGTTCCATAAGATTTTGCATCACATTGATAAAACTTAACCGATATGTCACGTCATCAAAAGAATACCGACCGCTCGCATGTTTCGCTTCTGACCAACATTCGTTCAAATCATGCATGAGCTCGTACGTTCCCTTGTTTTTAGCAATCAGTCGATTCGCCATCACGCCAATTGCATGATTCACAAGTGGTTCCAACGCAGTCACGATATGGGAGTCTATATCCTGCCTGTAATATTGATAACATTCATCAAGAACTTTCGATGCCATCCCCGTAGTTACAAATGATTTCCAATCACCGCGTTCTAATTTATCGATAGCCTTAACCAAATCAGTCGCGTGACGTTTTTTCTCAGTTACCTGTGTTGCGAGTTGTTGAATGGCAGTAGCAACTTCAACTTTTCCCATAGTAGGGAACTCTGTCCCCCACAACCACGCCGATTCATCGGTGTCACGAACTGAAGTATACGCTTGCCGTTGCAGTTCACTGAGTGTTTTTCCTATTGGTACTTTCGCACCCGACTTACTCCATCGCAATAAGTCTGCAAAATGCTTTGTGTTCTTCGTATCTTTCGTCATAGATTCGACAGCAGAAGAAAAAACTTCTTCTTCATGCGCTTCATCTAAAATTGACCAACCCGGAGTCATTTCAAGAGCATCGCTAAAAGACTGCGCTGTCTTTACGAAGAAGCTATCAATTGTTCCAATGTTCAAGCGATGCATCGATGCTGATAGTTCTCGAAGTAACTTCTCGCACCCTTCTTGACCATCATCAATTTCTGGAACATGTTTTACAAGCGATTTTAATTCATCTGGATCTAGCACTGCTTTTGCAAGTGACTCGATAATTCGATCTCGAATTTCCCCCGCTGCTTTTCGGCTGAATGTTGTTGCGAGAATTGTTCTTGGATCCGCCCCACTTTTCATCAATCGCAAAAAACGAAACATCAGTTCTTGTGTTTTTCCAGAACCAGCCAACGCTTCAATAATTTCGAACGCATTAAATTTGTTCATCTCAATCATCCCCTTCTGCTTCTTCTGTAATACTGTTGTCTTGGCAAATCCAAGCAAAATCATCACTGTATTTTGGAGCAGGATCAGTAGGCACTTCGCCAAACTTGCCGTTTGCAATATCAAGTATGAATGTAGTAATCACATCATCGACTGTTGCCATTGCTTCATCTGGTAGATCTAGCAAATTAATGCCCGTTGTCGCTTCTTGATCGCCAATACGGAAGTACCCCAAAGAAACATTCCCGTCACTCACATCATTGCCTTCAAGTTCTTTTATCTCAGAGAGCAATAATCTGTACAGTGGTAATTGAAAATCGATCCACTCCCCGTCACGTTTCTTAAAGTGCGCATCATTTGCGGTCGCGCCACCAGTTTTGTAGTCCAAAACACGAATTCGACCATCTTTGTGCACGTCTACTCGGTCAATCACACCACTAATTGTCATTGGTTTTCCTTCAACGACAACTTGCTTTTCTAATTTTTTCTCACTACACAGAATTCTCCAGCCTTCCTTAACACTCTCTGCTTGATGCTTTGCAACTTCGTCAAGACGGAATCTGGCAAGCTCAACTTGCACTCGAATCGCGCCTGAAACATTTGACCCGAACATATCTTGTACAACAGAGTCTAAAAATTCAGATAGCGATTTTTTAATCTCACCTTCATCAGAAGAATCACGTATAGTTGAATCACAACCAAACTTCTCAAGCGTCTTGTGCACAAGTCCTCCGAAGAGTTTTGGATCGAGCTCTGTGCCTCCATCTTCAACAGTTTTCAACCGAAGAACGTGCTTCAACCAGTATCGATATGGACATGCAATATAATCCTTAAACGCAGTGACTGAAATTCTTTCAACAGGATCAAATACGTACTCGTCTGGGCGTGGTATGGGCAATCCGATCCCGATCTGTTCAGGCTCAAACTGTTTTGGAACTTCGGGCTCTTCGCGATCGAGCGAAACAACGAGTCGCTTCGCTCGCTGCGCAAGTTCCTTGCCATCTTCACAACGAAGCAGGAGTGGGCTTGGTGTTAGCGGATCACCATCTGTATTTTGACGCGCGACAATCCAAACTAGTTTTCCATGATCTGATCGCATGCTTTGCATTGCTTTCATCGCATGGGCGTCTCGAGCAAGCCTGCGATCAATTGTTTCTAATCCAAGTTCTCCTCTGAGAGAATCTGGGAAAAAGGCATCACCCGGATTATTTCCACCAACTAAATTGGCACTCATTCCAACAACAATCAAACAGGGTGCGTCAGCTGCCATGGCTTCTAACCAACCAACAGTTTCAATTGCTTCAACATTGGGATATTCAGGAATTGTCAAAGACTCGACGTGGCTTAATATCAAATCGATAACTGAAGTCACTTCAAGTAATCCAATGTTTGAAGATACACTAGTTGGCAATGTATCAAAACGATCAAGCACGCCAAAAAGTTTTTGCAATGAAACAAACTTTGGATCCGTTCGATCAAGCGTCTCATCGCCGTATACCTCTAGCAGCAATGCGCGGATCGCACCCGAACACGTTGCAAAATCAGCCTTTGACTCTTGCAATGTTGTGCAAGTTTCAAGCAAATTAAAGATCTTCTTGTGCAGTGCAACCAAAGAATCGATGCCTCGAATTTTTTTATTTGGAACAAACCAACTTGTAGCTTGCACGTAGTCTGGTACTAACTCCATCGAATACGTGTCAAGGCTCTTTAGTGTTGCTTCCTGTAGGTCTAACAACTTCGCGATGTCGGTGTGTCGCACAAGTGCAGCGTATGTCGAAAACGTTTTCTTACTTAGAAACTGTGAGACTGATCGCAAAAGTACAGCTGCTGGATTTGTAAGTACTCGGTTACCTCCAGCAAATCTGTTTTTGATGTCATGGCTAGAAAGGTGACGTTGAATAATTGGTACCAATGCTTCATCTGTTGATGCAACAATGACTTGATCTGCAGAATAGGTATCGCATGTTTTTGAAAGTTCTCGAACCACTGCGGCGGCCTGACTACTTGGCGAACCAGCAACTTGAATACACTCGTCTGGAATGTCAATCGATTCATCCGACCAACTCGACACATCTACAGATCCATACTCGTCAAACAAATCAGCTTTAGATTCTGGAGCACGAATGAGCACATCAACCGAAACACCGGCAGTACGAACGCGGTCTATCGTTTTCATCACCATCCCCGATAGATCTGCTGTGCCAACCAATACAATATGTTCGTAATTTTGACAATCAATCTCTTGAGAAACATCAATCAAGTGCATGCTTTTTGTTTCAAGAAGATGCAATCCACTTTCTTGCAACATTTTTTGTACTTGTTGTTGTATGTAATGCAGTGCATCAATTCTTTGTTCCGCGCCCTCGGTTAACATTCCCTGAGCTGCTTCTGGCCAAGATGATCGCTGCGGAGAAAATCCGCCGCCCGAAAGTGTTGACCAAGCAGAACAAATTTGCTCTGCAAGAGCAAACCAAGAAGCACTGTCATTTTCATCGGGAATACGGTTTCCAACAATTGCATGGAGTTCCTCGCAATGCATTGAGCGAAGAACACTTGCTGTTGCAATGCGAGTTGTGGCCGGATCTGCAATTTGTTCGCCGGTTCCCATCAATCGCTCGAGACACTGTGATGTTGTTTCAATTGGAGGAAGAACAATTGCTCTGTTTTCTTTTGCAGCATTCCCAACCAAAATACTTTGCAATCTTCTACCGACCTCTTGCCCAGAAACAAGTATCAATAGGTTCGAATTCCCACCAAGTTTTTGTTGCAAGTAGTGTTCTTGCAACCAGTTGGCAGCCTCAGTTAAAAACGGTTGATCCCAGCCCAAGAAGTGTCTATGAATTGATGACATGTGTGGAAGTGTAGTGGACAGGCTCCAAAATGGCTGACAACATTGTGTCAGTGTGGACCAATCAAATATACAAATTCATGGGTTGATATATCGTGAATGTTCCACGCAATTGGGTCAACCAATTGCCATATATAGACTTAGAAAAAACGGCCAACAGCCGATAAAAACCTCAAAAATAATGCCCTACGTAAGTTTTTGGCATTTCTTGGGTTGTGAATTTTTTTTGGAAAATAGGCAATTTTCTTTGAAATGGGTAGTGTCCGAGGCGTGGAACTGCCGATAACCTACAAGGCGAAGTGGTGGAACGTCTACGTGTAACTGTTGCCCGAAAGGGTACTCGTTGCGTTCCTTCTCTTCTCTTCTCTTCTCTTCCATCACCCTTGGGTCTTCGACTCAAGGGTGATTTTTTATTTGCGGTTACGAAGGTGAATCAGAATCAACACTGCAGGACCAACGACATCCGTCCAAAACCAAGGTCCGGCGTTTCCAGGTGCAAAGTTTCCTGCAACTACCATTTGATACACGTGCCCAATTGCATCACCCCAAAGCCAAACCGAAACTGCAATGACCGTTGCGAGTCTAAATTGTCTCGAAGCTATTAATGAAAGTAGACCAAGGACACCCACAACTGCATTTGCGATTCCAACTTCCCACTGGAATGGGCTGTTGGACCAGCCAATTCCAGACGCTGCAAGATCTGGCCAAAAGCAATGCAATGCAAAGGTATACAGCCCAAGAAGTCCTACAAAAAGAAACAACATCCAGAACTCAAATGGCTCCCATGCGCGACCATTCTTTTTCTTTGTTCTTTTGATATATCCAATAGTTCCAAGGATCAATGCAAGTCCGAACGTAACTAAAGACATATTTTCAAAAAACCATGCGATAGCGTTGTCTATCATAATTATTACTCCAACGCTATCATTCGGTCACTAAGTGCTGCTGCCTCCTCAGAATTATGGGAAACGAGAAGGATAGGAATATCAGACTGCACAATATTTTCGCGAATCGTATCTCGTAGTTCTTCGTTGAGTGAAACAAACGGTTCATCTAACAATAACACACTTGGCTTTGTCACAATCGCCCTGCCAAAAGCAATACGACGACGTTCTCCCCCGCTGCACGTAGAAACCTTCTGTTTTGCAATATCTGTCAAATCAAGTTGTTCAAGTATGTTTGACACAGCAGGTTTTTTTACTCCGCGAGAACGCAAGGGAAACGCTATGTTTTGTTCGACCGAAAGATGTTCATACAAAGGCTGATCTTGCATCATGATGCCAATGCCACGTTCGTGTGATTTTTTGTTCGAAACATCGTTTCCGTCAACGTGCACAAGACCGCTCGTCGGAGTAATCAATCCAACGATACAGTGCAACAAGGTTGATTTTCCACATCCAGAGGGTCCAACAAGTGCCACGAGTTCGCCATCTTCAATGTGCATCGAAAACTCATTAAACACAGGCTCACCTTCGGAAAATTCGTGTGAAAGGTTTGCAACACTCAGCGACATCCATGTAGCATACACGGATGCTTACACCAATAATTTTGATTGTTCTTTCTGCTCCCGCGCCAACAGCAAACGTGGAGTTGCCTCATGGCACACTTGCATTTACTGTCAGGGATATCGAAGGCAATTTTATCCCAGCGAAACTCAGCTTTACTAACAGCAATGGTGAAAAATCTGACATGTTTCCCAATGCAAATGCAGACCCTGAAAAATTGGCTGTCAGATATCACGCGATTTACACGC
>JACNLW010000004.1 GCA_014381305.1 Planctomycetota bacterium
CAAGTTGGTCCGTGGAACAAACCAATATGCCAAGAATCTTCAACAGATACTTTTGCTCTTACCGATTGGCTTGATGGGATTACAGCGAACGCGAATTGTTATCCATTTGAGGGAATCGCCGCTGCTTCAATTTCAACAGCGCTGCATGTGTATGACACGCAATTCAGCGTGAACTTCTTTACGAGCGGTCTTGCAGAAGCTGACGAGTTTAGCGCCTTTAGTCGCCAGGACTTAGATGCAACGTGTACATTTGTGCTGAGCGAAGAGCAACGGTTAAAAATAGATTGGTCACTCCACGCAAGCGGGCTAGGTTTTATCTCTGTAGCACTGCAACAAGCGGGTGAACCCACTGTTTTTGAAAAAGGTTTAAGCGTGTACATCGAACCCCAATGGGATGATGGGACAACTCTGGTTGTACTTGGAGCAGGGGAATGGCACCTTCAACTGTATTCCACCAACCAAATGATGAATACAACAGAGGGTTTTGATCAAGGCGTCACCGATTTGCAAATGCTTGTAACAGTTGTTGCGTTGGGCGATGTTGATGGAAACGGCGTTGTGAATACTGCGGATATTCTTGCAGTCATTGGCGCGTGGGGCGCCTGCGATTCCTGCATAGAAGATCTTGATGGCGATGGTTTGGTCGGCGTGAGCGATGTGCTACTCGTTATTGGCTCGTGGTAATGTACTTCCAAGTGTTGTTACGCAGTTGGAAAATGCGAGACAGCAGCAAACAAAGCAAAAACTGAAAGAAAGATACTTGTGATAATCGGCGCTAGCCACTTTCGCATCGGTGGTTTGATACCAACTACAATTCCACAAACGAAAAGTATGAATGTGTTTGCAGCGATGAAATAGATAAACTGAACCAAAAAATTACCCCACGCTATTTGTAGTTGAAACGCTTCATCAGTACCCGCAAATTGTGCAACAGTGGGTAGTTTCTTCACAACAAAGAAATAAACCATCACTATCGCGACGACGCTCGGAACTAGATGCGAGAGTACCAATACTACTTGGTCGAGTTTCTTTCGGTATCCAAAATAATGTATACCAACTAGGCACACTCCCCAACACGCAAGAAACAAGAGTAAAAAGGAATGCCTACTCATTTATACGAGTATACAGACCTTGAAAACCGATGGTTGGAATGAAGACAAATCAACGATGAAACAGGTACGATTCAAGGATGGACCGTCGTGAATTTTTGAAATCTGCAGGGGCATGTACCATGATGGCGAACTTGCCGTGGTTAACCCTGCAAGGGTTTGGGAATCCACAACCAAGCGAGCGCGTGCTCGTCAACGATGCGCACGCTGGGATGAACGCGACTTGGGTGCGCGAAGTGAAAAAACCAAATTCACTAGTACAGTTGCAACAATGTATTGCTGATGCAGTTGCGAAAAACATTCCAGTTTCAATTTCCGGTGGCAGGCATGCACTTGGTACGCAACAATTCGCAACCGATTCAATACTCATTGATACAACTTCACTCAACAAAGTCATCGGTCTTGATCCAAACAATGGCATCGTCAAAGTTGAAGCAGGCATTCGCTGGCCAGAACTGATGGAGGGATTGCGCGCACTGCAGCAAGACGAGCCGAACCCTTGGGTGATTCGGCAAAAGCAGGGCGGCTCTGATGGAATTTGTATTGGCGGAACCTTAAGTGCAAACGCGCACGGTAGGGGACTTGGTATGAAACCAATCGTGGGCGATATCGAGTTTTTTGAACTTGTGAATGCTTCGGGAGACCTCGTGTTTTGCAGCCGAACCCAAAATCCCGAACTGTTCAAACTTGCAATCGGTGGCTATGGTTTGTTTGGCGTGATCTTTTCCGTTGGTTTGCGATTGATGCTTCGTGAAAAACTCAAACGAGTGGTGCAGGTTGTGGATGTAAGTGATGTGGTCGAGATTCTTGAACACGCACAAGCAAATGGATGCAAGTACGGCGATTTCCAATATGACATCGACGAAAAGTCGCCAACTTTTATGAAGCGAGGGATTTGCACCTACTACGAACCAATTGAAGATTCGGTCGAAATTCCACTTGCAAAAAAACAACTCAGCGAAGAGAAGTGGTTGAACTTTTTACATTTGGCGTGTACGAACAGAAGAAAAGGATTTGATGCGTACACCGATTATTTTCAATCCATCAACGGTGAACTTGTATGGTCTGACACAAGTCAGATGAGTACATACGACCAAGGGTATCGAGCGTTTATCAACACGAACATTGATTTTGATGCGCCTGTGAGTTTGATGCTCAGCGAGTTGTACACTCCGCGAGATAAGTTACCTGAGTTTATGGCGCGCAGCGCAGCGGTTTTACGCGAGAGTGGAATCCCAAACATCTACGGCACAATTCGATTGATTGAACAAGATGACGAAACATTCTTGCCGTGGGCAAAGCAGAAGTATGCATGCGTGATTGTGAATTTGCTAGTCGAGAACTCAGAAGCGGGCAAAGCGAACGCTGCGGAAACCTTTCGCGGGTTGATAGATGTCGCGATTGAATTTGTCGGCAGTTATTACTTGACCTATCACAAGTGGGCTCGCAAAGACCAAGTGCTTGCGTGTTATCCGCAGATGCCGGCGTTCTTTGAGAAGAAGGCAAAGTACGATCCGAACCTAGTCTTCCAGAGCGACTGGTACAGGCACTTGCACAAGCAATGTGCGAGTGTTGGTTGAAGAACTCCTCTGCATGTAGTTCTATATAATTTCTTCGTTCATGATGTCGATGTACTTTTGGTAGCAGTACATTCTGCCTCGTTTACCCCCAGTTAACTCAGTTACGATTCCAATATTTATGAGTTTCTTTAAACCAGCATTTACTGTTGGAGGAGATAAGTTGGTTTTTTCAACATAGAGAGAAAGTTTAATAAGACAAGGTGTTATTTAAAAATATTGGAAAATTTTAAATTGCTGTCCTGAAAAACACGCATTGTAAAGCCAGTTTGAGTGATACTCAATGATACTCGCTGTTTTTCGTGATCCGGAAAATCGGCGTAGAAGTGTCAAAATTACAGCGGACTTGGGGTTGTTTCTACTTTCGCTGGTTTTTTTGTCTC
>JACNLW010000003.1 GCA_014381305.1 Planctomycetota bacterium
TGCGTAGAAGTTGAAAACGGTACACTACAACGATGACAAAAAGTATCGCACTTCTGTTTGCACTTTTTCTTACTTCGTTTTCGCAAGCACAGATACGCGTGGTGAATTACAACATTGCAAAATTGCAGGGCGATCGTGGTTCGCTCAAGCAAGTTTTGACTCTTGCTTCCGAAGATGAAACACGTGGAAAAGCACTGCCTGTTTCTATTTTTCTTTTTCAAGAAGTTTCGCAAGGGAATGAGAAACATTTGCATGAACTGCTCGGCGCCGCATATTCAATGGGAACGTACACAAACCAAGGCGAATCTGGCGGCGCGCAGGCTATGTTTTATGAATCCACGCAATTTATTGAAGAAGTTGCATCCCACCACGATATTTTTACTGGAGCGGGTCGGTACGCCGATCGGTGGAAACTTCGCGGAGTTGGCGAAAACGAAGGTGTTAGTTTGTGGGTTTATAGCACGCACTTGAAAGCTTCAAAGGGGTCAAATAATAAAGATCAAAGATTGATTGGCGCAAAAGCAATTCTTGAAGATATCGCAACACTGCCCGATCAAGCACACGTACTTGTTGCTGGTGATATGAACTTTTATTCAAACAACGAACCTGCCTATGATGCATTTGTAAAAATATTAAGTGATCCTCTTGGAACAGATGGATGGAAAAATGACGCACTGAAACACACACAGTCACCTCGAAAAGTGAGAAAGGGTGCGTTGATTCATGGCGGTTTGAATGACCGTTTTGATTTTCAATTTATAAGCGAGTCATTGCGAGATGGAAATGGGCTAGACATTATTCAAGGCTCGTACCGAGCATTTGGAAATGATGGGAAGCATTACGATGATGCGATCAACGCGGAGGGCAAACCATATTTTGACAATAACGAAGAACTTGCCAATGCACTTCACGATGCTTCTGATCATATCCCTGTGATGGTGGACTATGAGATTATTAAAAAGAAGAGTGATAATCCTGTTATTCCCGCAGTGATCAAAGAAAAATAACATTTTTATTGGTTTTTACGCGTTCAGGGGTTAAACTTCACGTATAGGACTACCTGTGAAGAAGAGGTTTCTCACAATTTTATCTGGTCTATTATTGACCATGGCTATCAACGTATCTGCATCCGCGCAGATTCGCGTGATGAGTTATAACTCTGCGCAATTTAATGGCGATGCAAATGCGATGTCGCAAGTGCTTCAAGCAGCAACGGCTGACGACAGCCATGGATTTGCAATTCCTGTTTCGATTTTCATTTTTCAAGAAGTAGATGAAGCTCAATTGTCTACGTTGCAAAGCGTTGTTGGTCCTGATTATACCTTGGCAACATTTACCGATCAAAATGATAGTAGTTGGGGTGGCGCGCAAGCAATGTTTTATCTTTCAACGCAGTTTATAGAAAACACTGCGCTGCATAGTGATATTTTTACAGGTGCGGGTCGCCATGCTGATCGGTGGGCTTTGAATGTATCCGATTACACGGGAAAAAGAATATATGTTTACAGCATGCACTTAAAAGCGTCTACTGGCGCAGACAACCAGGAAACCCGAAGAGCGGGTGCGGAAAGTATTCGCGATGACATGTCGACTCTTCCAACTGGCAGCCATATTATTGTGGCAGGGGATATGAATTTTTATTCACCAAGTGAACCCGCATACGATTGGTTTCTTGCTCCGGGTATTGGGCAGTTGGTGGATCCATTAGGAAATGGAAACTCCTGGAGTGGTGGATCTAACGCTTTGAAACATACACAATCACCACTGCTCAATCAAAACGGCGGACTCATCGGTGGCGGCCTTGATGATCGTTTTGATTTTCAATTTGTCTCGCCGTCTCTTATTGATGGCGGTGGTTTTGATTTGATCAGCGGAACGTATAGAACATTAGGAAATGATGGGAATCATTACAACCAAGCAATAAATGCAGGAAATAACTACTATTTTCCTGGCGATACTCCGCGTGGAAATGCTCTTGCAGATGCGCTCATTGCAGCGTCGGATCACCTGCCATTAATTGCGGATTACCAAGTTCCCGCAGTATTGGGTTGGTCATGGAATCAAGACGCAGCCCGCGTCCTTGTTGGTGCAGATACATCTGTTGTTTTTATGATTCAAAATGACGCACCTGTTTTATTTCCAACGGGAGCTGATGTCCTTCATGTAGACGTCGTTGCAACTGGTGATTTGTCTGGGAGTGGGTCGGTTTCAGTTCCTGCACTAGGCCAGCCTGAAAGTATAGAACTACAAGTAGACACGACATCTGTGGGAAGTTGGAGTGCGGTTGCAACATTGACATCGACAAGCCCAGAAACACAAACAATCCCCGAAGACGTAAACCTTGCAGGAGAAGTGATCGAACATGCCAATGGTTCTTTTTCATTTTCTTCTGACTTGGATTGGTATACACATGAAGTTTCGTTTGAGGCAAATTCTGGAATACATGAATTCAACGTGTGGATGTTTAATTATGGATATGACGGATCGCAATCATTGTTAGAAGTTGACAATGTTTCTATTCCACAACCTCCGATCATGTATGAAGGGATGTCAACTACAGTAGTTGGTTCATTGCCATCACTCATTACATTTAGTATTGATAGCAATGGTCTAGATCCAAATGTCTATACATCTGCAATGCCAATTGAGATTTCAGATGAGGATTTACTCGGCGAATTGACGAACATTTCTATGCTCACTTTGCGTGTTGAGATTACTGAATCCACCGTATGTGTTGGAGACATCACAGGGAACAATGGCGAGGTTGATATTGAAGATCTCCTTCTCCTGATCGCCGAGTGGGGTTCTGTAGGTGGTCCAGCGGACATTTCGGGCGAAAATGGGCACCCAGATGGCATTGTTGACATTTCTGATCTCCTTGCGCTTATTGCCGCATGGGGCATTTGTCCATAAAAAAAGTGCAAACTTGCCTATTTTCTCTTTGTGTTTGTGGCATTTTGTACTATTCTTAAACTTGGTATTGAGAACGAGAGCGTGTGATCGGGAGCGCACATACAAATTGGAGAAAGAAATGAGATTTCAAGCATTGTTTTGTACGGGGATCGTGG
>JACNLW010000036.1 GCA_014381305.1 Planctomycetota bacterium
TCGTTGTTCTTCAACAACAGCAACTTCTTTGAATTCTATGACTTGTTGATCAGGCCAGAGAAACCATGTGATCGCAGCACCCGCTGCAATGACCAAGAGCCAAGATAGTTTTTTTCGCCCCTTTTTTCGTCTGTACATAGTTCCGCGTCGAGCAAGAGAGATACCGCTTTGGCTTGGAAGTGACATGGTGTGGATTGTACGGCGGAACGGGCGTTTGGTCTACGAAGTTACAAGCCCAGACGGCGTTGCAATTGCAGTCACGTGATGATCATGCGCTTCAAGTGCGAGGTGTTCCAAGAGTTGGCAGGAATATCCGATGCCGATTGCGAGTGGGGGACGCACGTGTGAGAGGAACTGGTCATAAAAACCACCTCCTCGACCGAGCCGTCCACCGCGCGGATCGAAGGCGATCCCAGGAACAAGGACAACATCAATAGAGTCGGAAGGAACAACGTGCCGTTCCTTTGGCTCAAAGAGCCCATGGCGAGTCTCCACCAAATTCTTTGGTTCTAGGGATGTGATGAGCCCAGCTTGCATAGAATTACTTTCCCAATTTACCAAGGGAACACAGAGAGTTTTTCCTTCGTGAATCCACTTCAACATCATTTGTTGAAGATCAACTTCGCGTGGCAATGGAAGAAATGACATGATTGTCTCAGAAGATTCGATTGACGCCATTGCATGCAAGCACTGCGAAATTGCAGCACTTTCTTTCTGCATTGTTTCATTTGTCATTGCATTGAGTTTCTTTTTTATCTCTACTCGTTGCTGCTCTTTGTTCATCATGAATCCTCAGATGGGAAATACGAAGCAGTTATTTTTGGTAATGCGTCTGGATCATGATCAGTTGGAGCAATGACCGTTCTTCTATTTTTAACATCATCAACAGCGTTGATGATTGCGTCGCTGGCAGCTCGAGATTTTGGTGCGTTTGCTAAGTAAATGACAAGTTGACTTAAAGTTAACTTGCATTCGGGCATGCCAACACGTTCGACAATGAGCCACGCTGCTGCAGCTTGTTCCATTGCACGGGGATCTGCAAGACCAATATCTTCGCTTGCAAAAATAGATGCACGTCTTGCAATGAAGCGTGGGTCTTCGCCAGATTCAAGCATGCACGCAAGCCAATACAGTGCACCGTTGACATCACTTGCACGCATTGATTTAATAAATGCACTCGCGTGGTCGTAATGTCCACTTGCGCTGCGATCGTACCGCAGTGATTTTTGTTGCATCGATTGCGTAGCGATCTCTTTTGTAATGACGCCTTCTGGTGTGCTTAACACTGCAACTTCTAATGCGGTCAGTGCTGCTCGCGCATCACCATCTGCGCGATCGGCAATATAGAGAAGCGCTTCCTCATGCACAGTAATATCAAGTGCACCAAAACCTAAAGAATCTTCGATTGCACGATGGAGTAGCGTTTCAATGTCATTCGCGTGTAGTGGTTCTAGATGAAACACTGTTGACCTACTCACGAGCGCGTCGTTCACTGTGTAGCCTGGATTTTCAGTTGTGGCACCAACGAGGATGACAGTGCCTTGTTCAACGGAATCAAGTAACACGTCTTGTTGGCTTTTGCTAAAACGGTGAATTTCATCGAGGAAGACGATGGTTCTTTGCCCAGTTGATCGGATTCGTTGCCGAGCCTCTTCAATGACTTTTCGAATTTCTGCAACACCAACTTGCGCCGCATTGAAGAACAGAAACTCGCCCTCGGTTTCGTTTGCAATGACCGAAGCGAGTGTAGTTTTTCCAGTGCCAGGTGGTCCCCAAAAAATGATGGAAGTAAGCCGATCCGCTGAAATCATTCTTGGTAAAAGCATCTGGGCGCCGAGTACATGTTGCTGTCCAACAACATCTTGGAGAAGACGCGGTCGAAGCCGATCTGCAAGGGGACGGATTGCATCTTGTTTTTTTTGTGTTTCTTCCTCAAATAAATCGGGCATAATTTGATTGTAATGGGTACAGGCTCCGATAATGAAAAACAATTGTCTTTTCTAGTTCCAAGTTGTCAGAAGTGAGGTATTCTTCCTAACATCATGTGTGGAATTGTTGCGTATATTGGAAATAAGGAAGCTCGCGAACTTCTTCTAGAAGGTCTCAAGCGGCTTGAATATCGTGGCTATGATTCTGCTGGAATCGCCATGATCAATGGTGGCGTGCATGTTGCAAGAACAATTGGCCGTGTTGCTGGGCTTGAAGAACTGGTCACGAGTGACGAGAGCTTTGGTGGCAGTTTAGGAATTGCGCACACGCGCTGGGCAACGCACGGGAAGCCAACCGATGCAAATGCGCATCCCCACAGCGATGACGCCAAGCAGGGGC
The DNA here is from genome assembly GCA_014381305.1 of Planctomycetota bacterium. GTDB lineage: Bacteria > Planctomycetota > Phycisphaerae > Phycisphaerales > SM1A02. The sequence continues at coordinate 2,329 of JACNLW010000036.1, forward strand.
ACGGTATTCGCCTTGTGCACAACGGCATTATTGAAAATTACGCTTCAATCAAACAATATCTGAGTGATAAAGGTCATACGTTTACAAGTGAGACAGACACTGAAGTGCTTACGCATTTAATCGGTGAGTTTTACGATGGCGATTTAGAACGAGCAGTACAAACTGCGTTGAAAGAAGTAACCGGCGCGTATGCGATCGCAGTGATTTGCGAAGAAGAGCCAGATGTTTTAGTCGCAGCTAGAAAAGGGTCGCCGCTGCTTATTGGTGTTGGCAAGGATGAGTACGTTGTGGCATCAGATTCAAGTGCAATCGTTGCGCACACAACGCAAGCATTTTTACTTGACAATGAAACAGTTGCGAGAATGACACGCGATTCTTTTAGAACAACAACAATTGATAACGTTGAGTTAACTCCTGAACTCAAAGAACTTGAGTTTACATTAGAACAAATTGAACTCGGTGATTTTGAGCACTTCATGCTCAAGGAAATTTACGAACAGCCAACGACACTTCGCACAAGTATGCAAGGTCGTGTTGATCCAATAAGTGGCACAATTACATTGGGCGGTGTTTCTGAACTTGCAGATGAATTGGTTAAAGCAAAACGTGTGTTGTTGCTCGGACAGGGCACTGCGCTGCACGCTGCAATGATTGGCGAGTATTTACTCGAAAGCCTTGCAGGTATTCCAACTGAAGTAGAGTTTGCAAGTGAGTTCCGATATCGAAACCCAATTGTTGAAGAGGGCTCAGTTGCAATTGCAGTAAGCCAAAGCGGCGAAACTGCAGATACACTCGCAGCCGTACAAGAAGCAAAACGCCGCGGTGCTACCACCCTTGGTGTTGTAAATGTTGTCGGTTCTACGATTGCCCGTGAAACAGATGCAGGTGTGTATCTTCGCGTTGGACCCGAAATTGGGGTCGCTTCAACGAAAGCGTTTATAGGGCAAGTTGGTGTGTTGACAATGTTGGCGATGTATTTGGGTCGCAGGCGACACCTTGGACGCGAAGAGATGATGCGTCTGCTGACATCGTTTGAAGAAATTCCACGAAAAATCGAAACTGTCCTTGCGCAGTCCGACCACATTCTTGAAGTTACATCACGAGTAGTGAATCGTGACAATTGGTTATTCCTTGGCCGTGGATTGCATTACCCAGTTGCACTTGAAGGCTCGCTAAAACTCAAAGAAATTAGTTACATTCACGCAGAGGGGATGCCTGCTGCTGAGATGAAACACGGACCAATTGCGTTGATTGACAAGGGCATGCCGGTTGTGACTGTTGCTACAAAAGGAAGTCAGTACGAAAAAATCATTGGCAACATGGAGGAAGTTCGCTCGCGTGGTGGACACGTCATTGCTGTTGCTACAGAAGGTGACAAGCAGATTCGCAATCACTGCGACGATGTGTTTTATGTCCCCGATGTTCCAGAACCGTTGCAACCACTTCTTACTGTGATTCCGTTGCAACTTCTTGCGTATCACGCAGCCGTTCTTCGTGGCAAAGATGTAGACAAACCGCGAAACCTCGCGAAATCAGTCACGGTGGAATAATTTTTCTTCTCCGATAGACGTAGCAAACTTACGCCGAGTCGGGGCAGTGAGTTCAATAAATATTGCGCCGAGGATTGCTGCGAGTGTGAGTTCTTCGCTCATCACACCAACACCAAACAACATTGCAGCCATACAGAGTTGTGATGCGCCAGCGTCGACAAGAGGCATGGTGATTCGCATGGCATTCACACTTGTTCGTCCACCGAGAATGAGTAACCCAATCATGCCACCGAGCCACCTACCGTCGCTTGAGATCAAGACAACAAGCACAATCGGCCAAACTGAAAGTGCATGAAGTGGATGAATGAGCACCATTGCAGTTGCTGCGATACTCGGAATTGCTGCGTAATCTGAGAACCATCGAAGCCAAGGGTAGTTACGTTTTGGCATCATCCAACAAATTGGCAAGAGTAACAAAGGCAATAACCAAACAAGAGTCATCGCACCTTGCACAGTCCATGCGCTGTAAAAAGCAGCGATAGAAGCAGCGATCCATGCGACCCACCCACACCGGATCATAAGCGCAGCGCCGCCAACTTCGGAGTCGTCGGCTGCTTGTTGCTCCCAACGCGTAAAAGTCCAAGGCCCTGCACCGAGGCACGCACCGATTGCAATTGAACCTGCAATGTCTGTTTCCCACCAGTAATGCGATGCGACTGCAATGAGACCACCGGGAATAAGTGCAGCCCAAATGCCAACTGTCATCGAAGTTGCAGTGTTTGATTTTGCATCAACAGTTCTCCGAATCGATCCACTAAAGAGAACGATGAGAATAAGAACCAGAACGTAATCGCGAAGTGTTCTTTGATCTTTCCACTGTGCCGTTTCCCATGTCGTGATTGCTTGGGCGAGTTCATATTGTTGATTTGCAAGTAGTTGCATGATGACCACATCAGAAGCGCCGATTTTTTTTGCAGATTCAAGATCTACTTTTTGTTGTTGCTCAAGTTGATCTACAAGTTGGTGTTCTTGCACGCCACCCTGAAAAACGCCTTCCCAATATTCAGGTGCAAGCGCTCCAAACATTGCTGGTCCAAGAATGATGCCACCGAGTACACCCCCGATGATTGAGGAGCCTCGGATTTTGGAGAGCCGAAGAATCGCTGCGATGATTAAAGGAACGAAAAGCAACAGCGTGTGCTGCGTGGTACTGTTTATGACAAGTTCTTTCATCGTGGTAGGCTATGGTCCATGTTGCGAGATCAAAAGTATTGGAAGGTTCGTGGTGGGGCAGTATCCCTTGAAACCCCCGTCATTGTTGGGATTCTCAATGTAACTCCCGACAGTTTTAGCGATGGTGGTGCATATTCTTCTGCGGAGCACGCTGCTGGGCGGGCTCGTGAGATGTTTGAGCAGGGTGCCGAAATTGTGGATGTGGGCGGGGAGTCGACGCGGCCCGGTGCTGCGGCGGTTTCGGCTGCGGAACAGATTCGACGGGTTGTTCCTGTGATTGAGCAAATAGACGGCGGTCTCATTTCTATTGATACGACAAAGACAGAAGTAGCCGCAGCAGCGATTGCAGCAGGTGCGTCTATCATCAATGATGTTTCTGCTTGTCAGGATGATTCAGAAATGTTTGAACTGGCAGCAAAAACAGGCGCTGGGCTCGTCTTAATGCATCGCTTGGTTTCCCCAGTTCACGATCAATACAGCGACGAATATGTCTCTAAGCCAAAATATGAGGATGTTGTTCGCGATGTTCTTGATTGGTTGCTACATCGCGCTGCTGTTGCGCAGGGAAATGGAGTGGATCGCAGATCAATTGCGATAGATCCCGGATTGGGCTTTGGGAAGAGTGTTGAGCAAAACATGGCACTCGTGAGAGGAATTGAGGCGTTTGTAGAAACTGGATTCCCTGTTTTCATTGGTGCGAGCAGAAAAAGTTTTGTTGGCGCAATGCATGGAATAGAAGACCCGAAGGATCGAGATGTTGCTTCGGCAACGATGGCTGCTGAAATATGCGAAGTCGGAGCACAGATTTTTAGAGTGCACGATGTACGAACGCACTGCCGAGTGTTACAATCCACCTCCTCACGAAACGGACAATAACAGGAGATAAACCCGTGGCTTTAGAATTTACAGACGCAAATTTTCAAGAAGAAGTACTTGGTGCAAGCGGACCAGTTTTGGTTGATTTTTGGGCAGAGTGGTGTGGGCCTTGCAAAGCAATCGGTCCAGCGATCGAAGAACTTGCAACAGAATATGCAGACAAAGCGAAGGTTGGAAAAGTAGATATCGATTCCAACCGTGATGTTGCAATGCAATACAACATTCAGTCAATCCCCAGCATTTTGATTTTCAAAGATGGTCAAGTGGTCGAAACATTTGTTGGCATGAAGGCAAAAGATGACCTTGCTGCTGCAATTGACGCTGCAATGTAAAAATTTTCTTCTGGGGACATAGGGGCCGTAGCTCAGCTGGGAGAGCGCTTGCATGGCATGCAAGAGGTCGTCGGTTCGATCCCGATCGGCTCCACTTACGCGGGACTTCATTCGTGATAGCGGCATTCGAACTCCACTTGCTGCCTGTCACGTCGTCGCGTTCCATCGGTGACCCACATGGGGTCACCTGCTTCACGCTTCTTGTGACAGATTGCAATCGGAGTTCTCGGTGCTCGCTCTCACTCATTCAGCCCCGCGTCTAAGTTTTTACAACTTGACGCAAGCCAACTTGACTCCGAGTCAATGCGGGTACCATGCAATGATGTCGAATACAACAGCACTCGTGATGGCAGGGAATCCACAAACGAATAAGTCACTCTATAGGGCGATTCGTTTTATGGTGCACGATGCAGCGATCGCAATAGATCTTCCAGATGGAACTAGATCGCTCATTCTGAGGGAAATCGAGATGGATCGAGCGAAAAAACACGCCAAAGCAGATCGAGTTTATGGGTACAGCGATTTTGCTCCAGTGGGCGGTTTATCCGGAGACAGAGACATCGGCGCGGCACAAGCGACGACCGAGTGTTTGCTTCGACATGGCATCAAGACTGTAATCGCTGATCGAACTTTACCCCTGCTGTACGTTGATGAAATGCAAGCAGCTGGAATTGCAGTCGAACTCGACAAGGAGATGGGCGTCCTTGATCGAAGGGTCAAAGATGATGAAGAACTTTCTCATTTACGCCAAGCCCAAAAAGTTACAGAAGCTGTGATGCGGATGGCATGTGAAACAGTTGCAAACGCTACCACTAAAAAAGACGGAGTCTTGCACTTTGATGGTTCACCTTTGACGAGTGAACGTCTCAGAACAATGATCGATACCTTCCTCCTTGAAAAAAGTTTTTTCAATCCGCCATGCATTGTTGCAGGCGGAAGCGATGGTGGTGATTGCCATGAACTTGGCAGCGGAAATCTGTACACCGAGCAACCAGTCATTATTGATATTTTTCCTCTAGATAAAAGTTCAATGTACAACGGTGATTGTACGCGGACAGTTGTGCACGGTTCTATTCCTGACGAAATAGCACGCATGCACAAAGCGGTCGCCGCAGCAAAACAAGCAGCAATTGCAAAAACAAAAGCAGGTGTTACAGGAGAAGAAGTACACCTCGAAACGATTCGTGTTCTTGATGCGCATGGATACGCAGAAGGATTACCAAAAGAACACGACCCCGCAACATTTTGTTCCATGCCACATGGTACTGGTCACGGTATTGGGCTCGATGTACACGAGCCACCGTTGCTTGACCGAAACGGCGCGAGCTTACTTGAAGGTGACGTCGTTACAATCGAGCCGGGTTTGTATTCTCACGCACTCGGTGGCGTGCGAATTGAAGACATGGTTGTTGTTACAGCAAATGGTTGTGAAAACTTCAACAGTTTGCCAGAAGGACTAACATGGAAATAATTTCATTGGTTTTGGTGTTGCTTGGATCACCAACTCCCGAAAAATCGTTTGAGATCATTACAGTTCCACAAGGGTTTACAAAACAAATTGTTGCAACAGAACCACTTGTGATGGATCCCGTTTCATTTTGTTTTGACGACCAAGGGCATATTCTTGTTGCGGAATCTTTTCGACAAGAGAGTGGTGTGCCTGATAACAGATCAAGTTCTTTTTGGTTACTTGACGATCTTGCTTCGCAAACAATCGAAGATCGACTTGCGATGTTTGAAAAATGGGCTGATCAACGCGAAAATGGAATGGATTTTTATACTGATAAGCAAGAGCGGATTCGATTACTCACGGATAAAAACAAAGATGGCGTGTTTGACCGAGTGACTGATTTTGCATCTGGTTTTAACGAACCACTTGATGGAACAGGCGCAGGCGTTTTAGCAATAGATGGGACTGTTTGGTACACAAATATTCCAAACTTATGGCGACTTGAAGATTTTGATGGCGACGGGAAAGCAGATCGTCGTGAAAAAATCTTCACTGGTTTTGGTGTACGAGTTGCGCTGCGGGGGCATGATTTACACGGTCTTGAAATTGGACTTGATGGTCGTTTGTATTGGTCGATCGGTGACCGTGGATATCACATTGAACTAGAAGATGGCAAAGTGTTTCATAGTCCGGGTGAAGGTGGTGTTTTTCGTTGTGAACTTGATGGATCGATCCTTGAAGTGTTTCATCATGGTTTACGAAATCCGCAGGAACTTGCGTTTGATAAATATGGAAATTTGTTTACCGGTGATAACAACTCCGATGATGTTGACAAGGCTCGGTTGGTCTACTGCGTCGAAGGCGGTGAGACTGGCTGGAGAATGGAATATCAAACGCTTCAAGGCGAAAACGCACGTGGACCTTGGGTGCAAGAACATGGCTGGGATCCCTTTGCAGAAAATCGGCCCGCATGGATTTTGCCAGCAGTTGATACGATAGGTTCAGGTCCTTCTGGCTTGGTTGCGTATCCCGGTGCAGGATTTCCAGCAAGGTATGCCGATCACTTTTTTATGTGCGACTTCCGCGGCGGTGCATCACACTCAAACGTGTTGTCGTTTGCAGTTGAACAAAAAGGCGCAGGGTTTAAGATGGTTGACTTGCATCCATTTGTAGAAAAAGTCTTGTGTACTGATGTAGGCTTTGGCTACGACGGAAGAATGGTTGTCAGCGATTGGGGCGAGGGGTGGACTGGAAACAAAGAAGGTCGCTTGTATGCAGTGTGGAATGAAGCGCATGTGAATGAAGGAGATGTCTCAGACATTTTCTCGGGTGGTTTTCATCATTATTCTACAACTCAGTTACTTACGTTTCTATCACACGTGGATAGACGCGTTCGCATTCGCGCGCAACTGGCACTTGTTGACGAGGGCGCTTCTGAACCTCTCATTACTGGGTTGCAAAGTGCAAATCAACTCGCTCGCATCCATGCGATGTGGGGATTGGCGATGATCGATAGATCTGGCGAGCCTCAGATGCAACACATTGCGCCGCTTCTTGATGATGCCGATCAAGAAATTGTTGCACAAGCATGCCATATTCTTGGAGAGTCAACATACATACAAACATTTCCAAAACTTACATCGTTGATCACGAGCGATTCTCCTCGCGTGCAGTACTTTGCAACTATTGCTGCAAGTCATTTGGGTAATCCGAAAAAAGAAGTCTTGCAAATGCTTGAGGAGAACGACAATGCAGATGTGTATTTACGCCACGCTGGTGTGGTTGCTCTTGCTGAAAGTCAAACGCCAGAAGTGCTCTGCGAGCTCTCATCACATCGAAGTCAAGCGGTTCGTTTGGCAGCAGTGTTGGCACTTCGAAAACAAGCATCTCCGCTTGTTGTCGTGTTTTTACAAGACGAAAATCTCGGCGTCGCAACAGCAGCAGCGAGGGCAATTCACGATGTACCAATTGATGCAGGTATGGAACATTTAGCGGCATCGATTTCAGTCGCCAAAGGAACGCCGTGGCAACGAAGAGCGATAAGTGCAAGCAAGAGGCTTTCGATGGGCGCAAAAAAAGTTGCATTGTTTGCAGCAGATTCTAGCCATGACAAACTATTACGAAAAATCGCAGTTCATGCACTGCAAAGTTGGAACGAACCATTTCCAAGAAGAGAAATCGTCGAAGGTCGAATTGTGCATGAAGTGAACAAACCGGAGACTGGTGACCTAGATAAAGAAATACTATTGATTGTTGCAAACACGCAAGGCGAACTTTTAGCGGATGCGCTTTCGCTTGCACAGTCACATAGGGTTGTGTTACCAGAGGAATTGACAAGAACGTTGTTGGAAGACGAATCACAGCCAATCTCGCTTCGTGTGTACTGCGTTCAAGTTTTAGATGATGACCATGCAATCGCGTATGGTTTACAAAGCGATGTGTGGCAAGTTCGCGCAGCATCTCGCGATCTTCTGCTTGCACAAGACCAAGAACGTGGTGTATCGCTCCTGCTCGAAGCTGTTGTTGGTGGTGAAATGGGCGAAGCGCAGGCGGCGATCACATCGCTGGCAAAAGATACGGACGGGTTTGCCAATATTGAGAAGGAAGCAGTGCCAGTTGAGTTACAACTCGAGTTCGCGCACGCAAGTGGTGAACCATTGATGTTTGGCGATCCACGCAAGGGGTGGTGGTTACATCGAGGCGGAAATGCGCAGGCGGGGAAAAAAGTTGTTTACAATAATCCTCGAAGTCAATGTATTCGTTGTCATAAAATTAAAGAACATGGTGGAATTGCAGGGCCTGCCTTAGACGGTGTTGCAGACCGCCTCAGTGAACGGGAGTTGTTAGAAGCGCTGCTCGTTCCGAACCAAAATGTTACAGAGGGTTACGGTGAATATTCCGCAATGCCGCCGATGGGCGTGTTGCTTGATCACAGGGAATTGCGAGACGTGATGGCCTACCTCAAAACACTTAAGGCTGAGAAGTAGCGAGTTTGATCATTACTTTGTGCAAAGCAACTGCAACAAATCCAAGAATATAACTCAGAGCGATCGCGATAACCACAATGTAAAGTCCGGGTTGAACTTTTGTGTTTACAAGATCTTTTCCCTCAGAAGCGATAAGGAAAAGCGCGATGCCAAACACATCGAGCATTGACCAGCGAGATAATCCTTCAAGAATTTGTCGTGCTCGTATGTGCGTTGAAACTTGCATTGGAATGATCCATACCACGAGAAGAAACGCCAATCGAATTAAGGGGATGGCGATAATTGTTCCAACAATGACGATGAGCAATATCCAATGTTTGTTTGTTTGTAAAAGTTCGATGATGTCGAAGATGCTGTAGGATCGAGAGACAAGAAAGAACTGGCTAATTTGCAGAAAAGTAGCGTGAATTGATTCGACGAGCGCTGCGGCTGAAACGATTACAAGTAGGGGTACGGTCCAACCCAAATAGAGTTGGTCAAAAAGCATCCATCGTTTTTTCGGCGGGTATACTTGTTTTCCATGTTCTTCAACGACGATTTTTCGCGCCATGCCCAATACCATTTGAGAAACGAACATGCTCAACGTGATGGCCCCAATGAAGAAATATACACCGCTGTGAATTTTGGATGAGATCATCGTCTGGTTGTTTGTGAGTGCAAGCAAAAGGATGACGACAAAAATGTCCATGTACGACCATTTTCCAAGCAACTCGATCCAATGGAGAAACGTTGCTCGAGTTGTGGATTTCCAAGGGAGGAACCAAGCGGCAAACAACGAGAACAATTTTACAAATGGAAAGATGATCGAGAAACTCAAAATGAGAATAGAGATGATGTAAAGTTTGCTTTCCCACATCAGGTGAACTGAATGGGGAAGGCTGTAAATGATTTTGTCAGAAAAAGCTTTGTCGAGTTCTAGGAACGGAAGGATGAGCCCCAATATGTTTGCCGCAAGCGAGAGGCAAAGGAGGATTGGGATCAACCATCCCTTCTTTTGAGCCCATGATTGCATTGTGTTCCGTACTGCCACGATTGCATGATACAACAGAAAAGCGTCACCACGATTTGTGAAGTTATGTACAATGCTCGCCATGGAAATGGTACTTCTTACAAACGGTTTATGGCTCGCGTTTCTCCTCGGTTGGTGTTTGCTCTGTTATGGAGACGCCAAAGGTCGAAGGTCTCGCGGCGAAGGCGAATAGATTACTCTTTGAGTCTGTTTGCAATTTGCTGGACTTCATCTTTCACAGATAAAAACGCATCAACAACCTTGGGGTCAAAGTGGCTAGAGCTATCTCTTTTGATCAATTCAACGGCATCGTTATGTGACATCGCGTCTTTGTATACTCGCTTTGATGTGAGCGCGTCGTATACATCAGCAACCGCAACTATTCGTGCTGGAAGATTGTTTGTTTCTCCTCGCAAACCGAATGGGTAGCCAGTTCCGTCCCATTTTTCATGATGTCCGAGTGTAATTTGAATCGCTGTATCGACCCAAGGATCTCGGCCTAGTTGTTCGGAAAGTGAAATTAAGATATCCGCGCCAATAGACGTATGCCGTTTCATAGTGTCAAACTGCTGGTCAGTGAGTTTGTTTGGGCTGAGAAGAATGTCGTCTGAGATTCCTACTTTGCCAATGTCATGAAGGACAGAAGTTGCGCCGATGACGGGCACATCTGTTTTTGAGAGTAACTCTGGATGCAGTTTTGAAAACTCAGTTGCGATCAATGTTGTGTAATGCCTGATTCTGGAAAGATGTTTTCCGGTGTCGTCATCTCGAGATTCAGCGAGTTTTGCGAGTCCGACAATAATCGCCATCCTTGATGGTGGTGGTTCAAGTGATTCGCTTTCGGGCTGCTCGGTATGAAGAAAGGCTAATTTTGACTCAGCGGCAATTCTCGCTTGTTTTTCAGTTGAGAGTTCCGCGCGGAGGGCTGCGACCTCATCTTGCAAAGAAAGGACTGGTTTTGAACGTATGATTGTTGGGATTGCGGTCATTGGAGTCATTACCCTATAGGTGACAATCACCCCTAACCGCTCTTCTTTCACCTATTAATTGACTCGGAGTGAATTAAATACTGCGTTTTTTAATTGACTCCGAGTGAATAACAGACTTTGGCGGCTGCCTGTAACCTATTGGTATCACACGAGATAAATTGACTCCGAGTCAATTAAAGGTAAATTGACTCGGAGTCAATTAAATACCGGTGAAAAAAATGCACTCGGAGTGAATTAAATACCGGCGGAAATTAATGCACTCGGAGTCAATTAATGGGGCGGATGAAAATGTTGCAGAAATTAGCGTTGGAGGTAGAGCCAAGGCTGATTGTTCCACCTGTGCCTTGGGTGACAAATCGCGACCATTTGCCCGATTGTTGTGGAATCACGTTTTTTTCGCCATTTATGATGAGGTACGTCTTTCCATCAGGGTCATCGCATTTTGAATCGACCATAATTTCATATTCTTCAAATGTAGCCTTGGTGGTCAAATCACCACCTTCACCATCATGCCGCAAACTCCATCCCCCAACAGTCCAGTGAGCAGCGTCGCCCTCCCAACCCGATAAATCGATACCCGTATACAGCGTTGTAAAACCCTTATCTTCTTCTGCAACTTCTGTTGTCTTTGGGGATGAAGGAGGGAGTTCCATAATACGAATGTTTTTAAATTCTGCTTTCGTTCCTTCTGCTTCAAGACAAATGTATCCCTTGTTTGGTGTGACGTCTGTTCCTCCAGAAACAAACGCTCCATTGACCGATAAATTAATTTGACCATCGATGCACGTGACGGTGTAATGATTCCACTCGGGAGCAGGTTTCGATCGACGTTCGCTTGGTAAACATCGTTGTACGTGTTCACCTTTTGGATGCGGGTCGTCGGGAACCATGCTTGCACCCCAGATTGAAAAAATATCACCATGCGTCGTGTACCAATCAAGTTCATTCCCATCCATTATCTGCACTTCAATTGCACGTGTAAACGGAACGCCTACTGCGGGAATTGGATCAGACCACACAAACAAACCCGCGTTACCATTTGGTACAACGTGCCGCCAATCGAGTTCTAATATAAAATTTTCATACATTTTATCCGTGCGTATGACACCAGTTGGTTTTCCGCTGCAAATAATCGTTTCTTCTTTGACAGTCCATGTGCTCGGTGCTCCATTGACAATAGTCCACCCCTCGAGATTTTCGCCGTTGAACAGTGGTTTCCACTCTGCTGAAGTAGCGAGAGCGCATGTTATTGCAGTAATAATTGTAATCATTGTAGTCATAGTACTATTAATTACTGTATATTTGACTTGAACCAAAGACCATTTTGGAATAAGGTGAACTATTCATTTCAGGGGAGAAGGAGACATCATGTCTATAACAATGCACACACTCTTAGGTTCAACACTGATAACAGCAGCAAGTTTTGCAACAGATTTTGAATATCACCACTTTGAAACGAATATTCAGCTTAGTGTAGATTCAACAATGATCGCAATCTATGATGAAACAGGACCACTCGATGCGCCAGCATTTACAACAGGGATACTTGATGCGGTTGCACCAAGCACCGTGCAAGGATGGTCGTATGTTAAAACACCACAATCGGCGCAATCGATTTCTGGCATCACTCAACTTATTGATCAGCTCACAGATTCTGAACAGTATGATTTTGTCTCACCCATTTTTACAGGCGAAGGTGGATTGCCATATATTCCGACTCAAGATTTACTTGTAAAAAGAACAGTTGCAGCAGACGCAACGGAAGTTACTTCCTTACTAGAAGATATTGGCGTGATTCTTGACACAAACTTCTCCGGAATGGATCGCGTGTATCGCGTTCGGACTTCTTTACATGATGGACGAGAAGTTCTTACACTTGCAAATGAACTTGCCCGCATGGATATCTTTGAATTTGCCGAAAGCGACGCAATTGCATGGGTAAAACCAATGCACATCCCAAATGATCCAGAGTTCAATCAGCAATGGGGACTCAATCAATCGAATAATCATGACATGGATCTACCCGAAGCGTGGGATATCACCATGGGAAGTGGAGATATTGTTGTAGTCGTTCTTGATTCAGGAATTGACCAATCGCATCCAGACATCCACCAACTTACTGGTCAAACTTTTACTGGAAGTAGCTCAAATGGTAATCCGGGCAACGCATGTGATAATCATGGCACTGCAGTCTCAGGATGCGTTGCCGCAACCATAGATAACAACCAAGGTGTTGCAGGTGTTGCACCTCATTGCTGGGTTCGAGCAGGAAAAATTTTCAACGAGTTGGAATTTTTTGGTTTTTGTCTAGGATTTCTTGAGTTTCAAGAAAGTTGGGCAGTGAATGGTATAACATGGGCTGCGGATTCGG
>JACNLW010000002.1 GCA_014381305.1 Planctomycetota bacterium
CGCGGCGAGTTCGATCTTCCGCTTTGCATTCAAGATGCAGATTTCGATGCAAATAATCAATGGGTGTATAACGGTACAAACATGCAGGGATTCTTTGGTGGTACCACGTTAGTTAACGGCAACCCAAATGTAAGTTATTCTGCCGCTACTCGAATGTATCGACTTCGTCTCCTCAATGGAAGTCAATCTCGGATTCTTAAACTTGCATTCAGTGACGGGACCCCAGTCGTTGTGCTAGGTGTCGATGGCGGTTTGCTTGAAGCGCCTGAAGAATATCCATACATCATCATGGGGCCCGGCGAGCGATATGAGCTTTGGGCAGATTTTTCAGGCAAAAACGTTGGCGACGTTTTGACACTGAAAACTCTTGAATTCTCTGGAGCAGGTCCAGGTCAAGGAGTTGCTGACGACATCATGACGTTTACAATTGATCGCCAAGAAGAAGAAACACTATCGTTACCATCATCACTTGGTTCTATGGGCGAAATATTCGATGTTGCAGATGTGCATGGTGAAAAAACTTGGCCAATTAGTTTTTCTCCTCCAAATTTCATGATAAACGGTGGTTTGTTTTCCATGCTCCATGCATCAGAAAATGAACAAGCTCTTGGTGACACACTAGAAATGGTAACAATCACAAATTCATCTGGTCAAATGAAATTTGCGCACCCTATGCACTTCCATGGCAGGCAATTTCAAATTCATAGTCGTAGTATGAGTTCAACTGGACAAGTAGATTACGACACCGTCAAAGATGGATTAGTAAATAGTGGCTGGAAAGATACGTTCGTGATCATGCCGTACGAAACCGTAAAGTTTCTCGTCCGCTGGAGTCGCCATCCTGGGTTGTTCGTCTACCACTGCCACAATCTCCCACACGAAGACATGGGCATGATGCGTAACTTTGCAGTTTCAGAACCAACCTGTCCTGCAGACTTAACGCACGACGGAATGGTCAACGTAAGCGATCTTCTAGAAATCATCGCAAACTGGGGAACACCATTTGGAGACATCTCAGGTGATGACAAAACTGATGTTTCCGACATCCTTGTCGCAATCGATGGCTGGGGTGCCTGCAATTAGTACGCTAAATGAGCTCCGAGCCAACTTGACGCTGAGTCAAGGCGGCTCGGAGTCAAATTGCCCTCATAATCCAACCATACCCCCTTTTTATTGAAACTTTAGGCTTGTTTCCAACGAATACGCATTCATAATCAAATTACCCACCTCTCTTTCACAAAAGAAAGTTCCGAATATGAAGACACACTTGATCACAATCGTTGCAACTGTTGCCACAACTCAGATGCTCTTTGCAAATGACCTCGTCATCAATATGGCAGCAGAAAACAGTTCTCAGCAAATTTTGCCCGGAAACCCTACAGATACAATGCGGTATACCGCCGAAGTTATTGAAGGCCCCGAATCCACGCTGACCGTTGTACCAAATACATACCTTGGCCCAATTATTTCTGTGAACACGGGCGATAACGTTAAAGTTCACTTCCAAAACAATTTAGATTTTGAAACTTGCACGCATTGGCACGGCTTAGACGTTCCAGATGCTGCAGATGGTCACCCGAAAGATGTAGTTGCAATTGGTGATTCTTACGACTACGAGTTTATTGTTCGCAATCGCGCTGCAACCTACTGGTATCACCCCCACCCAGACATGATGACTGGCGAACAAGCCTACCGAGGGCTTGCGAGTTTCTTTATCGTAAGCGATCCGCAAGAACAAGCGCTTGACTTACCTCGTGGTGAATACGACTTACCTATTTGTATTCAAGACGCAGATTTTGATAACGACAATCAACTTGTTTATAGTGGCGCAAACATGATGGGCATGTTTGGAAACACGCAACTTGTCAACGGCCAACCGAATTACAACTACTCCGCTGCAAATCGCATCTATCGAATGCGGCTTCTCAACGGGAGCCAATCGAGAATCCTCAAACTTGCGTTCGATGACGGCACCCCAATAGTTGTCATAGGTGTTGACGGCGGCCTTCTTGAAGCTCCGCAAGAAATGCCCTACTTGCTCATGGGTCCGGGCGAAAGATATGAACTTTGGGCAGATTTTTCAGGCAAAAATGTTGGCGATGTCATCACATTGAAGTCCCTCGCATTTGATGATTTTGCAGGTGGCATCGGGCAAGGCGGCCCAGTCGATATTATGACCATTACGATCGATCGAGATGAAACTGAAACACTCACCCTTCCAACAACTCTCGTCTCGATGGGCGAGGTATATGACATTGCAGATATCCAAGGGTCAAAAACTTGGCCAATCACTTGGGGCAATAGCAACAATTTTTTACTCAACGGCGAAACATTTGACATGCTTGGCACGAAAGAAAACGAACGAGCCTCTGCAGATTCACTTGAGTTAGTCACACTTACCAATTCTCAAGGCAACATCATTTTTGCACATCCAATGCATTTCCACGGGAGACAATTTCAAATTTATAGTCGATCGATTGGTGCAGAAGGCGTTGATGCGTACAACACCGTAAAAGACGGACTCGTAGACAGTGGTTGGCAAGATACATTCCTAATCATGCCACATGAAACTGTATCTTTCCTCGTAAGATGGAGCCGGCATCCGGGTCTATTCGTATGGCACTGCCACAACCTTCCGCATGAAGACATGGGCATGATGCGCAATTTCGAACTCTCTGCAGTGCAATGCCCAGCCGATCTTACGCACGACGGTTTTGTTGATGTGGCGGATCTACTTGAAATTATTGGTAATTGGGGCACGCCATTTGGAGATGTGTCTGGAGATGACATCACTGATGTTACCGACGTTCTTGGAGTGATTGAAGGCTGGGGCTCCTGCAACTAATCCCAGAAGTCTAGTACACTGCCATGCATGGATGTAGAAATCCTTAGCAGGTTGCAGTTTGCCCTCACAATAATGTTCCATTACTTGTTTCCCCCGCTCACCATAGGG
>JACNLW010000057.1:0-3741 GCA_014381305.1 Planctomycetota bacterium
AAATTGTGATTCGCAAATTGAGCCAAAAGACGATCACATTCTTTCTCCGGAACTTACTGATCTCCTTGGGGAAGACGGGATAGAAAATATTATTCTCGAGAGACTCATTGGTCGCGGTGCTTCTGGGTTTGTGGTTGCAGGAACACAGTTACAACCAGTTCGGCGAAGAGTTGCTGTAAAAATTTTGCGTCACGGCATTGATGGTTCTCGAGTACTTAGCCGATTTGAAGCAGAGCGCCAAGCACTCGCAAGGCTAGAGGGTTGTAGTGTGCCGATTGTGTACTCAGCCGGCTTGACAAAGTTAGGACGCCCGTATGTTTGCACGCAATTTATCGAAGGTTTACCAATTACAACATGGTGTGATGCGCATCAACTTACGCTAGAACACAAAATTTCACTGGTCATCGACGCCTGTAAAACCCTGCAAAAAACGCATGATGCCGGCATTGTGCACCGCGATTTGAAGCCCGCGAATATGTTGGTGCAAGATTCGCCAGAGGGCATGCGTGTTGTGCTGATTGACTTTGGCGTAGCAAAGGCGGCGGGCGAACCGCTTAGTTCAAAACCCCTTACCACTTTGGATGGTGAGTTTCTTGGTACGCCAGAATATATGAGTCCCGAACAAACTCGGTCGGCAGCAAGTGTTGATTACAAAACTGATATTTGGGCAATCGGCATTTTGCTATACAAACTTTGTTCTGGAACAGAACCGTTTAGAAGAAAAACAAAAGACACCGCTTCGCTTGGAAAATTGATTGACGACGTGTGCAACACTGAACCGCCTTTTATTCACGGGTCGTTTCGTCACGAATTGGTAGATATAGTTGCAAAAAAATGTTTAGCCAAGGATCCAGAACAAAGATTTGATACTGCTTCTGATTTAGCAACTGCACTTGAAAAGGTGTTGGCTGCAAAAAAACCGAAGAAAAAAACAGGAAGAATCGCAGCGATTGTTTTACTTTTCACTGCCGCTATTCTGTTTAGTGCGCTGAAGAGTAGTGTCTTTGATTCAGAAACAGAAACGGTCGGTAGAACAAACACCTTGCTTGTTTTTGACGGAAACACATCGTATTTTGAAAACAACATGATTGGCAATTCCTTAAGTGGTGTACGGTTTTCTTTTCGAATAAAAATGCCACGGGTAACAATGGAAAACATAACCCAACGTCTTTTTCAAAAAAGGATTGGCGCTTGGACTGGAGTTGATGTGTGGGTTTGGTCAGATACTGAGCAGCCAGAGATGTCTGGTCGTGTGAGTTTATTGGTCAAAGACAATGATGGTACACCAGCACAAACAACGAGCTCTGTTCGTGTTGATGATGGCAAGTGGCACGATATTGAAATTTGTTTGCCACCCTTGAACAGCCCACTTCCCCGTGGAATGGTGTTTGTAGATGGCAGCCTAGATGGTTCATTTGAGGGGTCAAACCTAGGTGCTATTTCAAATGATGCAGATCTTGTACTTGGCGAGGGATCTAATCAGGGAAAAGGGCATTTTTTG
Source organism: Planctomycetota bacterium (assembly GCA_014381305.1). Classification (GTDB taxonomy): domain Bacteria; phylum Planctomycetota; class Phycisphaerae; order Phycisphaerales; family SM1A02. The sequence continues at coordinate 1,502 of JACNLW010000057.1, forward strand.
GTCGGCAAAATGGAGGGTTTTCAAGCAACTCGACCCCCCCTTGTGTGGTGGGACAAACTGCATACTCAACTGGAAATTAATTGACTCCGAGTCAATTAATGGTTTCGAGAATTAATTGACTCCGAGTCAATTAAAAACTCCGATTCCATTAAAAATTTCAAAAAACACAGGTGTAACCCCTTGGTATACAAGACTATAAATTGACTCCGAGTCAATTAACGGGTTCAGAATTTAATTCACTCCGAGTCAATTAATATTGGTGATAATTAATTGACTCGGAGTCAATTTAGTGGGTTGGGAATTTGGGGCAGAAGCCGCGGGTTAGTTAATCAGAAAATGAAACTGAGGGTTTTGTAAAAAATGATTGCAAGAATGGCACCAGCTGGGATCGTAATCACCCAACTGATTGCGATGTCGCGGACCGTAGAAAGGTTTAAAGCACCGATACCGCGAGCCAAGCCAACGCCAAGGACGGCGCCAACGAGCGTATGGGTCGTTGAAATTGGAAGCGCTAGTTTCGATGCAATCACAATCGTAGTCGCAGCACCAAACTCAGCGCAGAACCCGCGGGAAGGGGTAAGTTCGGTAATTTTCTTGCCAACTGTTTCCATCACTCGCCAGCCATACGTTGCAAGCCCAATCACGATGCCAACGCCGCCAAGGGCAAGCGCCCACATCGGGACCATTGACTTCGCCATAACCACACCCTCGTTTATTGTTTGTACAGCAGCCGAAAGAGGTCCAATTGCATTTGCAACATCATTCGCACCATGCGCAAAGGCAACAAAACACGCGGTTAGAATCTGCAAGAAAATAAAGATCCGTTCAACTTGTCTAAACTCTGTGTTTGTAGAACCAAGGTTTGCACGTTTTGCAGAAGTATCAGTCAAAGCACGGGTTTCTTTCATAATCGAAGAAATTGAGCCTTTTTCATCAGGGTCTGCCGCACGCTTCGCCCTTGCAAGATGTTTTAGTGCTTTTCGCATTGCTCGTGCGGTGTACAACTCTCGAGCCTGCTTCTGCTCTTCGATCGAGTCGTCAGTTTTATACCTCTTCAACAAGAAAATTGAAATGATTGCCCCAAGGAGACCAACACCACTTGCAACAAGAATCGCGTTTGGAAGCGAGAGATCTAATTTAAGGTGCTTCAATCCCTTGAATACCATCACCAAAGTCATAATGCCAAGGACAATAAACACCATATACGGTGTAAATTTGCGCACCGCTTTCACTGGATCTGCCCTGTAAAAGACTCGGTGCAACACGATTTGGAAAATAATAAAACTAATCGTCCCACTCATCAATGGTGAAACTACCCAACTTGCTGCGATTTTCCCAACTCCGCCCCACTCGACTGCGGACAAACCACCATACACAATTCCAAATCCAACGATTGCACCAACGATGGAATGCGTCGTTGACACGGGCCAACCAAAAAATGACGCGACTTGTAGCCAAACACCTGCTGCTAGCAGCGCAGACAACATGCCCAGCACAAACGCCTGAGGATCGCCCTCAAACAACACGGGGTCAACAATCCCTTTACGAACAGTATCTGAAACACTTGAACCAACAAAAAACGCGCCTGCAAATTCTAGAATTGCTGCAAGGATCACAGCGCGTTTAAATGTAAGGGCACCCGAGCCAACGCTTGTCCCCATCGCGTTTGCGACATCATTGGCACCAATGTTCCACGCCATGTAAAAACCAAATGCGAGGGCTAATACTAAAAGTGCTGTGGTGTATTCCATTTCTTTACTTCAGTGACAATAACATTCTTACGCGGTTCGCAAGTTTCTCTGAATAATTACTTAACCCAGCAATTTCGTGCAGTAATCTCTGCCACACAAAGAAGTCGCCGACGCTCATTTCGTTTTCGTGATCGAGCACTTGCTTCATGAGCTCTCGTTGCATGATGTCACATTTGTGTTCTGATTCGGCAACAGCATCAATCATTTGATCAACCTTGCCTGCCTCGGCGCCACCAAAACCAGATTCAATGAGTACGTCAAGTTCACGCATGACATTCTTTGCGTGTACAAACGCTTCTTTGTTTCCTTCTACATACTCCTTAAAAGGAGCAACGAGCGAGTCAATCATTTTTGCCGTTCGAAGCGACATCAAAATACCAATGTCCTCTGCCTTGTCTGCAATTGAATCTTGCAAACTTAACATTTCTAGAAGCTGACCTCGGTCGATTGCCATAAACAACCCGCGAGGTAGATTGTTTCGAATGTCAT
>JACNLW010000057.1:3968-57076 GCA_014381305.1 Planctomycetota bacterium
TCTGGCCATTGCGTTTACGGGCATACATAGTCTCCTATAGTTTGGGGACTATACATGATTGGACGGTTCTTTTGGAGCGGTTTACGGGGCGATCGGAATGCGTAACTCGAATGTTGTTCCTGACCCATATCCACTTGAAACAGAGATAGAACCACCATGCACAAGCGCAACGTGTTTCACGATTGCTAGCCCCAAGCCGGTGCCCCCAGAATCTCGGCTTCTCCCCTTATCTACTCTGAAAAACCTCTCAAAAAGTCGGTTTTGTAGATCGCGAGGAATCCCTTGCCCGTTGTCAGAAACAGACAGAACTGCTAAATCCCCATCAAGCCCTGTGTGAATTTTGACCTCTCCGTTTCCATATCGAATCGCGTTTTGTACCAAATTTACACATGCCTGCTCAAGCAATTGTCGGTTTCCTGAGATAGTTGTTTTATAATCAGTTTGAATAGAGAGTTGTGTATGTGTAACTTTCGCTTCATCCCCACATGCGGAAACAACGTTTGTAATCACATCATCCAAGGCGATGGTTTCAAAGGTTGACTGAACAGCATCGTTATCTTGTTCAAGCGATGCAAGTGATAACAAGTCCTCAATAATTTTTTCAAGTCGAACGGTGTTTCGCTCTATTATTTCTAAACACTTCTGTGTTTCTTCATCTTTTCCATATACATCGTGAAGCGTTTCTACATATCCCTTGATTGCGGTGATTGGTGTCCGTAATTCGTGGGAAACATTCGCGGAAAAATCGCTTCGAATACCTTCTAGTCTTCGAAGAGCTGTCACATCATCGAGTAACACTAAATACCCAGACACTTTCTCTTCGTTGTCGATAAGTTGTTGTACCTTCGCAATCAATTCTCGCCCAATTCCATTTCTGCCAAGAACAACAAGTTCAAACCGCTGAGGCCTAGCCCGCGTTGTTTGATCAATGAAGGCGGAAAGATCAACATCTCTTACAAACTCTTCAAGTTGTCGCCCCCTAGGATCAACTGTATCTGGCACGTCTAGTATCTTTGTTGCTGCTGCGTTGAACGACAGAATTGTTTTATCGCCATCAAGAGCAACAACCCCTGTGGGCATTGATCGCAAAATAGTGGACTGTTCTTCTTTTGTTTTTTCTACCGAATCAACGCTTTTGCTCAACCGTTCTGCCATTGCGTTAAGCGAAACACCAAGTTCTTCAAACTCTCCTGCGTGTGTGTTGTGTATTCGATGGTGCAACTCGCCGCTTGCAAATCGGTGTGCACTTTCTACAAGCTGGTTTATGTTTGCACTAATGATTCGCGAGATCAGTAATGTTGTGGCAATTGTTAAAAACAGCAGAATGCCGCCCACAACAATAATCAACTCAACAATCGCATGAATTTCTTTTTGAATTGTTGACATCGGCATTGCAACTCTTAAAACCGCAATAAGTTTTTCTTCGTTCAAATATGGCTTGGCAAAGTACGCCATATCTTCGCCGATGGTTTGGCTGTACCGTTGTGCCGAACCGCTTTTTCCTGAGCGAAGTGCGTCTTGCACCTCTTTTCTCATCAAATGATTGTCCATTTTTTGTGGGTTTGATTCGCTGTCTGCAATTACGTTTCCAGATGTATCAATCACTGTTACTCGAAATTTCGTTGTCTCAAACTGCTCTTTAATCCGTCTGTTTAATGTTGGAGACAATCCAATGTTGTGCACATCCCCTTTAACAATAGGAATGATGTTTGAAAGTGTTTTGTATGTTTGTTCTGTGTGCATTGTTTTTATTTGTTGTACAAAAAACAAACCAATTGTTACCGTTGTGACAATTTGCACAATTATCACTAAGAGCGAAACGCGCCACAAAAATGACTTGGGAAAAAGTTTCAAGAGTCTAGTGCTTCCGACAGCCTATACCCGACACCCCGAACTGTTTCTACAGCCGAAGAGAGATTGCCTAATTTTTTCCGTAGAGATGTGACGTGCACATCAATTGTTCTGTTTGATAATACAGCGTGGTCACCGTGGAGCGCCTGTGAAATTTGGTCTCTCGTGCGAACAAAACCGGGGCGTTTTGCAAAGTAACACAGAATGCCATATTCGGTCGCCGTGAGTTCTATTTGGTTCCCATTACATAAAACAGAGTGTCGATCATTGTCAATAATTATTTTTCCACCTAATAATTTTATTGTGTTATCTGCTTCTAGAGTTTCCGTTCTTCGCACTACTGCCCGAACTCTTGCCATGAGTATTTTTGGACTAAATGGTTTTGTGACGTAATCGATCGCACCAAGTTCTAAGCCAGAAACTATATCTGATTCATCACCAAGCGCCGAAACGATAATGATTGGAATATCAACCACTTTTTTGCAAATATCAAGACCAGAAATATCAGGAAGCATAAGATCCAAAAGAATTAGATCAATGTCGCCTTGTTCTAGAATGCTGAACGCCTCTTTTCCACTTGATGCAACGGTTGGAATAAAGCCCGATCGCGAAAGGTGCATACGAATCAAAGCTGAAATTTCTGGCTCGTCTTCTACAACTAAAACATTTATTTTTTCCATGGGATGCACTGGTTATTGTAGAACCTTCTTAAGAGTGGCGAACCACTTCTCCTTCAATCATAAATATAACGTCTTCTGCAATATTGGTCGCTAGATCGGCTATACGCTCAATTTTTGTTGCCACCGTAATGAGGCTGATGGATGTTGCTGTCAATTTTGCAGCGTTTTCTTGCGCCCAGTCTAATACGTCTTTTCGAAGATCGTCGACCTTGTCATCTGCTTCTCTCACTTTTCGTGCAAGGAGTGCGTCATCATGTGCAAACGATTCTATTGCGTTGTGCAGCATGAGTTTCGTTGCTTCCATCATTTCGGGAACCGCGGTTGGCATATCAAATACCTCGTGCGCCTTTGTGATTTTTGAACCGCGTTTAGCAACGCCGCCAGCAAGATCTGATATTCGTTCAAGGTTTGTGTTGATTCTCATCACTGCGAGTACAAGCCGCAAATCCGATGCAACAGGTTGATCGAGTGCTAATATCTCTAAACACTCCGCTTCGACGTCAATTTCCATCTCGTCAATTTCGTGATCCTCGATTCGCACTTCTTTTGCTAAACCGCGATCACCCTCAACAAGTGATTGAAATGAACGGGTGACAAGTTGTTCTACTTGCCCGCCCATCAACAACAACCTTCTTCGCAAACTTGAAATGTCTCGTGTAATTTTTTGTTCCATAATTTTATCCGTTAGCCGAATCGACCGCTAATGTAGTCCTCTGTTTTTGTTTCTTTTGGATTTGTAAACATGGTTTTTGTATCAGCAACTTCAATCACTTCTCCTTCACAGAAGAACGCTGTCTGATCTGATACTCTCGAGGCTTGTTGCATGTTGTGTGTCACAATAACAATTGTGTATTCTTCCTTAAGATGAAGAATAAGTTCTTCAATTTTTGCTGTTGCCCTAGGATCTAACGCGGATGCCGGTTCGTCCATAAGTAGCACTTCTGGTTCGACTGCTAGCGCCCTTGCAATACAAAGCCTTTGTTGTTGTCCGCCCGAGAGTCCAATTGCAGATTTTTTAAGTCGATCTTTTACTTCGTCCCAAAGCGCAGCGTGTTTCAGGCTGTTTTCTACAATTTCATCAAGTTCGTTTTTTCGCATTTTGTAATGAAGTTTTGGCCCAAAGGCAACGTTGTCATAAATAGATTTGGGAAATGGGTTAGGTTTTTGGAAAACCATGCCAACCCTTCGCCGCAAATCAACGACATCAACAGCCCTGTTGAGCACGCTCTCACCATCAAGGTTCAACGTGCCTGTTGCTCGGGCCGAGGCAATCATGTCGTTCATGCGATTTACCCACCGAAGAAAGGTTGATTTTCCACAACCAGATGGACCAATCAAAGCAGTGACTTCATTCCGTGGAACTTGAAGATGAATATCAAGCAGCGCTTTAAAGTCACCATACCACGCACAAAAGTCGCGTACTTCTAAAACATTATTGTGGGTTGTGTTTGGTTGCAAAAAAACTATCTCCGTTGGAAGCGGTAGCGAATCAACGCCGCTGCACCATTAAAACATAAAAGGACTACAAGTAAAACAATGATTCCCGTAGCAGCCACGGCATGAAACTCTTCTTGAGGGCGACTTGACCAATTGTAAATCTGCAGAGGCATTGCAGTAAAATCGTCAAAGACGTTTGCTGGAACAAAACGAATAAACAAAAAACCACCAATGACAAGAATGGGTGCGGCCTCTCCAATTGCGCGAGATGTTGCCAAAATTGCGCCAGTCAATATGCCGGGAGTTGACTGTGGTAGAACAACTCTTCGAACAGTTTCCCACCTCGTTGCGCCCATTGCTAGCGATGCTTCTCTCAAAGATTGGGGCACTGCGCGCACTGCTTCTCTTGCGCTCACAATGACAATTGGAAGCACCACGAGCGCAAGTGTAAGTCCACCAACTAAAACACTGCTTCCGAAGGGGAGACGGAAATACCAAAAGGACGTTGGATTTCCAGTATCAACAAGCGGGTGATTCATTGTTCCAAACAAGCCAAGCATTCGAGCAAAAACGGTAAGGCCAATAATGCCGTATACAATTGAAGGAACACCAGCAAGGTTTGCTATGTTTAGTTCAATAAACCGAGTAATTCTGTTTTTTGGTGCAAACTCTTCAAGATAAACCGCCGTTGCAACTCCAATTGGAAGCGCGGTCACAATACAAACAACACAAAGCCAGACAGTTCCCCACATTGCAGCTTTTACACCAGCCTTTTCTGGTTTTCTTGATGCGTAGCTTGTTAGAAAGTCTAAATCAAGGTGATGCCAACCTTGTTTTGCAATAGTAAATAAAAGAGTACAAAGTGCGGCAACCGAAAGAAGTGTGACAAAAACACAAAACACAACAAACAACTTGTTTACGAATTGTTTTTGTTGGTGACTTTTTATTACTCTGCCACTCATGAGTACACCTCTTTGTACCTTCGGGTCACACTATGCCCGATCCATGTGAGGGCAAGCGTCATGACAAAAAGAGTCGCTGCAACCGCGTAGCTTGATTTGTATTCAACCCCAATTGCATCGGTGTCTCCGAGAAATATTTGCACCGTGTATGCTGTCATGGTCTGCACTTGGTTTGTTGGATTCAAGGTCAATTGCGCCAAATTACCAGCCGCGAGTGCAACAATCATGGTTTCGCCAACAGCTCTTGCAATTGCGAGTAAACAAGATGAAATAACGCCAGAAAGTGCGGCTGGAAAAACCACCTTTACCGATGTGTCGAGTTTTGTTCCACCAAGTGCGAATGATCCTTCTCGTAAAGAGTCCGGAACGCTTCGTATTGCGTCTTCGGACATCGATGTAACAATCGGAATACACATGATGCCAACCGCAATCCCCGCGCTGAGAGCGTTGTAAATATCAACCCCAGAAATGATGGATTGAACAACTGGTGTGATCACCGTGAGTGCAAAAAAACCATACACAACAGTAGGAACGCCCGCGAGTACCTCAAGCGTTGGTTTGAGAATGTTTCTCACTGGGCTTGGTGCATATTCTGAAAGAAAAATTGCGGTGACAACACCACATGGAATTGCGATCAATGATGCGACAATTGTGACAAGCATCGTACCGCTAATCAGCGGCCAAATACCAAAATGTTTTTTGTGACCTAAGAGAGGTGACCATTTTGTCCCAAAGAAAAACTCAGATACGCTCACCTCTTCAAGTGCGAAGAAACTATATGCCTCGGTTCCTAAAACTAAAACGATTGCAATTGTTGTAACAATTGAAATCCCAGCAGCAATCGCAAGCAAACCTCGCACGATGCGGTTTCTTGCTCGCTTCATTGAAACAGATTTCGCCCTTCCCTTAAAAGAGGGAGAGGGCGACACCCTGGGGGTGGATGTTTGGGATTTGGGAGTCATCCGTAATCTATTATTCGTACACCGTAGCTAATGCGCCGTGTACCTTTTCTCCCTTGTCATCAATAAACTGGGTACCTGTTCGCAATGTTTCAATGTTGTGGATAACTCGGTCATACATGTCTTGTGGAAGTCGAACATATCCAACTTCTTCAGCCATGTCGCCTGCGTTTTCAACATAATAGTCCACAAAAACTTTTACAGCTGGTTTTTCTAATGCTGATTTTTTCACATAGATAAAGAGTGGGCGACTAAATGGTGCGTACTTTCCACTTTCAATTGTTTTATTGTTTGGTAGTACGTTCACTTCGCCGTTATAGATTGCAAGTGCTTTAAGTTTGTCTTTGTTTTCAAAATAGTATGCACATCCAAAGAACCCAATACCGCCCTTGTCGCCAGACACGCCGCGAACGAGGACATTGTCATCTTCGGAAACAGACATATCGCTTCGGATTGACCCTGTTTTTCCTACAATTACTTCCTTGAAATAATCGAAAGTGCCCGAGTCTGTACCTGGAGCGTACATTGTAAGCGGTGTCGTTGGCCAGTCTTTGTTAAGGTCGTTCCATGTTTTCACTGTTGAACCATCAAGAAAAATTTGTTTAAGTTGATCAACTGTTAAGTTGTCGCACCATGTATTTTCTTTGTTTACGACGATTGTCAATCCATCATATGCAACTGGAACTTCGATGAACTCTACCCCTTCTTCGTTGCACAGTTTTTGTTCTTTTGCTTTGATTGGACGAGAAGCGTCGGAAATATCAGTTTCGCCAGCAGAAAATCTTTTGAAGCCACCGCCGGTGCCAGAGATGCCCACGGTTACGCGAACTCGTGGTGCTTCTTCGGCAAATTCTTCGGCGATCGCCTCGGTAATTGGATAGACGGTTGAGGAGCCGTCTATTCTGACAGAGCCTGTAAGTTGGCTGTTGTCATCAGCAGTTCCCAGTGTTGGGAGTGCTGCTAAGAGAAGAGTTGTAAGTAGTAAGTTTTTCATGTTTGTTTTCATGTTTGTTTTCCTGTTTGTTTTCCTGTTTATGATTTTCTTAGAAAAGAATTTGCAGTTGGGTGCGAAGCAACATTTGGTCTTTTTCAGTACCCGTGTCTGCTCGCCAACCGTTACCCGATGAGACCCAATCTGCAGAAGCAGTACCTGCACCACTGTCTGTAATTGTTTTTCCTGCCCAAGCGACATCGGTTGACCATTTGATGTTGTTGCTACCCGCAGTTGGCCAATAGTTAAAGCCAATTCGAATTGCATCCATATCCATGTTCGATCCGTCTACTTCGCCTTCTTGGTACTGGGCAAAAAGTTCAACATTGTCATTCACTAACATGCCTCCCTGCAAGAGCCAGCCCGACGAATCAACTTCGTCTCCATTTGTTGCGTTTTTGCCCGTCGTTTCTACGACATACCCAAAAACATTCCACCCATCTGCACGGTATGAAACATCTACGGTCCAACCATTGCTTTCGTTAGCGTTAGCATTTCCATATTCAAACGTGTCGTTGTCGTTGTCGTTGTCATAATTTTCGTACGCAACACCAAGCAACCAACCGTTTTTTGCACCTGCTTTTGATGTGAGGTAATCAAAGTCTTTCCAGCTCGCCTCACCAAAACGGAATTCTGCGCGAGCAGTCCAAGCGTTTGTTGGAGCCGTAAGTGCTGGGGTGTTGGATTGACCTGGTCCATCGGTGTACTGGAAAACGAGTTTCATGTCATCGTTCTTCCAACCATACTCTAATCCTTGCGTCCAGCCATAAGTAAACGCGTTGTCAAGCATCGATCGTTCAACTGTAAGTTGCTTGCTTGACGAAACAATGTTTTCTCGAAGGAAGTTCGCCTTGAATTGTCCAAACTTAAACCAACTGCCGTTGTCAAACTTTTTGCCAGCCCATGCGTCTTCGGTGCTTGACCCACCACCTCGTGACCATGTTGCAACAATTTTATACACCCAAGACGGATCTACAACGTGACCAGAAAATTTAACCTTCGTTCTCCGTTGCTCAAATCCGTGCTGGGAATCTTGACCATCCGCATCGTTGTATAACCAGCGTGTTTGAAGTTGTCCGTTTATTTTTAGTTTCCAGTTTCCGTCAGCAGATTGAAGGAATCCACCACCTTTGTACCCCGCCGTTGCACCGCCTCCTTGAAGGCTCGACCTTGTGTCTGCGTCAGCGAGCACATCATTGATTAAACTTCGAACTTGGTCAGATCGTTGTTCGTTGAGCCAGTGATTGTCTTCGTTTTTAAGCCCTGCAACTTCACTTTGAAGTTCAACTACCATTTGACGAAGTTCGTCTACTGATGCTGTAGTTGGATTTGGGTTTGCCATTGAGGCGGTTGTCATTGTGCACACAAGTGCAAGTAATTTATACATTGATCGTCTCCTTTTTGATCTATGGATGGAAGGGTAATGTTGGAATGTTAAGATTTTGTTCAGATGTGGTATAAAATGTGCAAATAATGCTTGGGAGTTGCTGTTTTGCCCAAGGCTGAGTATCCTGTCCATTCTCGGCCGAGTGCCCAAGTGGTCTAAGGGAACGGATTGCAAATCCGTCATTCGTGGGTTCGAATCCCACCTCGGCCTTCACACCCGTTTTAGAGGTTGAAATGCGTGATTTTTAGATTTTTATCAATTTTACTTCTGGGTTCATTGGCGGCTGCTCAAGCACCAACCGTCTCGTTACTCCGTGAAGGATCGAGAATTGTTGATGCCCAAGCAACACTCATCCTGTTTAATGACGGATCACCTACCAAGGTCCAAGTGAGTGATGGAAGCGAGTTGGTTGTTTTTCCAAACGCCAGACTTGCTGAAATGGAGGGCGAGGCTTCCAAAAAACAGAACATGCAATTTCGTTTGAGCGGCGAAGTTTTTACGTATGACAAGGGCAACTTTCTGTTGGTGCGAGATGTCACTGTAATTGGGTCGTTTGCAGAACGAAACTCTCCTGCGGTTGTTCCCTCTTCGCCAGACATTGATGATGATACGAACTCTTCGAAAGACGATTCTGTTGAATCAATAATCGCCGACCTCAAAGAAGCAACAGGTTCGCTTAGTAAATCCATTCGTAACGCAGCGAACAATCCCAACAAAAGATCATCGGCGAGAACAGAAGGCGTGCGAATTACAAATCGTCGCGGTCACCTTGTTCGAAATAACGAAGGCGCTTGGGTGTTTATATTTGTTGCAGATGCAACCGGTCTCTCCGACCCGCCATGTACCGTATTGCCAAGTACTGCATCTGCAAAACTTTTTGGATATGCAAGTAGAGGTGGTTTTACAATTCCGATTTTAGTTTCGGGCGAAGTTCTCACATATCACGGTCATGATTTTTTATTATTGCGTTCTTGGCGCAAGGTGCACACGGCCGATCACCTTGATGGATAACGTGGTGCTGCGGGTACCATCTTGATGTTATGAATTTTAGGTGGGTTTTTGGGGCGACCTGTTTTTGGATCGGCAATTGGGGTTGCGGCAATTGATTTGATTGTGTCATTTCCAAGAACAGTTTCTCCAAAAGCACAATATTGCCCGTCAAGGCGAGCTGTTCCCTCCCGAGAAAGACAAATAAAGAACTGACAGCCCGCGGAGTCTGGGTCGCTTGCCCTTGCCATCGAGATCACGCCAAAATCATGTTTAAGTGAACTTGGTTCGATGGGGAGCCACCAGCCCGCGCTCCCTGAACCTGTTCCGGTAGGATCCCCCCCTTGAATCACAAATGGTAGCCCCTTGTTGGTAAGTGGAACAACTCTGTGAAATATTGTTTCGTAGTAAAAACCACCCGCTGCGAGTTCCCTAAAATTCCACGCGGTATTTGGCGCCGCGTCTGGCCGAAGTGTAATATGAATTTCGCCTTCACTTGTTTCAAGAATTGCATATTTGTCTTCATACACACGCCACCCATTTAGAATTGATTCTTCAAACTCATCGTCAATTGCTTCATCTTTCCAATCGACAATTTTCGTGTGTGATGTTTTTCCACCATCGTTCGAAATTTCTTCAACAACCGGAACAAGACGGGAGCGAAGTGGTTCAATAACAATTGGAGAACCAATTGGAACATTGTCTATGGTAAGTTGAACCCATGCGGCTCTGGGTAACTCGTTTATTTTTGGCAACCGCCTGAGTAAATCGTGTTGACCAGACGTAATCGCAGCGGGTTTAGAAAGAACATTGTTGTTGTGATCGAGCAACACAACATGCGCCATATCTTTCCCTTCTGGTAAATCTATTTGGACCATTACACTTCGACCAACGGCGTTGTAAAGATGGTCGGGTGTAATCGGAGATGTGGCAACAAGGCAGTAGGAAATGAGTAGTTCAAACATCCCTGCATGGTCGCGTTGTTTACATGAACCGTCAACCCTGAAGTTGTAAAAGTAATTTTTCTCGTACAGATTTTGCGTCTGCGGCCCCGCCACTACGCTTCATTACTTCGCCCACAAGCCTGCCAATTGCCGCGTTTTTTCCAGAACGCACATCATCTGCTGCTTGTGGCTGTGCTTCAATTGCTTCTGTAACCCAAGAGTCTATCGCTCCATCGTCAGTCACTTGAAGCAAAGAGTTTTCTTCTGCTACATTTTCTGGTGTTTGGTCTGAGTGGCACAGCAATCCAAAAAGTTTGTCTGCTGCGGAAGAGCCAATTTTGTTTTCTTGTCGCAACTCGATGAGCCCCGCGATTTGCTCTGGAGTAATGCCAAGTTTGTTCACTTCACACTTATTTTCGTTAGCGTATTTTGCACCGGCGTTTAAAAGCCACTTTGCACTTTCTGTTCCGTTGTTGCTTTGTGTTACACATTGTTCAAAAAAGTTGCAAAGGTCCGGTTCAGCGGTGAGTGCCATCGCGTCTTTAAGAGAAAGTTTGTATGTAGATTGATATCGCAATCTTCTTGATGCTGGAAGTTCTGGAATTGTTTCATTTACTTCCTCAATCCATTCTTGAGAAATTGTCAGAGGCACAAGATCGGGGTCTGGGAAAAATCGGTAGTCGTGGGCGTCTTCTTTTTCGCGTTGCATGATCGTCACTTGTTTATCATCATCCCAACCACGCGTGCTTTTTGCATTTGGTCCCATTTCTTTTCCGTCTTCAATCCACGCTTCAACTTGCCGAGTTGTTTCGTATTCGATCGCACCAGCAATGGCTTTGAAAGAATTAAGATTTTTGATTTCAACAATCGGCGTCGCGTGTTCAACACCATCTTCTGTTGTGATGATCATGTTGATGTTTGGTTCAAACCGCATGTGACCTTTTTGCATAATGCCCTCGGTAACACCTAAATACCTGCAAATATCCCGCACTTCTCGTGCATACGCAACCGCATCTTCTGCGCTGTGTAGATCTGGAGCAGAAACAATTTCAAGCAACGGTGTTCCCGCGCGGTTTAAATCGACAAGCGATCCATCATACTGTTCGCCGCCTGGAAGTTCATGCCCTAATTTACCGGTGTCTTCTTCAAGGTGCGCCCGAATAATATTGACCGGCTTTCGGTCTTCGCCAACTTCAATAACACCGTTCATACAAAGCGGTTTGTCGAACTGGCTTATCTGATACCCTTTAGGGAGATCTGGGTAATAATAGTTTTTTCGGTCCCATTTTGTAAAGTTTGCAATCGTACAATTCAGTGCTAAGCCAACGCGCATCGACATGGAGACGGCGCGCCTGTTGATAACTGGAAGTGATCCGGGCAGCGCCATGACCACTGGGTCAACAAGTGTGTTTGGTTGTGCGTCATACTGTTTAGGTGAAGCTGCGTTTGGAGCAGTTGTGAACATCTTGCTCTCGGTCGCAAGTTCGACGTGTATTTCCATGCCAATAAGAACGCGAGACGAAGTTATATTTGTCATTGCGCGGTCTCTGTAATTCCAAGGTCTGCGGTTGTAAAGAGAGATTGAAAGTTATAACCCGCGGTTTCTACATTTTCTCTTGCCCCTTCGCATCGATCAATGACTGCGATGATTGATAACACTCTCGCGCCAAGACTTGTAATTGTTTCGGCAGCTTCAAGTACTTGCCCGCCCGTTGTTGCGATGTCTTCGATGATCACCACGCTATCCACTGGTTGAAGCGTGCCCTCAAGTTGCTTAGCAGTGCCATATTCCTTCTTTTGGTTTCTCATAAAGATACATGGAAGATCGCTCGCCATAGAAACTGATGTAACGAGCGGAATGCCGCCAAGTTCAGCGCCCGCGAGAAGCGTTGTTCCTTCTGGAAGCAACTCTCCAAGGAGTGGACCAATTGCTCTGAGAATGTCTGGTTTTGTTGAAAAAAGGTACTTATCAATGTACCAAGTGGACTTTCTACCGCTTCGAAGTGTAAAGTCTCCATGAAGAACCGCTGTTTGTGCTATTCGTTTGGCTAGTTCGTCTCTTGTCATGTTGTGCATTCTATCATTCTTGTGGAAAAACTACTCACAGGGATGGTTCGGGAGGTATTTTTCGGAGAAAGTGCTGACCTAGAAGACCAAAGGGAATCACAACGACGAGTTCAACGAGACGGTTCACAAGATCAGCGATAAGTCCAAGCGCGATTGCAGATGGAAAAACCGTTACCCATGAAGCGACGAGTCCAATGATCCATTCGCGGCCGCCGAGACCACCTGTTGGTAGTGGGAGCAAGGAAGCAATTGAGCCGGCGCCCGCAAGTAAAATTGCTGTCTCGGGCGAAATGTCATAATCCATTAATCCAAAAATAATCCAATATCGCAGCGCAAGGAGCAACACATCAAGGTAGCGAAACGTAATTGCCAAAGAAAATGGTTTCATTTGTGTCTTGCATGACAAGGGTAGTAAAACTAAAACTGGAAAAACAAGTGCAATCAAGACTGGTATTGAAAATATATTGCTAAGAACTGCGAGTGAAAGGGCAACGATCGCCATACATATTAATATCACGATTGTCTCAACAAGTATTCTTAATGATGAAGAGGCTGGTATCCCGTTCACTTTGCTGTGATATACCGTTCTGCCTATAAGTCCCGCGCGCATCGGCAACCAGTTCAACATTCCAGCTACCATAATCAACCAGAACATTTCGTTTCGCCCAATTGGTTTGGATCCTTCTTTTGCAACCCCTTTACGATTCAATAGGCTGCGGAAAGATTCAGAAACACAAGCGACCGCCAAAAGCGTAATGCATGGAAGCGAGGTGAGGCTCCACAGGTTTGGCCTTTCAATAGATTCGATCGCTTTTGAAAGATCGTCCCACCGACTCCAAATTGTAAAAACCGCTGCGGACAGTAGTGCAACACTAACAATCCACCCAATAATTCGTGTTTTGTTACTGTCCTTGACTTTCATTGTGAGTCTTACTCGCCACCAGTGTCACCTGTTGCTTTCTCTCGCCTTTGAGCCACCCTGTTTTCAATCCACTTGTATACCCAATTTGCAATAATTTTTACCCGAGGACTTTCATCCTCCCTTGCAGAAAGGAGACGGGCATTATCGAGCATCATCTCGTCAACTGAGGGAGAAACAAATCGTAACATCCAGCCAATTGTCGTAACTTCGCTTTCGTCGACATCGGCCATGCCAACAAGGGATTCAAAAGAAGGGTCTTTTGACATGACCGAAAGAATCCACGCTTTTGAATTGATATCTAGGCTTGGGAACTTCATCAAAATCGCTGTTGTTGCTTCATCTTGAAGTGGGTGGCGTTCACCCTCTGGAATTTGCACCACTTCTTCTCCTGGTGGAGGTGTGATTGTTGGTTCAACAACGTGAATATGTGTGTCATCTCCAACAACCCAAGTAAGAAGCACTAGTGAAACAAGGTCGTCTGGTGAGTCCATTTCATGTACTTGACCAATTGCTTTTTCTAACCAAAGGTTCGTGGGTTTTATGCCTTCAACTCGTAACTCTTGCTGTTTTGATTTTGAACCAAGCATAGATGGTTCGTAGACCAACTCAATACCACCCTGTATGTTTTTTCCTGTTCTAACTGAAAAATTAGTAACTGCATAAAACTTTAAAAAACCACCACTTGTTGCCCATTCATTAAAAACAGATCCTACCCAGTAATTTCTAAGGTCAACCGTTACAGTAAATCTTTCTCGTGGTTGTAAAATTAATTTTCTATCAATTGGAACAATAATAGGAATACGATTGTTTATTGTTAAGCCTACTACTTGCGCTTCTGCTTCAAGTAATACTGTTGGTTGAATCGGACCTTGCTGCGCAATCTGCATCGGCAACATTCCATTGTTGGATAATTCCACTTCAACAAGAATAGGTTGGTACGGCCGCAGGTTTTTCGTCAAGGCTGTTGCCCGTATATTAAGGGTCGTTGTTGGGTCGGTCGCATACCTGTCAATTGCCGCTGGAATAGCATCAATCATCGATTCTAGTTGCGCCGTATCTTCCCGCGCAACAACTTGTTGCCCTAGAATTTTTTCAAGTTGATTCCGAGACCAAATTCCCAAGAGAGTTCCTGCGCTATCTCGAGCAACTTGCAAAAACATTTTTGCAGATTCTCGTTTCTTACCCTGTGCAAGACGCACCAAAGCGAGCCCAACAACAGCGGCGTCATTTTTATCGCTTAATGAGAGAAACGTTTTTTCTGCGGCATCTACGCTCCCCAAACGAAGAGATATCCAACCTTCAATCAAATCTTTTTTGCTTTTGGAAACCTCGCTGCGTGACTCGGCCATTGCAATAAATTTTTCCGAATCTTCCGTCAAATCTCCAAGCCAAACCGATATCCAAGCAGCCTGCAGACAGTTTTCTTTAAACAACACCTCTTTGTTTGGTGTGTCTGGTTGGTTTCCTGCTGCAAGAAGGATTGAGGCAAATGAATCAAGCGCCTGTCTTAATGACCACTCTGCTTCCTCTTTTTTTAGACCTGAATATATTGCCGCTTTCATTGTTGCTAATTTTGGCGCAAGTGGTGAATGAACTCTTGCTAATTCAAGTGGAGTGACTCGTGGTTGTTGTTCCCGAACAGTTTTTCTGAATTTTTCATCTGCTGTTCTTTGTCTCGCTGCAATAATTTTTAATGCAGACTCAATATCTCTTGCGCCCCAATGTGACATCACCATGTCAGACAACAAATTGTTGTTCACCACAGCAGGATTTCCCGCGTTATCTGCGAGTGCAATGTCGTATATCCGGCTTGCGGCTTCATACGCGCCATACGACATGAGTAATTCGGCTAAAGATACTTGCGTAGTAACATCTCGCATGTTTGCAAGCATCAGTGATGTTAATAACTCAACCCTTCGATATGCGTCCGCCGATTCATCACCAAAAAAACCAACTGCCACGGCGGTAGCGCTGGTGAAATACGGATCAAGTGCGACTGATTCAGCGAGCCACCTTGCAAACTGTTGTTTATCTCCAAGTTGTCTTTGTAACATTGCTGAGTCAAACGCGAGCCTTGACGCAACGTGTTGATTTAGGTTTTGTTGCCCTTCGGGTGATAATAGTTGTTCGTAGAGCGCAACTCTTTCCGACGCGGTGTTAAGCGTATCAATCGCATCTCGAAGGCGGGCAAGTTGCAGGGGTGTTTCGTCTGGGTACAACCGCAGCAATTCTTTAACCCCTCTCTGGTGCATTACTGGATCATCTGAAATAGCTGCCATTTCAATCCACGCTCTCCAAACACTTGGATTATCGGGATTCATTTCTGCCGCAGTCTCAATTAAAGCAACTCCGACATTAATCCCCTCTACATCTAGGGGTTCTGTTTGAAGGGCTGTTCGAGCAACGCGGAGAATTTCTTCTGAAAGGTGTTGCGCGGCAGATTTTTGAAGTACATCTTGAGAATAATCAACTGCAAAAAGATTGCCGCAGATCAGGGCGAATAACAGCACTGCTGTGTTAATTTTGAAGGGGAAGCGATTTTTGGGAAATATGATCATAAAGCGGTCTATATTGCTACACAGTAGTACATTTTAACTTGCTTGTATCGGCAATTGAGGGCTCTTTGGCAAATCATTGAGAGGAATCAACAAAAGCCGTTGACACCACAAGTTAGCGTTGGTAATTTCGTCACCTCTCTCGTGAATCTAACTAGAATACCCCATTACCATTTTGCCCATGTTTAATATTAAAAAAATACTACTCCTTACTCTTTTGATGGTCGCGACAACAGCCACCGCTCAACCCTCATTTCGAATTACCTCGTTTATTAGTCACCGCGATCTCACCGATCGTCAAAAAGCTGATATCCAGAAGTACATACAAGGGTGGACCGACGCAATGTTCACCAACAACACAGAAAAACTTGGTGAAGCGAGACGTGGTCTTTCTGAACCGCTTGATAAACGGTGGGCGATGTCAAACACCGCAAGAATGCATTATTGCGAGTCATTACTCACTTGTTTTGAACCAATTCTCTCAGAAGAAAATGAAAATGATCTAGCATCAGTGAATGCGTTACAAATATTGTCCCTTCTTGGAACCGAGCGTAGTGTCACTACAATTATGCGTCACGTAAGCAGTTCGTTTGAGGACCGAGCCGCATTGCGACAATGGGCTTCAGTAGGTTTAGAAAATAGTTTTCAATCTGGTCGGTTACCACTTACTCGAATCACAAGTGCTGCAACTTTGTTAGCAGACGCAGCTTCAAGAGAACCTGTTTGGTACGTTGCTTCTAGACAACTTCAATCGTTAAGTACACTGGGCACTACTCCTGGGTTACGAAGATCTGAGTTGTCGGAGCTTCAAGAACTTTCATTCGAATTACAAGTTCAAGCAATTTCAAATATTATTGAAGATGTTTCTGCAAACAAAACGGCAAGTTTTCGGGTGCGCCCCATCCGTTCTGGATTATCTTCTTTGAGGTTACAGCTGATTGAACCAAGTGTAGATTCTGAACTTAAAGAAAATACAATCAATAGCCTTATTCCTGTACTAATACGCGTTCTTGAAATCTCGCTTGAACAGTCAAGTGGTGCGCAAAAGAACGAACGCCTTCTTGTTGCATATGGTGGAGCAATTGAAACCGCAAACACAATGTTACAGCGGTTTGTTGGGAATCAGGGTCTCGAAGATGTCGACATTCGTGAATCTTGGGAAGCCGGAGATACGCAACCCTTGGCGGACGCCATTACATACTGGCAGGGTCAGGTTTCTTCTAAATAAACTGTGTATAAACTCCTCCTACCCATCGCGACTCTCATTGCGGTTGTAGTTGTGCTGTCCTCGTATGAGGGTAAAAACTCTCGGGCTGATTTTGTTTTTATCAACCGCGGTGATGTGTTTACCCTTGACCCCCAGCGCATGAGTTGGTTGAACGATATGCAAATGGCGTACTGTTTGTATGAAGGGTTGGTTCGATGGAATCCCAATGATTTTTCTATTGAACTAGCCGCGGCTGATTCGGTTGAAAAAAGTGAAGATGGTTTGTCGTACACGTTTCATATCCGAGAGGACGCGAAGTGGAGTAATGGTGCGCCACTTACTTCGTATGATTTTCAGTACGCATGGATGCGGTTATTAACGCCTGATTTTGCTTCTGATTATTCTGGGTTTTTCTTTTCAATAAAAGGCGCGCGGGCGTATTGGACTTGGCGAACTCGGGAGTTAGCGAACAAATCTACTTTGTCTATTGAACAGGTTGCGGAGGTGTTTGAAGAAATGGTTGGTGTTACGGCCCTTGATGCAAACACGCTTCGCGTTGAACTTGAACAACCCGTGCCCTATTTTCTTGATCAACTCGCGCTCGCGGTTTGCAGCCCTGTGTATAAACCGTCTGTTGAAGGGTGGATTGTTGATCCAAAGGTTTCTGAGAAAATGCGCACCGCTGGTTGGCATACGGTCAATCCTCCGACAATGAGCGATCGAAAGTGGATCTCTATTGACGAAACTACGGGGCGGTTGAATCAAAAACACACTTGGGCGAGGCCCACCACCCTTGTGTGCAACGGACCATTTGTGCTTGAAAGCTGGAGATATAAGCGAGATATGCGGCTTGTTCGAAATCCTTTTTTTCATTCTCCCGAACAATCAACTCTTGATTCTATTGAAGCAATCACGATTGCAGACACAAACACTGCGATTATGGCATTCGAGTCTGGTGGCGCCGATTGGCTCAATGGCGTGAATGCAGATTACCAAGCAGACATGTTGGAACAACAGGCCCGCGGTGAGAGAACAAATATTCACGCCTTTCCTACTTTTGGAACCGATTTTTTCTCTTTTAACTGTAGAAAAAAACTTCATAATGGGAGTGTGAATCCGTTCCACGATGCGTCGGTGCGACGTGCATTTGTTTTTGCAACTGAACGAAGTGCAATTGTAAAACACGCTACGAGATTGCTTGAACCAACAGTTTCAAGCTTTGTTCCACCACAATCAATTGACTCGTATGAGACTGTTGTAGGAATTGGGTTTGATGCAGACAGAGCAATTTCTGAACTTCACTCTGCTGGGTGGGTGGACCGAGATGGTGACGGTTTAATTGAAAACGAGTCAGGCGAACTCTTTCCTGTTGTAGATGTGTTGTACACCACAAATACACCAAGGTATAAATGGGTTGCGTTGGAACTTCGTGCTCAGTGGCAGAAAAGATTGGGTGTACGCGTTGAACTTCGTGGCACTGACAATAAGTTTTTTAGTGCTGATCTAAGAAGCGGGAATTTTATGGTTGCAAGGGGCCGGTGGTACGGAGATTATGGTGACCCAACTACTTTTTTGGATGTGTTTAGATCAGACAGTGGAAACAATGATCGTGGATATGTAAATAAAGACATAGACAACGCACTTGACCTTGCGGCTCTTGAATTAGATCCCAAAAAAAGATTGCAAATGTTACATGACATCGAAGAAACTTTGTTTACAGAGGATGTGCCCATGCTTGTCATTTGTCAATTGCTTCAGTTATATATGTATGAACCAGAGCGTGTGAGTGGACTTACAACCCACCCCAGATTAACGCAGCAGTTGTGGAGAGTCAATATCAATTCACCCGAGGATCAATAAAACGGTACGACACATCCACAAGCAAATTAAAAAGTATTAACATTGTTGCGTACACCAGCACTATTCCCATCAAAACCGTGATGTCTTTTCCAAGAACCGCGTCAACAAAGTGTGTTCCAATGCCCGGAACAGCAAATACTTTTTCAACGACAAATGAGCCCGTCATTGCAGCGGCTGTTGCTGGGCCAAGATAACTCAACACGGGCAAAAACGCGTTTTTAAGTGCGTGTTTCATGACAACAATTCGCTCTGGCAAGCCTTTTGCGCGTGCAGTTCTGATGTGATCACTTGCAAGTTGCTCGACCATTCCGCTTCTTGTGAATTGTGCAATGTATGCGGCAAATGGTAGGCTTAGTGCAACTGCGGGCAGTGCAACATGTTTCCAAGTTCCCCAACCTCCAACTGGAAACCACCCGAGCCATACTGAAAAAACAACAAGCAACACAACGCCAACAACAAATGCAGGGATACTGATACCAACAAGTGAAATCGAGATGGTCAACACGTCTAGCCACGATCGCGGCCAAACTGCACTCAATACCCCTGCCGTAACGCCCAACACAACCGCGATGATCATTGCGGTTAATCCAAGAATAATAGATACGGGAAGTTGGCTTGCTAGAATTTCGTTCACGGTCCAGTTTTCGTGCCGAAGGCTTGGGCCAAAGTTAAATACAGGACCCTCTTCGCCGCCAAACAGCCATGCACCTCCGCTTGCTTTCCAGAGATATCCTGTGTAAAAACCAACTGGGTCGTTCAAATTATAATTTTCTGCCATCGCCTCCATCACTTCTGGTGGTGGTCGACGACCTTCTTTTTCAAGTGGGTTCCCTGGAATGAGCCATGCAAGTGCGAACGTTGTTGTGTACACCGCCAACAAAATAATTGGAAGTTGGATCAGTCTCCATACAACAAGTTTAGTCATTGCTGCATCTCATACTTCACACTCCGAACTTTGCGCGGTCGCCAAGTAGTTCTGCAATGCGAATGAGTTGGTTGTATTTTGCAGTGCGATCGCTTCGACATGGCGCGCCTGTTTTTATCTGGCCGCAATTTGTTGCAACAGAAATATCTGCAATTGTCGTGTCTTCAGTTTCACCACTTCGATGACTTAGTACTGCTGTGTAATTATTTTCGTGTGCAAGTTTTACTGCTTCAAAAGTTTCAGTCAATGTTCCAATTTGGTTTACTTTGACAAGAATAGAATTGGCGCTTCCTTCGCTTATTCCCCTGTTCAAAAATGTGGGATTCGTCACAAACAAATCATCGCCAACAAGTTGAATTTTGTCGCCAAGACGTTGTGTAAGTTGATTCCAGCCAGACCAATCGTCTTCGCCTAGTCCATCTTCTATTGAACGAATTGGATATCGACTACACCAGTCTGCCCAAATATCAATCATCTCTTCAGAACTAATTACTCTTTCCGGATCACTGCTAAAGAAACAATACCCTTCCTTGCCGAGTTTTCTCGCTTCGGTGACAAGTTCACTTGTTGCTGGGTCAAGCGCAACAAATATCTGTTCGCCCCAACTATATCCCGCCTTATCAACAGCTTCTTCGATCACGCGTAGTGCATCTTCGTTGTCAGACAGATTCGGTGCAAAACCACCTTCATCGCCAACTGCAGTAGACATGCCGCGGTCGTGTAAAACTTTTTTGAGGGTGTGATAAATTTCAACGCACGCGCGAAGTGCTTCACCAAAATCATCAAAGCCCCATGGCTGAATCATAAACTCTTGAAAATCTACAGTGTTGTCAGCGTGTTTTCCACCATTAAGAATGTTAAACATTGGTACAGGAAGAATGTGTGCGTCTTCCCCGCCCAAATATGTATACAGGGGTTGATTGGTTGCGTTTGCCGCAGCATGTGCAACTGCCATGGAAACTCCAAGGAGTGCGTTCGCACCAAGATTGCCTTTGTTTTCGGTTCCGTCAAGGTCAATCATTGCGTAATCAATACCCGATTGGTCGGTTGCGTCTTTACCCAACACTACTGCTGAAATTTCATTATTGATGTGTGAAACAGCCTTAGATACACCCTTTCCGCCCCAAAGGTCATCACCGTCGCGGAGTTCTACTGCTTCGTTTTCACCGGTGCTCGCGCCAGAGGGCACAGCGGCTCGACCAAATCCACCATTAGAAAGCGTGACGTCACATTCGAGGGTTGGGTTTCCTCGCGAATCAAGAATTTGTCTTCCATGAATGTTAGATATTGTTGTCATAAGTTTTGGCTCGCATAGAAACGGAATCATACAGTGATGAGAGATTCTGTATCGATATCTAGATTGTCGCCTCGTATTTTGGTTCTTCTCCTACAAGGATAGCCGCAACATCTCTAACAACCCAACCCATGTTTTGCATCGCCGACGCTGTTTTTGCAGCAATATGTGGATATAAACTTGCATTATCCATTCCAAGCAGTGGGTAGTTTGTCGTAAACGGCTCTGGATCGTGCACATCTAAAATAGCAAACGCCTGTGGATTTGTAGAGAGGTGTGCCGCTAGATCGTTGGTGTTGACGACAAATCCGCGGGAAGTATTGATAAGCATCCCATCCACCTTCATCTCAGAAAGTACGCGCGCGTTTACAAAATTCTTGTTTTCAGATCGCCCATCCACATGCAATGAGACAACGTTGCTTTCTTGCAGAAGTGTTTTCATGTCAACTGAATCGCAACCATGATCATTTTGGATTTTTTTGATATCGACATAGAGCACGCGAAACCCAAGGTTTTTTGCAGCCTTGCCGAGTCTTGATCCAACCCGCCCAAACCCGATGATTCCCAACGTCATCTCGTTGAACTGAAGCGGAGCTACCGAAGCTTCGCGGTGTAGTTTCCACGCATCAATGTCGAGTGGTGTTTCTATTTTGTGCACTGGTCTAAGTTTCGCAAGCATTGTTGACAACACAAATTCGACGACAGCTTCGCTGTTTGCATCAGGCGTGTGTACAACACGAACATTGTGTTGTTTACATCCTTGAAGATCAATATTGTCGATTCCAACTCCCGCCCTGCCAACAACTTTTAAGTTGCTTGCCTGCAAAATCATAGAAACATCCACTGTTGTGTAGGTTCGAATGACCAACCCTTCAGCTTCTGGAAGTAACTCCTTAAAGCGAAGTGAATCCGAGGGACAAATATGCAAATCAACACGCTGCGCCAACCAATCACTGCATTTTTGTGGAAGGTTCTCGGTTTGAATAACAAGTGGTGGCATTGATGTATGGTACTACGCGTACGAATGCAATCCTGAAATTGTAAAATTGATGATGATCCAGTTAAAGAGCATCACGGCGCATCCCAACAGTGCAAGCCACGCTGTCCAAAATCCCTTGTCTTTCACTTTCATGCGGATATGAATCAGCACAACAAAAATCAAAAAAGTATTCAGTGCAAACACTTCTTTTGGGTCCCAACCCCAAGGTCTGCCCCAAGAGTGGTCTGCCCAAATAGCGCCCATTACGATACCCGCCCACAAGAGGATAAATGAAAGTTCTACAAGAATCATTGTTGCACCATCAAGAACAGCTCCAACGTTGTTTCCAAGCGCAGACTCGCCGCCCTTTCGTTTTTCAACAAGTGATGCAACACCTCCGGCTTTGGCAAAATCTTTTTTGCCATTTATCCCTCTCGCTTTTTGAATACCTCGGCGTACCAAGTAAAAGAACGCAGTGACTGCCGCAACAAAAATAAGGGCATAAGAAAAGATAATGAAGTTCACATGAATATACAACCACACGTCGTGTAGAACTGGCATTTTGTTGGAAATGTGTGGGTTTAGTTCAAGTGGATAAAGGCGAACTGCTAGCAAAGCAACCATTGCAGTAATCGCAGCGGCAAGTGGAAGCAGGTGTTTCATAGCGGTTTTACGCAGATAAAATTCTAACAAAACAGCGAACAAGCCACCCATCCACGCTGAGGTGGTGATTGCTTCAAACATGTTTGTGTTGGGATACCTTCCAGACACATACCAACGCCAAATGACAGCGACTGTGTTCAGTAGAACCGCTAGAAAGAAAACACACATGCCAACACGACCAACATTGTCAAATCTATAAACAAATGCCATAAGCAATAGCACAACGCTCACGAGATAGACGATCCAAACCCAAGTGAGGTTTCCAAGCCTAAAGTACTTGCTCTCTAGTTTTAGTTTTCCGGCTTCTGGATACACTTCGGTTCCAGCACCAAGTGCTGGAATCAACGATGCAAGTGTTGCAAGTTCAACATTCGTAGTTTGTGCGTCACCCGCTTGCCACGCGACCACCATGCGCTGCCAAGCGTCGACGATCTCTTCGTTATCTAATGTGTCGAGCGTAGTCCAGGGATCGTTCTCGCTTCCACTACTTGGTGGAATCATTTTTAAACTCGCCCAAAGAGTTCGGGGGTCGCTCGCCCCAATCGCTGAATCAATAACTTCAATTGGCATTGCAAATCTTCGGTTGTCTCGTCGCAGGCGACCAAGAAGTGATTGCACCAGTGGGCTTTGAATCAACTCCCTTGAAATCAGCCCAGTTTTCATAAATTTCGCAAGACGTTCTTTTAAGTTTGGATTAAGAGAGTCTAATTCACTGGCAATGCTTGCTCGAAGACCCTTGTGTTTAACATAGATAAAATCTTTGTCCACATATCGGTCTGGTCGCAACATCATGTCAAAATATGTAAACGTGGCGCTCTGGCCCTCGTATTTTTTCGAACCCATGATGTAGGGCATAAATGATCGAGCGAACGTTTCGTACGACTTTACACGTCCTTCTGTAAACACCGCTACTTGGTCACCCCACGGGTTCATGTCTACCTGTTCTTCAAAAGTCGTGGGCTGCGCAGCAAAGGAAACACCTGAGGCAATGAGCAAAAATAAAATAGTAATCATTTTTTTCATGCTGCAGTCCTTTCATAGATTGCCAGTTGTCGCCTGCGTTTAATCATTGGTTTTACATAAAAAGCCCAGATCATTCCCGCAACCGTGAGACAACACCCAAACAGCATTGGAAAAATACCAAAACGATTCCCTACACCTAAAACGGTGTAATTAAGCCCTGGCGAAGTACTGTCTGGCGGATCCCACTGTGATTGAAAAAACCAGTAATTTCCATAACTTTTTGGATCGTTCACACTCACAGCAACTTCGACTTCTTCGTCACCCATAAACCGAATAAGGCTTCTCCAGTTCAACACACTTGATGTTCTGCCAGAAAACCCTCCGATGTGGGAATCTATTTCAAACGCATCTAGTGCAACTGGAACGGGAAGAGGTGCGCTCTTTCGAGAGAACAATACTTCGAACATTCTGCCGTTTGGTAATTGCATCACCGTTGGCTCATATCGAAAACGTCGAACCGTTTCCTTTTGTGACTGGAATGGATACTGATGGAATGGGAGCCACGATGTGGCGGCGCCACTGGGTGTTGGAATTGCAAGTTTTACCATTGAATAAAAATTGCTAGCACTTGGATCACGCTGAGACGGGGGAACAATTGATGGGCGTGTTTCGTTTTTGGTTTTAGACTCAGCACGAGTCAATGTAATTGTAACTTCGTCAGTAAGGTTTATTGGTTCGCCAACTACCATGTTGTGGTATTGGGGATCATCATCACCAATTCCCATCAATAAACCATACGCTCCGCCATCAAGACCTCCAATAACTGTAATGGGTGATCCCCCAGCTGAATATCGCATCGTTATTGCATCATCAATAAATGTGGCGGTATCTTCTTCGTGTTCTACACCCTCAATGACATCACGGTTCATCGCCGGGTTGTCAAAAACCCACCGTTCCCACTGCTTTTCTCCGTTTTTTATTTCTATTTGTGCAAGAGAAACAACCACGCCTGAAATATGAAGGTCGTTTTGTACTGATTTTATTTTGTATGAATAATCTGTATCACCAATTTGAGTAAATGATTCTTTGTTTGTAATTGGAATTACATATTCTGTGTTATTTACAGTGCAGAGTATTGATGGTTTAAGATTTTTTTGTAACACATCTAATTCTGTTTCATCCTCAAGCCAACGGTACGACATTAGTGTTGCGTCGGCTGTGTTTAATGATTTGTCAAAAGCGTACATCTCAACACCTTGTTCGGTACCATCGCTTTTTCGAAGCGACACCCATACAACCGGAAACAGTTCTTCTCCCGCAACAATTCTACTTCCGGGGAATGCGTATCGAAGATAGCCTGTCACCACAACATCTTGTTGAAGAAAATCTTCCCCGTTCGCAGGCGAAAGGTTTAGAGACAATGAACGCATCACATCTGTCGGGGCACCCCAAACGTCATTGAGGGTTGGAATATAATCATTGAAGCGTGGGAGATTTTCAATTGGACGCTCTGTCCAACTACTGATTGGTTCGCCCGATTCAGAAATTTCTCTCATATAAATCGCTGCGCTTTGAGTCACAAAAAACCTGTCTTTTGCATCGGGTGCAAGTTGTATATTTATGGAATCGTCAACAAGGGCTGTACCTAGCACCTTCTTCGCTCTTGCCATTGGTTTTTTAGGATCACCAGTTGCAATAACGTCTTCGGTGTATTCAGGATATCCCAAAATGAGTTGCCTCATAAAATGCTCATCTTCTGGACCCCGCACCGAAACTGTTACTGCGTACGCTTTCTTTCCAGCATCGTCACCAGACATCAATTCCCAGTTTGGGTTTAAGTCAGAAATTGTAAAAGACCAGTCTCCAACCCAAACCGAATTTGCTGGTGTTGCCACCATAGAAACCGTGTCTTGGTTCGGCATCGAGATTTCTACCTGAGTTCGGGAAACGACTACATCACCTTCTACTTTTTTAGCAAAGTAAACAACACAACCTATAACCATCACAATCACGCCACCGTGAATCGACCACACACCAATTGTTAATATATTGAAGGGGATTCTTCGAAGCGTCACAATTGACATATTCAAACAAAGGAGCGCGACCAACCATTTGAATGGCCACCAATGGAACCATTCGAACTCTGTCATTTCCATCGATTCTCTGACGTTTACCCAAGTTTGTGGTTCTAATATTGCAAAACTCACTGGAACTCCGGATGAGCCGACCGAGCAGTAAACAAACAATGTGCAAAGTGTTGTGATGCCAAGCCAAACTGTTGTAAAAAGATCTATGAACGCAATTGCGATGCATGTGGGAACAAGGAGGTACCACCACACAGAACCAATCTCGCCAGATCTCCAGAACAACAAAACCAAGGCCGCCGCTGGTAACAACCAAAGTAAACTGGTTGGCCATCTAAAGAACGGGTGGGATTTTAGTGACATTTGTTAACCTTTTTCGTAGTTGTACACACCTTGGCCAGATTTATCACCAAGGCTCCCTGCCTCAACTAATGCAACAAGTTTTTCGTTCGGTAAATATTTTGGATTTTTATCCAGCCCGTTATACATCACCATCATGATGTCTCGGCATACATCAAGACCAATGTAATCTGCTAAACGAAGCGGACCCATTGGAAATGCGCAGCCAAGCTTCATGATTGAATCGATATCTTCTGGTTCTGCCACACCATCTGACCACGCATGGAACGCTTCGTTGATCATTGGCATCAGTACGCGGTTTGAAACAAAGCCTGCGAAATCATTTGCTGGAACTGGAATTTTCCCCATAGATTCAGAAAGCGCAATTGTTGCCGCAGTTGTTTCTTCGCTCGTGTTATTCCCTTTAATTACTTCTACAAGTTTCATAACCGGAACTGGATTAAAAAAGTGCATCCCAATCACTCGGTGTTGAGCCTCTGGAATAGCAGAAGCGAGATCTGTGATTGAAATAGATGAAGTGTTGGTTGCAAGCACGACGTCATTACCAAATGTTTCATTCATTTGTATAAATATTTTTTTCTTAATGTCTACGTTTTCAGTCGCAGCTTCGACAGCCCACCCTGCATCTGAGCCTTCTGCCATAGATGTAACATAAGAAAGCCTAGCGATCGCTTCGGCAGATTCTTCTTGTGTCATTCGTTCTTTTGATACTGCGCGGGCACATTGTTTTTCGTGATACGATTTTGCTCTACCGAGTTGTTCTTCACTAATGTCAATAATTACTGCGTCAATACCATGTGTAGCTGCAGTGAGCGCTATACCGCTTCCCATTGTTCCCCCACCAATCACTGCTATTTTTTTTGTAGACATCGGTCAATCATTCCAGCTTCTTAGTTCGCTGCCTGTATATTTGGCGAGTGGGCGAATAATTCTGTTGTTTTGGTGTTGTTCCATGATGTGCGCACACCATCCTGTAATTCTTGCGACCACAAAAATTGGTGTGTATTGTGGAACAGGGATTCCAAGCGCGTAATACGTCATGCCACAAGGAAAATCAACATTTGGAAATATGTTTTTATCTCGCAACATAATTGCTTGTACTTCATCACCAAGATCAAACCATTTTTTTGCTTCTGGGTTTGCTGTATCACAATATTCAAGACCCCATTTACGGAGAATGCCCGCTCGGTGATCGCCGTTTTTGTAGACGCGGTGACCAAAGCCCATGAGTTTTTTCTTTGTTTCAAAAGCGTTCTGCATAAACTCGTCTGCTGTCGAACCGTTTTCGACTTCTAACATGATCTCTTGCAACATTTCCATCGCCGCTTCATTTGCGCCCCCGTGCAAGTTCCCCTTCAGGGCGCCGATGCCGCCGCACACACAAGAGTGCAGGTCACCGTTTGTTGAAGCAACCACTCTGCATGTAAATGTAGAAGCGTTGAAGTCGTGTTCCGCGTATAAAACAAGGGAAACATCCATTACTTTTGCTGCTGATTCGTGTGGTTTTTCGCCAGACATACACCACAACAAGTTTGCCGCATGGTCAAGGTTTGGATCTGGGTCAACAGGATTCTTGCCATCAAGTGCCATTTGGTGCACGCCGATACATGTTGGAATTTGTGCAAGAAGGTACATCGATTTCCGCATGTCAGCGTCGGCACTGTTATCTTCACAAACTGGGCAAAGGTGTGACAACAGTGATACTGCGGTTCGAAGAACCGCCATTGGGTGTGCTTCTGGGGAATTGTTTGCAATATGAATAATTGCATCTTTTACACTTTCTGGAATTGCCCGCATCGACACAAGTTGCGCTTTAAAGTCGGCCAACTCTTCACTGTTTGGTTTCTCGCCATTGAGGAGCAGGAATGCAACCTCCTCGAATGTTGCGTTTGCAGCCAAGTCTGCTATTTCATACCCCCTGTACATTAATTGGGTTTGATTCACGGCGCAAACCGAGGTATCACCAATCACTTGGCCCGCAAGGCCGCGCTGATCGGTGGGTTTATTTGTTGTTTCTTTTGTAGATGTCATAGGTAGTCTTTCCGCAAATCACCATCAACCAATTGAAGTGGTCTGCGCCCCACATTCTACCTGAAAAGGGGGTTCTTATGTGCCTTTGAATTTCCATGGCTCGCCGGGCACATAGTCTAAAGTGTCGTATAACTCTTGCCTTGTTTGCATTGTGGATTCAAACCCTTCTGCAGATCCTGTTTTATGTAACTGAGACAAGCAATTGGTTATCGCACCCATTGCGACTCGTTGCATTGTGACAGGATAAATGACGAGGTTATACCCAAGTGATTCGAATTGTTTTGCACAAAGGTGGGGTGTTTTTCCAAACTCTGTCATATTCGCTAAAAGAAGGCCTGAACATTCCTTTGCAAAAATTTTAAACTCATCTTCCGATCGAAGACCTTCTGGAAAAATCATATCTGCACCCGCCTCTCGATACGCACAACCTCGCTCGATAGCGGCTGCCAACGAGTCGGTTCCACGAGCATCGGTGCGGGCAATTAGAATGAAATCTTTATCTCGTTTACTGTTTACTGCAAATTCAATTTTCTCAACCATCGCCCATTGAGAAACGAGTGTTTTTCCATCGAGATGTCCACACCTTTTTGGAAACTCTTGATCTTCAATATGCAAACCAGCCGCGCCATTGCTTTCATATTCCATCACCGTTCGAGAAATACTTTCTATCTCTCCATATCCCGTGTCGGCATCTGCGATCACGGGTAACTTGCTCGCAGACACGACCTCGCGAATTGTGCGGCACATTTCGGTAAGGGATATCAAACCAATATCTGGGTAGCCAGAAGCGTTGGCCGTTGCACCACCGCTGATATAACAAGATTCAAAACCGGTTTTTGCAATCGCAGCAGCAACAAGTCCGTTCCATGCGCCGGGGCACATCACAATACCCTCGTTCATTTTTTTTCTAAGTGTTGCTCCGGGGTGTGTCATTGTGTATATTTTACGTGACTTTGTTGTTTTATGTGCAACCTGTGCATTATTTGGTACCACGCTGATAAACATTTTGGCTGATGCAATCAGTAAAACAACACCTAGGACTGTTCGCAAACCTTGGTGACCTAGCCTGCGAGAACCAAAGGTAGCGCCTGCAAAACCGCCAACAACAACCGCTACGCCAAGTGGAGCCACAAAAATAAAATCAACTGGAAGTCCCCCTTGGTCCATGGTTATTCCGCCAAGGCTAGCAATTGAGTTTACTAAAATGAATGGTGCGCTAAGTGCTGCTGTTTGTTTTGCAGTTGCCCAGCCAAGGAGAAGAATTAATGGACTTAAGAAAATACCGCCACCAACGCCGATGATTCCGCTTGGAAAACCAATGAGTACTCCTGCAATGATGATCAATAGGGTAGGAGATCGTTTAGACTGCTCGGTTCCTTTTATTGGAACGAATAAACGAATTGCAGCGTAAAGCAAAATAATCCCAACAATCGGTTTGTATATAGTTGAAGGCACTTCTGTGTATCCCCCAACAAAAGCCGCTGGAATACTTGCGCAAATCAATGGAATAAAAATATCTTTTCGAAACGTTCCTGTTTTACCAAACCTCCATGTGCCAATAGAGGCTACAACTACATTTAACAAGAGGGCTGTTGGTCGCATCTCTTCTGGGGCGATGCCCGAGAGCGCTAGCACGGCTAAATACCCAGACCCCCCACCATGACCTACTGTCGAATATAAAGCCGCCATGACAAGAACGGCGATCCCAATGATGAGCGTTTGTTCGTCAAACACGGAAACATTGTACGCGGGTTAATTGTTTTGAGTGGTGAAGTCAAAAGATGTTGACTTGGTTGGTCCAACCACTGTTGCAACAAGTGTGTTGGTTGGAGATTCTGTAAAAACAAGAATTCCCGCAAGTTGTTCGTGTTCTAGTTTCGCCGCAACTTCGTGGGTACTTTGCATTCCGTCAGGGAGCCACACACGGGTGCGTGCATCAAGTTGTTGATCTGACACAATGTCCCACCCTTGCAAGATGAGTTGTTCAACAATACCAATGACTTGTGTTTTGCATGTTTCTGGGTCAGATGCCACTGCACAGTTTTCTAATAAAAGAACTCGTCCACTTGGTCTTTGGTGATCAAAGAGAGAGGGTGAAGAAACAGTGTTTACAGTTTGTGGGATTGTTGGTGTGTTGTCCGAAGACGTTGTCGCATACACGATCACTGCACAAATAATAAATGCTGCCAATAGGCCAAGGGGCTTTGTCTTGTTTTTTTCTTGTTTAAAAGGACCTCCGCCAGTTGATGGTGTTGTTCGTGGACGAACACTTTTTTTATACACAACTTCGGCTGGACTACTTTGATCGTCATTCATGGATGGTAAATCAGCGGGTCGAACCTTTGTAACATCTTTCGCGTGCAAAATGGTTTCTATATCTGCAAGCATTTCTTCAACCGAACAATATCGTTTGTCATAATCTGACATTGCGCGCCGAACCACCCAGCGAATAGATTCGGGGCTATTCTTGTTAAACCCGCTCAACCCGCCGTGGGGAGGAAACGTGTTTTCCAACATGAAATAAAGAACTGCACCAGCGCTGTACACGTCAAACTTTGATCCGTCTACTTGGTGCACCTTTACGCCGCGCATTGCTTGTCGAACCAATTCTGGGTCACGAAAATATTCTGTGCCGTGGGTGGTAAGGGTCATTGCCGAGGCGAGGGGTGTAACTAAACCAAGATCAACAAGGTTCGCCCTTCCATCGTGCACGATGATATTGTCTGGTTTCACGTCTTTGTGCCACAGACCAGCCAAGTGGTATTCTCGCAATGTCTGCAAAAGGGTTTGTTGGTATAAAAGTATTGTTCGCAGATTTTTATTATTCAGATTTGCAGAGGTTCCGTGTAGCGACGATGTGACCGAGCCTAAATGATCCCCATCGTGAAACGGCATTGCGTACCAAAACCGTTTGTTATCAAGATGGTGCTCGATAATTAAACCGAGTTTTTTTGCTGCCTCCATCGATCTTGATTCTCTAACAATTTGGGGTAATGCGGAACCATCTGATATATCAAAACACTTAATGACTGCCTTTGGGGATCCGTTGTGTGGTTTGGCAATGTATATTTTTGCGCCACTCCCACCCGGTGGAAGTGTGCCAACAACGGTATATCCTATGAACTTGTTTTCTGTTTTTTTGTTTTCACCAAATACGTGTTTTAATTCTTCTATCACCCCTTCTACTTCGGATCGGACTTGCTTGGCATAATCTGGGGTTTCTTTTTTCTTTGGAGTGCCAATTCCAATCACGCGGAGTGGGTTGTCGATAAAAATTGCAACGAGTCGATTCCATACTTCATAAAATCGTTTTTTTGCTGCGTGTATTTCTATTTTTGCAATATCCCACCGCGCGAGAACAATGCAAAGTACGGCACGCAAAAGTTTTACTACACCGACAAACAACGCGATTGGAATCAATAATACATCTCGAAACTCCTGAAAAACAAACCGGAAAAGTCGTCCTATGAATAAAAAGACGTGGCCTATGACTGGAATAACTACATAGATACACACAACAACTCCGCCAATCAGAATTGCTAGTGTGAGTAATAATCCAAACAAAAACGAAACCATTATGTTCGCCCTTCTGCTTCTTCACCCAAGAAAATTTGGTGGGTGTGATACAAATTGCTTACAGCGTCATCAAACATGGATTCGCTTCCGGACAAACCGGCTTTTTGCGCTTCCGATTCCTCTTCTGGCGTAAAACTATATTGCATAACTACCTCTGCAATTCGTTGTTTGAGTTGATCACGTACTTTTACCATGTGTCTACTTACTGTTGGTTCGCTTATTCCTAATGCTTCAGAAACTTCCTTACCTGTCTGAGTATCAAGTGCTCGCATTCTCCATACTTGAAATTGGACAAAATCCACTTCTGATTCTGTTCTTCGGATTGCAGCGCAGATTTTTGCAGCAAACATTCTTTGTTCAAAAACTTCATCCACCTCAAGAGCCGCTTGGCTCGAATCAATTCGCTCATCAAGCGAGAGTGGTTTCACACCACTGTTCCTTTTTTGCGCATTGCGGCGATCAAACTCGTCTCCAAGCGTGTGCTTTGCAATCGATAGAAGCCACGTGCTAAATCTCGCCCCCCTGTCTGGGTCGTACCTCTCTATACACCGAGAAAGTGCAGCCAATGTATCTTGGGTGAGGTCTTGTACTGTTTCAAAACCAATGCGACCACCGCCCCATTTTGACAATTGAAACCGTATGGCTGGACCAAAGTCCTGCCACAATTCAAACCACGCCGCCTCGTCACGGTCGCGGAGCCTGCGCACAAAAGTGGTTGTCAGGGCATTCATTGGCACTCTTCCTTATTGGGACAATTCATTATGGGATTTTAGGGTCAGAATGAAATAGTTCACGATATTTCCCCAAATACTTGGTACGCACGGGCTGTTCTGTGCAAAACAGTAACAAAAGGAGGTTGCCATGGGCGCCACAACACGATTTATTGTTCGATGGGGATTAATTGGAGGTCTTGCTTTGGGTGGTGTCACCTTATTGGTTGGGCCAAAACGGGTCGTTGCTTGCTTCGATCAACTACGAGAAGAGGCTTCGTCAATCGTTGATGAAATGGTTGATGACCCAATTGCACTCCGCCGTCAACTTGATGAACTTGCGCAGGAATATCCAGTAAGAATCGCAGAGATTACCGGCGAGGTTTCCAAAATTGATCACCAGCTTGGCCAATTTGAGCGGGATGAATCAATTGCATTAAATGTTGTAAAACTAACAACAGTCGATCTTGATGCACTAAAAGAACTTGTTGCCATTGCTGAAAATGAAGAGAGTGTCGGTGGAAAGCCCGTTTCTTTTTGGTTTGAAGGCGTGCGATACGACCTTGAAAGTGCGT
Source organism: Planctomycetota bacterium (assembly GCA_014381305.1). Classification (GTDB taxonomy): domain Bacteria; phylum Planctomycetota; class Phycisphaerae; order Phycisphaerales; family SM1A02. Next base: position 36,938 of record JACNLW010000057.1, read on the forward strand.
ACACAAAAGCAAGGAGAATACGAACCGTAAGAGCGAATTACGAAGATCGTCTTGCGGCAGACCGTAGACAAATGGAATTGATGTCTGAACAACGTACTCGGCTCGCATCAATTTTAGAAAAAATACAACATGAACACGAACAATACCGTTCCCAACTTTGGCAACTTGATCGAGAAATTGATGCAATCGAACGAAACGATCACATTATTGCGATGGTAGAACGGCAACAACAAACACTGTCATCATTTGATCAGTTTGGTTCAGGAAACAATTTGGATCAGGTGCGGTCGAGGCTCGCAGAAATTCGCACTGTTCAAGAAAGTACTATCCTTGCACTCACTGAAACTGGTGGTGGATCTGATTATGAAACACGGGCGAGGTTCGCAATGAGTGAGGGTGCAAACGAAAACCCGTTTGTTGAAACAAAACCTGTTCATGTAAGAGAAGACGCAGGACCATACGCTTTGCTTGGTGGTAAAGATACGCACTAAACCCTAGTTGTTACTTAGCGCATTTTTCTGGGTAGGCACAGATTACCGGGCGGTATACCAAGAAGAACCCTAGTTGTTACTTGAAACATTTCGGGGTAGGCACAGGCGGCGATCGATTGTTTCGATCGCCGCTTTTTCGTTGCCCTTGAAGTAATAGTGATATTGTTTGGGTTCGTTACAAAACACTTGCAATTGACACCTCAGGATAATACCACTCTAAAATTGATTCCCAAGACATGTTTTGCCCAGCAAGAACCTGTGCGCCATATTGACACAAACCAACACCATGTCCCATACCAACTCCACGTAATTCTAGGTCAGAACCAGTTCTTGAAGCCACCAAACAAGATGATTTTAATTTAGGTGATGGTTTTGGAATTGTTGGGTATGACTGATTCGCTGCGTGCACTAGTTGTTTTGCACTAATTTTATGTTTGATGTTTTTTCGATCAATGATTTCTAGTTTGATTGGCCTGCCATGTTTGTTTGCTTGGATAGGAATAATTGATTCTATTGAACCGAGTTGATGAAGCGGATGGTTGGTTCTACCACCAGACCATTGCACTAGCCGTTTTGTAAAGTTTTTATATGATCTTTTCACCGTCCATTGATGAACGCCAAGTGATGTACACACATCTTTTCCGCTGCGTCCATGAAGGGGTGGGATTTCGTGTAGGTGTGATCCACTAATCGCATCACTCGCTGCTGCCGCCATTCCACCACAACACGCACTGTAGTACGAGGGGACAACCGTGTTGTTCCATGTAAGCAACACCCCTTTTGTGTCGTTCACTGCGCGGTGTGCTACATCTAATGTTACGTCGCCTAAAAACACCTGTGAAGACGGTCCGTCTGAAACGTCAAAGTGACTTGTTGCTTTTCGCTGCAAGTGTTGCGCCGTTGCGTAACTCCGAGCGGCAACCGCTTGGGCTGCGAATGTGTTTGGGTGCCAATGAGAATAAAGTTCTCCCGCAATAACTCCTGGTACATATTTCTCCATAGGCACATGAACCACAATGTCAAATGCGTGTGGTGAAATGTCCCGTCTTGGATGGAGAGAAATTTTTCCGGTACATCTTTTTATTTTTTCTGGTGTGATCAATGTGTGGGTATCTTTATTGTGTATCCACAACTCTTGATCTTTTGTTTCTGGTGTAAAGGCGCGTGAAGAAGATAGTTTCCAGCCTTTGTTTGTTAACAGAACATGATCGTCATCTAACCTGAAACCCTCTTTTTTTCTGATTTTTCCAACCCGAACACGCATTGTGATCATTTCTGTCGGAATAGAGAGTAGTTTTTTTGGCGCAGGGGAAGATTCTTCATCCCTCTTCGCACAAGAAAACAAACCGCCAATTACCAACACCCCTGTTGCCGTCATAAAATCTCGGCGATTGCAGAAATTTGGTTGAAAAGGTTTATTTACCATCACGCCCCATAGTGTATCGGTGGTACATTGCTTGCGAAGGAGTTTTTATCATGAAAAATATATTGAACGTGGAACCAATCATTGCCTCTACCGGACTTATCGTCGGATTCGTTGTTGGGTTCGTTTTATTGCTTGTAATTTTTGTTGTAGGCATTTTTAATGGTCTTGTTGGGTTGCGGAACCGAGTTAAAAACGCGTATGCCCAAATTGATGTGCAACTAAAACGCCGTTATGACTTAATCCCCAACCTTGTTGATACTGCGAAGGGGTACATGAAACATGAAAGCGAAACCCTAGAAGCAGTCATCAACGCGAGGAACCAGGCTGTTTCCGCTGCTTCTGCTGCCTCAAAGGACCCAACTGCTGCCGGTGCAATTGCTGGGGTCGCGGGCGCCGATGGTGCGCTCACTGGTGCGTTGGGTAAATTAATGGTTGTAATGGAAGCATACCCCGACTTAAAAGCAAATGAAAACATGATGCAGGTTCAAGAAGAGTTAACGAGCACCGAAAACCGAGTTGCATTTTCAAGACAGGCGTATAACGATGCTGTTATGTCTTACAACAACAAACGTGAAATGTTCCCATCAAATATAGTTGCGGGCATGTTCGGATTTACCGTTGCGCAAAGTTGGGAACTTGATGATGAGGCTGCTCGCGACGTTCCAAAGGTTAATTTTTAACACTTCGATCTGATGAATTTTTACGAACACCAAGATCGGGCGCGAAAGCGAACGAAAATCATAGTGTTTTTGTTTATTGTTGCTGTTTTTATGATCATGGCAATGGTTGTTGTACCCGTTGGAGTGGTCTCTGAGTGGAACAGTGGCGCCATCGTTGTCTCGGCTGTGTTTTGTTTGCTTATTGTTGGAATTTCTGCTCTTGTAAAACTCGGACAACTCAACGATGGTGGGCATGTTGTAGCGGAAATGCTCGGTGGTACCGAACTGCAAAGAACAAGTAGCAATTCCTCAGAAAGAAAAGTAAACAATATTGTTGAAGAAATGGCGATTGCGAGTGGTATGCCCGTGCCGCCGGTTTATATTATTGAAGACGATTCTATCAACGCGTTTGCTGCTGGCTGGACTCCAAGTGATGCTGTTATTGGCGTAACACGTGGGTGTATAGAACAATTAAACAGAGACGAGTTACAAGGCGTCATCGCCCATGAATTTAGTCATATCTCACATGGAGATATGCGAATTAACATTCGACTTATTGGAATAATTTTCGGGATTATGGCACTTGGTATTACTGGTTGGATTTTTGTGAGACACATTGGTCCAATGATTTTATATTCTTCTTCGAGATCTCGATCAAAAGAGGGTGCTGGTGGAGCAGGTATTGGATTAGCAATCATTGTGCTTGGTTTGTTTCTTGTTATTTGTGGTGCAATTGGAACTTTTTTTGGAAGATTAATCCAAGCGGCTGTTTCAAGGCAACGAGAGTTTCTCGCTGACGCCTCAGCGGTGCAGTACACACGAAACCCAAGTGGGATTGGAGGTGCACTCAGACAAATTGGTGGTATACCTGATCAATCCACGCTCGCAAAAGACGCGGGCCAATGTAACCACATGTTTTTTTCACAAGCCGTAAGTTCGATTTTCGCTAGCCACCCGCCAATTACTGAGCGAGTTGCGCGTATTGAGGGAATTGATATGTCCTCTCTCCAAACTCCTGCGCATGAACAGGTGGTGGTTGGCGATGCAAGGATTTCTGGTTTTTCTTCAACTAGTGTAAAAACTTCGGTCCAAGAAGCTTCGGCAATTGAAGATAAATATATTGATCGTGCTCGGCAAGCTATTCATAACATTTCAAATCCCATCAGAAGTGCTTTGGGCAACAGTTGGTCTGCAAGGCTGGTGATGTTTTCACTCCTCATAGATACGCAAGATGTACAACAGAAAAATTTGCTCAACGATCTTCTTTCTAATCAAGAGAGAACTGAGTTGCGAAAAATTTTGCTTCTTATTGATAAAGAAAAGCGGTCTTCTAGAATCCCTATGATCGACCTTGCCGCGCCGGCGCTAAAACAACTAAGCAGTGAACAACAGGTCGTGTTTGTAAAAACGCTCACGGATATCGCTCAGTGTGACAATGTTGTGAGCAGATTTGAGTGGGTTCTTATTTCTGTTATCAAAAAACACCTCGGGAACAACTCTTTCCAAAAATTATCTCAGGGTGCGAACAAAAAACTTGGTCCTCTTTCCAAGGATGTTGTTGTTGTTCTTTCTACGCTTGCATACAGTGGGGCAGAAAATCAGGCGCAGGCAGAGCGTGCTTTTAATCATGCTATTCACGAAATTGGGTTGAAAAAAGAGCGGATTCGTGAAGTAAAAGATTGCACAATGGAGTCTATCCACCACGCTCTCAACAAATTACAACGCTTGCGATTTGTGGAAAAAGAAAAACTTCTGTTTGCTTGTGAATCTTGTGTTGTACACGATGATCACATCACTGTTGCCGAAGCAGAAACAATCAGGGCAATTGGGGACGTGCTTGATTGCCCAATCCCCATGTTTGGATAAATTTCCAAAACAACAAACAGTCCAAAACAACAAGCAGCCGAGGGAGTTGTTTATGGGAAGTGGAATTCGAGTGGAGTTAATCTATTTCGCGCAGTTTTAATCCAAACATCGCAAGCCCATCGTGAATTTCCACAAGGCTTGTTGAACCAAAGTTTTTAATACCAAGCAGCTCTGCTTCTGTGCGAATTGCAAGATCGGCAACCGATTGAATATTCAACATTTGCAACGCTTTGCGTGCGCGAACTGAAAGGTTGAGTGATGAAACTGGTTTTGATAGCACTTGTTCAGATGTGTGTGCCAAAAGCTCTTCGTATCGGTCTTGGTGTATCTGGCTAGTAGGTCCATCCGCGCCCTGTCCAAGCCGCAACCCGCGAGCAGTCAACATGTGTTTGATTTCAGTGAGTGAGGTTTCGCCAAAGTTTTTATAACTAAGCAATTCGGTTTCGCTAATTTTTAGAAGATCGCCAAGTGATCTGATTTGCATTTTCTTTAAACAGTTTCTAGCGCGAACAGATAACTCGAAGTCCGTCACCGGTGTGTTCATAAGCGCTTGATTTTTTGCTGCATCGCGGGCAATATCTTCATCGTAATACATGTGCGCAGAAGATTGAACGTCTTTGAGATACAAACGAGCACGCTTGTGGGATGGGTCGGTGTCGAGAATTTGCCTTAAGCATTTTTCTGCTTTGTTAATTCTTCCTCGATCTTCATACACAACTGCAAGATTGAGTAACACGTTTATGTTTGGTCGTTCTGCGGAAGCCAACTCTTCGTAGAGGGTTGTGGATTCCATTTCTTCGCCAACCAAGTCGAGAAGATACGCAAGCTTAAACAAGTGGTCTGGATTTGATCCAGAGGCTACTGCTTTGCGTAACTCATCAATTGCTCCGACTCGAAAACCATTTTGTTCGAGTTCGAGTGCGGTGTTGTAATGTTGGTCCGCGGTTGCTGCGTCGCCACCACCGATGACTGTTTCAAGATTGTTGTTGCTTTTTTCTACTATCACGTATTAATTCTCCGTCTTCTGTGAGTTGCAACGTTTTATTGTACAGAACTTTTCGCTTTTCGCCAACACTCACCCTAGATTGTGGTCTCCAAGATCCGCGACTGCTGCATCTGCCTCGGCCGCTGGGGGACCAATAGTAATTGGTGCTGACCTCGCTGCTTCTAGTCGATCTGGGTCTTTGAGAAGGTCTATTTCCCGCCATTTCCCTTTTTCAAAGCGTATAACCATGGTTATTCCAATAAGAATGATATACGTAGCCGCAGCAATCCATGGCCCAATTGAACCCATGTTTGGAAAATAGGTAACAGCAACCCATCCACCTCCAACAATAAACACCCAACTATATATGGCGGTGACGATGCCGGGCCAAACGGTATCGCCTGCCCCGCGGAGCGCGCCAGAATACACAATACCAAGAGCGTCAACTGTTTGAAAAAGAGCGACAAGAATCAACATTTTTGATCCAAGTGAAATAATTGCCGCTCGCCTTGTTGGTTCTATATCAGATCCAGAAACAAACCAAGCAATCATATCTTCTCTAAAAATAATAAACACTGCCGCGCACAATGTCATATACACCATTGCGATAAAAACACCAACCCTCGCTCTGGAAACCGCAACGTCAGGTTTACCAGCACCTATATATTTTCCAACTATTGAATTCACTGCAACGTTCAAACCGATTGCTGGCATAAAACTTAAATTCAAGTAGCCAAGGGCAATCCAACCAGCAGTCATGTCATCAGTTCCAAAATGTCCGACAAAAACTGTCATAAAGATCGCCCAACAAATAATTTCATTCCCCCATTGGATCGCTCCGGGCCAACCCAGCCGAAACAATTGCTTGCATGTTTTTAAACATGGTCGCCATGGTCGGCGAGTTTGATATGCGTTATTAAATTTGGCGCTCACAAAAACGGCGAATGGTATGAGCATCTCAAAAAACATTCCAACGACTGTTCCGTATGCTGCGCCCGTTAAACCAAGTGCGGGTGTTCCGGGTATGCCCGGAATAAATCCAGGAATACCCTCTTCGCCAAATATAAAAATATAGTTCGCAACTATGTTGATTATGTTCGCAATAATTGTTGAAACAGTAATAACCTTTGGCATGTGCATACCAAAAAAGTATTGCGTAAACCCTCTTCCAACCAACAAGAACACGCTTCCTAAAATTGTAATTGCTGCATAACTTGATTCGAGAGATACCAATTCTGTTGCATTGCTAATATTGTCGCCAACATGAATTGATTGAAAAACCCATGGAAGAATAATTGCCCAAGGAACCAAAAGGGTTACCCATAAAACAAGAGAGATCCACATGGCCGCCCATGGATATTTAGGACCAATTTCTGGTTTTCCAGACCCCAAATATTGACTGACGTAAGTATTAACAACTGTAACCACACCCATCACCGTTGCAATCATTGCAAATGACCACGTTCCGGCGTTGCCTTGCGCTGCGACTTCAAGTGGACCAACTTTGCTCACCATTAGTTTGTCGACAAACTGCATAAAAGTAAAACTAACCATCGTAAGAATTGTTGGCCACGCGATGGACCACACTTCTACGAACGGGTTTACTGGTGTACTTTTGGGTTTATTTATTACTTTGTCTTTGCTTTCCATCTGCCTCTATCCACTGTTTCTGTTTCACCAGAATCAGCGCGCACCACTTGATCAATAATTGACTGTGTTAACGTTGATGGATTTCCTTGCCACCGCACGGTATTGTCGCTACTAATCACCATAGCGAGTGGAATTGCCCTGCAACTTATTTTGTTTTGCATTTTTTTACTTGCATCAATTGCGACGCCGTAGTGCATGGGAGTTTTCTTTTGAAATGCAGACACTTTTTCAGTAGTCTCTCCAGAAACGCCTACGAATGCCACTTTGTCGCCAAAATGTTTGGCGAGTTCGTTGAGATGTGGAATAGATTTTCTGCATGGTGGACACCAAGTTGCCCAAAATTCAACTACGCGAACTTTGTTTTCAACATCAAATGGTTCTGAAATCCACTCCTCGACATAAAACTGTGGCGCTTCTTTTCCTTGCATATTTGTTGCTTTGCCAAAACTTTCACTAAATGGTGGGTATTCGGTTGTCACTTCGGTTGGATTACTTTTTGGAACAAACTCATCAACTTTAATCGATTGGTCTACTTCTTCGGCAAGGAGAGATTCGATTGCTTTTGAGAGCCCCCTTGTTCGCAACCCTATGTGTCGCACCGCCCCGTTTCTATCAACAACAATTGATACTGGATCGTAATAAACCCCAAGATGATTACACGTATTGCCCGAGTGGTCAATTGCTGTTGGTGTTATAAGTTTTCTTTTCTTTATAAATTGCTTTGCCTTATTCGATCCCTGTGGAGTGTGTAGAGAAATGAGCACAACGTCATCTTTTTGTTCTAGCCCATCAATAATTTTTTGTGAAGCAAACGGGGCGACTCTTCCAGAGGCAGATTGATTTGACCACGTTTGAATAACAATAACTTTCCCCTTAAAGTTTTCCCACACAGGTATCTCGTTGCCTTTTTCTAAAACCCACTCCACGTCCTCGTGAAAAGAAGGAAGGGAAAATGAAATCATTTCTTCAATTGCATCGCGGTCAATCGTGTCAAGTCTTGGGTCTAACCACTCTTTTGGTGTAGAAAATGACAGTGTAATAACTGCGCAGGTAAGTAATAACGACATTGTGCCTCTCCTTTTATGTAAAGACTATGTGTAGATTACCAATTTGCAATCACAAGGAGAAGATCTGATACATTTATATTTTCGTCAGGAACAATGTCTTCAGCACAAACGCCTTCACATGGTCCCCATGATGAAATTATCGTGAGTATGTCCTTCACATTCACCAAACCATCGCAGTTAACATCGCCAACCACACCCGCTTCTACTGATGCTGAAATAGATACATCATCAATGTTCCAGCCTGAATATTGCCAAGCTGTATCCGTAGATCCCATCGTCCAACGAATTGAGACTGAGGATGCGTTATCTGCTACTGCTGAGATGTCGTACGAAACTGTTTGCCACTGGCTATCTGTTATCTCGGATTGATTCGTCCAAATTGTTTGCCATAAACCAACATCACCTTTCACAGAGATACTTGCGTGGTCATACGCGGGCTGTTCAACATTGAGATATCTTGAAAATTGTAGTTGAGTATTTTGGGTTCCCGAAAGATCAAATGGCCCAGCAACAATGTGTTTTTCTGAAAGATTATTTTCATAGTCCCCGTTCAAGTTGTAGCCAATAACATTGTTTCCAGACGCACCACTTGTTGGGTCCGAGTTTCCGTACTGGCCCCCACCACCTGTGGGTTGTCCCCAAGACCAGAGACCTTCTGTGGACCAGTTTGGATTTTGATCCATGGTGAACTCTTCAATCAGTTGTGATGCGCTCGCTGTTAGCACAGTGTCGCCCGTGGGGTATCTTTGGTACTGACCAGAGGTTGTTTCAACATCAAACCAATACTTTGTTGAGAGACCACAAAGAGATCCGGGAATATTGGCAGTAAACACGCCGCCTCCGTTATGTTGCAATGGAATAGTTGCCTCTGTTCCGGTTTCGCCATAACGAATATGAATATTTGCAGTTGTTGGATCAATCGATCCGCCAAGTGGGGATTGCATGCTAACGGAAAGTTCGTGTATCTCCCCGGGATTGACAAACTGCAATAAACCGTTTGGAAAACTGATTGATACTGGGTTTGAAACAAACCGCATCATTGCCAAAACACCTTCAAAACTTTCTTCACAGGTTGGGACTATTTCACTTGGTGGTAAATCAAAGCCCGGGGATCCGGTTGGTCTAAGTTCTACTGTGTATCCAAGTGCGCCCACGCTTGTTGTCCAATCTTGGAATGTTCCGTCGGCATAATACAAAACGTCACCCGGTGTTCCAACGGTGTACTGTTCCCCGTGTACCGATTGATAACCGTCATGCATTGCTTCTCCAAGTGCTTGAAGAATTTCATCATCGGGGTGTGGGGTTGAGGTATATCCCCAAGCCTTCAAAATAAGTTGTGAATAACTGTGAAAATCAATATGTGTAACAAAATTAGGAAGCGATTCAATTAGAGTTCGCATGGCCTGTGTTTCTGGTTCTGAAAAAACACTTGGGCCAACATACACATCACTACAAGTTGATGTGCTTGTGCTGTCGCCACCATTCCAATCAATATCCCAGTTTCTATTAAGATCAACACCTTCACACGACCCGCTGTTATTTCGCCTGTTCTTTCTCCAAAAACGATCACCACCAGCTGCATATGTAAACTCATATCCATCTGGGTTCACAATTGGAACAATGACCACTTCAGTTGTGTCTAAAAACGATTGAATTTCTGGGTTGTTTTTCCACCCCTCGATGAGATGTTCGGCAATGTAAACTGGAACCATGACTGCAATCCACTCGCGAGCGTGCTGGCAACCATTAAACAATATTCTTTTTCGGTCCGTTGCGTCTCCGGGAGATGTGATTTTTATTCCCCATATTGTTCTACCTTCGTGACTTGTTCCAACTTCAAACACAGACGCAATGTCTGGGTCACTGTTGGCGAGTTGTTGTAGGTGGAGATTTACTTCTGGCCAAGTTTTAAAATCACTGTACCAACCACCAACCCCAGAATTTCTTGCTTCACTTCGAACTTGATCTATTTTTTTGATGTAGCTGGCAATGTCTCGCTCTGTAACCTTTGTTGCAATGTGATGAAGACGGGCTTTTTCTGCCATTTTTTCTGTCATCAACATCTGTGTTTGACCGGGGTGGTCATAGCATGCGAGTGATTTCGCGCCAAGATCGCGTAAAAATTGGATGTCCTCAGGGCACGCAATTTCTACATTTGCCATCACCCAACCCTTGTATCTGTCAGTTGTTGGTGAACTTGGAGATAGGGTGCACAGAATTGTTGCCGCAGTAAGAATGGTTGTAATCATCATAGACTCCTCATTATGACTGTTCGCAGCCTTATTACCAATAGATTCACTCTATTTTTTATTTTAATTGACTCGGAGTCAATTAATTTTTCGTGTTTTTAATGCACTCGGAGTTAATTAAATGCTTGTTTTTATTAAAAAAACAGCAGTTTTGGAGTAATTGACTCGGAGTTAATTAATTTTTTCGTGTTTTTAATGCACTCGGAGTCAATTAACGAGATTGGTCAATGTTGACAGTGTGGTGGGTTTTTGTCAGCATACTTGGATGATAAAAATTGTCGCCATTTTATTTTTAAGCCTCTTTTTTCTCTTGGGATGCACCACCCCTCCGCAAGCACCAATGTCAGCCAATGATCTTGGATTTGATGTGCGGGAGTATGTAACAATCACAGAAACAAGTGGCAGCGAATCCGTTCTTTGGAAACACATGATGGACCGTGTTGGGAAGGCTGAAATTATTCTCCTTGGAGAGTTACATGATCACGCCGTTGGGCACGCAGTACAGCTCGCCGTCACCGAAGATGTTTTAGAAAAATGGCCAACAAGTGTTGTTGCGTTTGAAATGCTTGAGCGAGATGAACAGTTGCTTGTTGATGATTACATGGAAGATTTCATTGACGCGGAAACTTTTGCCTCCCTCACAAGGTCTACTTCTTGGGCGGGAGGCGGAAGTTGGGACGCGTGGTATCAACCTATTATTGATGTTGTAAAAAATTCAGAAGGGTCCGTTGTTGCCGCAAATGCACCGAGGCGATACGTAAGGGTTGCAAGACTTAATGGGTATGAAAAAATAGATGAGTTGCCTAAATCTAGAAGTGCATTTGTTCATTATCCAAAAGAGCTTTCTTCAGGGAGATATCGACAACGGTTTTGGGAACTTGCGTTCCATAGCGACGATGAAGAGGAACAGGAAGAAATTGATGTAACAACAATTGATCCAGACGACCCAATGTTGCCAGTATTTAGAAGTCAACAGGTTTGGGATTCAACCATGGCAAATTCAATTGCGTTGCAAAACCCTACGGTTGATAAAAAAGTCTTGCTTCTTGTTGGACAGTTTCATATTGAATACAACGGAGGCGTTGTACAGGAACTAAAAAAAATGCTTCCAAATGCAAAGATACTTACAATTTCTATTCAAAAAGAAGTTCCAGAAGAAGACTGGGACGGTTCCCCAAAAATTGCTGACTTTATGCTCGTTGGAGAGGACCCAAAAAGATAATTAAGAAGATGCGCGGCGCAGCCGATCGTTGACAGCATCCCAATCTGGTGTATTTGGTGGTTTTTCCACACATATTCGTTCGGGATTCATCGCATCGGCTTTACGTATCTCTGCATACATATATTTTGCGTATGCAACAGGTTCATCTGGCATTTGCACCGCAGTACCAATTGTTGGGGTGGCACCGATCACAAGGAACACTGTTTTTTCTTTTTGGTGGTTTTGAATCTCGTCTGTTGTTTGTAAAATCAATCTTGATTTTGGCGCGTAATGTTTTTCTGATGTTCCGGGTGATTCGTTTTGGTGGGTGGAATTTTGTATCACAACTTCACCTATCAACTTTGTAATATCATCGGTTGTGATTGATCCGAGCCGCAAAATTGTCGGCGTTCCAACCATTGATATCACCGTTGATTCAATCCCTTTTTCACAGGGGCCGCCGTCTAAAATAAAAAGTTCATCTCCAAAATCTCCGCGGACATGCGCTGCGGTTGTTGGCGATGTGTGACCGGATATATTTGCAGATGGTGCAGAAATTGGTCCACCAAACCTCGCGAGAAGTTTTTTTGCTACTTCGTGGTTTGGACAGCGCACCGCGATTGTGTTGCTCCCGCCACTGGCCTCTTTTGGAACACTACTGTTTCTGTGTAAAATAATAGTGAGTGGTCCGGGCCAAAATGCATTTGCAAGTGTATCACACCGACTATCCCAGCCATTGGTAATATTTTTTGCGTCTTCTATATTGCAAACATGTGCAATCAACGGGTTGTTGTTTGGTCTGGATTTTAGTGTGTAAACAAGCGATATTGCTTTTTTGTTTAGCGTGTCACAACCAAGTCCGTACACTGTTTCTGTTGGAAATGCCACAACCCCGCCACCTTGCAATAGTTGCGAAGCTTGTTCAATAGTTTCTTTTGTTGCCAATACGGCCGACATGTTCAATCTTCTATAAACATTGCGTCGTCAAGTGATATTTGGTGCATTTCTAGGGTTGTGCCTGCTGCTAAATAAAGCGATGCGAGTGAAGTATTAAAGTTCACCGCAGACGTAAACTCTGCAATGCGTGCATTTGCCAAACCCGCTTGTGTTTGAAGTTTTAAATTAAGAAAGGTGGGGGTTAAGCCACTGAGGGTTTCCTCTTCAACCTTAAGCGCTCGAAGATTTTCCGCTTGTGCAATTCTAAATGATTTGTTGGCGGAAACTAATTCTGCACTCGTTGCAACATTTCTCATTGCTTCTTTAACTTCTAGAACAGCTTTTTGTAACCCCTTGTTATAAGCGGTAATCGCGACAATTCGCTGTAGTCTTGATGATCTATAACCCGCCTCGGCCATTCTGTTTCCTATTGGTTGTTCAAAAGATAAACCAACAAGATGGTTGAGGTAATCTCCATCAAAAACCTCTGAGTACGCATTTCCCGCTCCAGAATCCAAGCCGTAATAAGAAAGTTGTGCTTGTACATCAAGCTGTGGAAGCGTTGCGTTTTTCGCAACATTTACTTGAATATTCTGATCTTCTACTTCTATTTTAAGCCTTTGGAGATCTGGTCTATTTTCCGCAGCAGACAAAATTGTATCTCGCAACGAAAGGATAATATCTTCCACCTCAATGTTGCCTGTTGGGCAAAGCACCGTTGTTGATTCTACTGGAAAAACAGGGTTGTTCATTAGGACTTTTAATCTGTCAGAAGCGTTTTGAACAACTGCCTCTTGTGAAATGACGTCGGCGGAGCGCTGTTTCACCGTAGCAACCGCTTGCGCGTAATCCGCTTCACTTGTGTCATAAGATCTGCGTAACTCTAAAATTTCTACAACAGATTCGCCTTCACCAAGCAACCACTCTTGAACTTGCAGCACGCGCCACTGAAGCGCGAGTTGGAGGTAGGCTGTTTGTGTGTCAGTGACGACTTGATGTAATGATTGACGGAATTCTTGCTTTGATTTTTCTGTTGCGTTAGAGGCGAGTCTTACATCTGCTAGAACTACTTTTTCCCCAAACCCGCGCAAGAGTGGTTGTTTAAAATCAATTGTTCCTACTGATTCCCAACTTGGATTAGGTACAAATGTAAACCCCGGTGTTTCGGAATTTGTTTTTGTCGCAGAAGTTGAGAGTGTTAACACGCCCCCACTGTTTAATTTTTTAGCAAGTGATGCTTCGTATGTTTGTACTTTACTTCTAGATTCTGAGGCACCAAAAGGCGCGCCGCCAACCAAGGACTGTTGTTGTGGAATTTTCACTGCTCTGTCTGTGGCGCTTCCCGAAAACACAAAATCAAATACTGCTTCTGCTTGTGTGTACGATTGTTCTGAAATTGCGGGTTCAATCCTTGCTATTTGTAAATCAAGATTGTGGAACACCGCTGATTGCACAGCCTCTGTTACGCTTATTGTTGTGGTGGAAAGTGGATTGTCACCAATTGGTGTCTTTATTTCAGATGGCCAAACCGCCTTGAGTCCAATTGGTGTAATTGCGTTTAACTCGTCCATCCTCTGAACAAGTGCGGGTTCGATGTCGTCTGGAATGCTTTGCACAGATACAGAAATCCCTGTCTCTAATTCAATATCGTCGCCAAGGAGGTGGTGTAGGTTTCCAACATCCCTTGCCCCCGAATGTGAATCTAGGGGGGATTGACACCCTGTAAAAACAGTTCCGGTGCTTATGATTGCTGCGAATGTATAAAGACCGCATAGTTGAGTAAGTTTCATCTGATATAGAATACCAATCTTTTAAAGAACTACCTGTTTTCAGGTTGCTCAATCTTCTTTTTGGCGATATTCTCACATAAAACTACTAGCTAGAAACCCCCAAGCATGGATGTCGAGGAGGCGAAACATGACAAATCAAATTAATCTCTGGAACACTGCGGCAATAGGTGTAACTATATTGACCGCAACACTAAACCTTTCAACTTACGCCCAAGATGGCGCTGCTTCGGATAACTCATGGTGGGGAGAAATCACCACCGAGGCAACTGCTGTTCGGTGTGGTGCGAATGAAAGTTATTATCCACTTTCATATTTAACAACGGGTGACGTTGTTCGTGTTGTCGGAAAAAGACAAGACTGGTATCAAATTGTTACTGAAGGGACCGCTTTTGAAAATGTAGTTGGATATATCAAGTACCCAGAAAAAGATTCATCGCTGTTTATGGTTGAGGGGAACAACGGCACATCGAGTAGTGAAATAGAAATCATTGCAAAGAATGTAGAGTCAGATGAAATGTATCGGTCTTGGAGACCTGTTTGCCGTTTAGAAAATGGTGACACGGTTCAAATTGTAAGTACAGAAAAAAAGGCACCTGGAACACTGCATCGCGAAGCATATATTGTGCACACTGTTGCACTTCCCCAAGAAGCGACTGCTTGGATCAACGTTTCTTTCGTCAAAAAAACAACTGATCCTGCTGAACAAACGATCGTGAACACAACCCCTGTTGTTGAAGAGGAGGCACTCGTAAACGAACCAGTCGCCACGACCGAGGATGACACGGTACTTGTTACAAATGAAGAAGACGAGGCGTTACAAACACTCACGCTTTCCGAACTTGAAGAGGCGTGGACCGCTATTTCTCAGGAACCTGTAATGGGTGCAGAAATTGCACCGCTGCATGATCTTTATGGTCAGTTGTTAGAAGAAAATATTGGGGATTTGGTCATTGAAAGAATATCTACTGGTCGAATGAAACAACTCGAAATTTGGGGTCAACTTAAATCACAAAAAGAAAGAATTGCTGCACTTCGCGCAAAATTAGGCTCAGAATCCGGCGCTGTATCAGAATATATAGAAGTCATGGGAACGTATGGTGATTACGCTTTGATTGGCCGATTAGCGCTCTCGAACACGTTTAATGGCAAAATTAGACCGTTTATGTACAGAGTTCAAAACGAATCTGGCAGGACAATTGGGTATTTACCAATGAATCCAAATTGGGACCTCTCTTCAATGGTTGGACAAGTTGTTGGAATTAATGGAAATATGAATTGGGATGCCTCGTGGAGAGTCAATGTTGTTGAGGCCTCTGGATTTGATCTTCTTACGCCCACTACCGCTGAGGTGCAGAGTGATATACAATAGTCAACTTGCTTAGGAACGACCTATAGACTCCCGTTGGAAGTTCCTTCGCCCCCCGTTCCCATTTTGGGAACAACTGGGGCATTAGCTCAATTGGGAGAGCGCTGCCTTTGCAAGGCAGAGGTTATCGGTTCGAGCCCGATATGCTCCATTTTAAAAACGACCCGCATAGAGACGGGTCGTTTTTTTTATGGGGCAAGACCATACACCTCGTACCTCACCTGTTTTCCTTTGTGCACAACAACCGGATCGTCTGCCATTTGTGGTGCGTGGTTTGGTCGCTTCACAATTACCCTTTTGGCGTTTGTGTTGCGCGCCGCACAAAACAGAGAATCCGCATCTAAATCATGTCCAACGATTTGGCTCAAAAGTTGTATGCGACCCGGTGGAAGGGGTGATTTTTTTTTCTTTTGAGGAAACATGGGGTCTATGTAGATTGAGTCGACGTTTTTATGTGTTTCTAATAGTTGTTTTGCGTCGCCCTCTAGAATGGTAAGGTTGTTATGAAGTGCAGCCCAAAGATCTGCGTCTTCTTTCGCCCGCCTCATGCCATCGTGCAAAAGAAGCGAAACAATTGGAGACCGTTCAATCGCGACAACCTTAAATCCCATAAGCGCAAGAAGAATTGCGTCTCCACAAAAACCAGCGGTTGCGTCTATTACTGTGTGGGTTGTTGCGCCAATAGCTTTTGGGAGTGGTTGTTTTTTTGATAGGTTTCCCGCTCCCTGCCGCCTATCTACTTTTGAAAAATCTATAAAAAAACCATTCCCCACCTTTGTGTCCGGTCTTCTTAGTTCTGTGTGAGAATCAAGGAATGACAAAACAAGCCCTGTGTGATTTTCAGAACCAGTACCGACAACATGTAATGCTCGCTTCGCTTGTGCAACCCTTGTTTCGTCGGTTGTGTTCACTTCTATTTTGAGACGTGGTTCCATTTGATTCATGTAATTATCGCTATTTTGCTACACTGCTCGATTGTAGATCAAGAGGATCTGTCACACACAATAACGACAACTGAAAAGTTGGAGCACCTTTATGAAACGATGTATTGCAACACTCTTAACACTCCTTTGTTCACAAGCAACTGTCGCTCAACAAGTAGATCCTGAGGTTTTCACCCTTGACAATGGCATGAAATTTATTTTATTGCAGCGATCTGCAGAGCCCAACAATGTTGCGGTTGGGTGGGTTGCAAAAGTTGGTTCGGTAAATGAACGACCCGGAATTACAGGATTGAGCCATTATTTTGAGCATTTAATGTTCAAGGGGACTAATACAATTGGGACCAATGATCCTGTTGCTGACGCTGCTTTCACGAAGAAAGAAAGTTTTTTAAGAGATCAAATGCTTGAAATTGTTTGGGGAGAACAATATGACCGGTTTCGATCAGGAGAAATAGATGATCCTTGGGACGAACAATATGACACCCCAAAACTAGCGGCACTGCGTAAAGAAATAGTAGAAACAATGAACGAACACAGGTCGGTCATTGTGAAAGATGAGTTTTCTTCGGTCTATCAAAAAGCTGGCGCGGTGGGTATGAATGCTTTTACTTCTGAAGATATTACGTTTTATATTAATGGGCTGCCGGCCAATAAATTAGAGTTGTGGTGTTGGTTAGAATCAGATCGTCTTCAAAATAGTGTGTTTCGAGAGTTTTTCTCTGAACGTGATGTTGTGCACGAAGAAAGAAGAATGCGGACCGACGCTTCGCCAACTGGCAAGTTTGATGAACAATTTAACTCTATGTTTTGGGAGGCTTCTCCATATTCCTGGCCAGTCATTGGGTGGCCAAGCGATCTTAATAGCTACACACTCGAAGAGGCGAAACGGTATTTTGATGTGTATTACAGACCAAACAACTTGATCGGTATTGTTGTTGGTGATTTTGATATTGACGCCACTAAAAAAATGATTGCAGAATATTTTGGTCGGCTCAAAAAGGGAAGTCCACCGCCGCCGGTTCCAACAATTGAACCTGCACAAAAAGCACCACAAAGACTTGTTGGGGAGGTTGATGCGCAATCTCAAGTAGAGGTTCGATACCACGCCGTTCCTTTTGGGCACAAGGATTCGTATGCCTTTGAAGTAATGTCTGCGGTTTTAAATGGTAGAACCGGTCGTCTCTTTAAAAGTATGGTTGAGGGTGAAGAAATTGCAGCGAGTGCACGAGTTGGGCTCGATGGAAAAAAATACGCTGGCGCTTATTCTTTTAAGGCAACAGTAAAGGGTGACTCTACGCCCGAGGAGTTAGAGGCTGCTTGGTACCGAGAATTAGAACTTCTACAAAACGAACCGGTCTCAGACGCGGAACTACAAAAGGTAAAAAACAACATTGTTGCTGATCAGTACCGTGGACTTCAGAGCAACTATTACCTCATGATTCAACTGGGGTTCTTTGAAATGTTTGGTGATTGGAACTATATCAACACCGCTTCTGACCGCCTCCTCGGTGTGACAAGTAGTGATATTATGGAAATTGCAAATACATATTTTGACACGAATAACAGTTCAGTTGCCATTTACAATCGCGCCTCCGATGCAGAGCCTCTTGATGAAGAGTTGGAATCGTTTTCTCCAGAACAACGCGCGATGGTTCAACAGGCGTTAAATGATTTAGAAAATGTTCCAACTGCAATGATTGGTACTGTTATTGATAATATAAAAACACAGTCGAGTGGGGTTCCTCAAGAGGTTAAGGTTGTATTTGATTATTTGATTAAAAAATTAGAAGAACGATTGCATCAAGAGAGTGATTCAGTAGAAAACAAACAGACGGACCCCGACGAGGATATTATCGAAATAGAATAAAATTATTATTCCAAAAGCAACTGAGACATATAAAAGGCACAAATTAGTGCATATAGGGTTTTAACCACAATGATTATCCAAACCGTTTTACTTACGACAATTCTTAATATTCCAAACCATCCAGACAATATTCAGTTTCCTGAATATGATTTCTCGCCTCCCTCCTCTGCTACATACCGGTATGAATTAGGGAATGGGATTCCTGTTTATATTGCAGAAGACAGAGAGTTACCGCTTATTGATATATCGTTTACATTTAGGGGCGGCTCTTATCTTGATCCAACACATCAAATTGGGCTCTCAACAATGATGGCCGGTCTAGTTCGCAGTGGTGGAACAACGTCTCTTTCTGCAGAGGAATTAGATGAAAGGTTTGATTTTTTGGCGGCAGGTGCAGCTGTGCGGGGGTCAGGGGAAACCGTAAGCGCGTCACTAAATACTCTTTCTTCAAACATCGACGAAAGCTTTCCGCTATTTGTTGACATGTTGCGTAATCCGGGTTTTCAACAATCAAGATTTGATTTAAGCAAGGACAGTATTGTTGAACGTTTAAAACAAAGAAATGACAATCCTTCGAGTATTTTAAAGCGAGAAACATCATCTCTGTTATTTGGCAATTCATACAAGGGGCTTCAAACAACTGGGGATATGGTTGAATCGGTGACACTAGAGGATTTACAATCAATACATAATGTAATAATAAATCCAGCAAATCTCATCATTTCTGTAAGTGGTGATTTTGATAAAGATGAAATGTTACAAGTTCTAGAAAATCAAATAGGAGATTGGACGTTTGGAAACACTGTGGCCGCTCCACCCGATGTTGATTTTGTAGTTGAACCGGGTATTTATTTTGTTGACCAAGATGTTTCGCAGGGTGGAGTGAGAATTGGCCTGCGATCTCTCCGCCAAGGCGACGATGATTTAGAAGCTGCCACGATCATGAATTACATTCTCGGCGGAGGTGGTTTTAGTAGTCGAATTACTCAGACAGTCCGATCAGATGAGGGACTTGCATACAGCGCTGGGTCATTCCTCGCGCCGGGTGTTTACATGGATGGCATGTGGGGCGCTGGGTATGAGTCCAAAAGCAAAACTGTCGCGCTTGCTGCTGATCTAATTTTTAATGAAATTAATACAGTTAAAACAGATTTTGTTTCTGATGATGATTTAAATTTGGCAAAAAGTGCACTCATTGAACAGTTTCCATCTGTTTTTCAATCAAAAGCGCAAACGGTTGGTGTTTTTGTTTCGGATGAAATTTCAGGGCGTGATCCTGCGTACTGGTCTACTTATAAGGACAGAATCAACGCTGTGCAAATTGAGGATGTGAGGCGCGTTGCCAATGAGTTGTTAAGAACAAATGAGATGGCCATGCTTGTTGTTGGAGATTGGGATGTTATATCTGAAGGAAACGAACGGGCAACAATGAATGATATTCTTGAAATAATTGGAGGTTCAATTATTGAACTTCCACTAAGAGACCCGCTTACACTTCAACCGATTGAATAATTGTTGCTTCTCTTTACTCCACGTACAACTTAAAAAGATTATCCTTTACAAACTATGGCTAGACCTATAAAAAAAGGCTGGATTACAGCAAAAACTGCTGATATTAATGATCTATATGAACGATCTGTGC
>JACNLW010000075.1 GCA_014381305.1 Planctomycetota bacterium
CCGTGGGAGCATTCCAGTAAAGAAAACATTCATGGTCCATCCCACGCGGACCAAAGATCATTATGAAGTCGTGGCAGGCTCAGCGTGTTCTTCGTGTTCACCATGGTGTGACATTTGACCAATGAACACAGCGGTAAGGAACATGAAGATAAACGCTTGAAGGAAGGCGACGAACAATTCAAGAAAACTAATGCAGATTGCTGCAATTGTAGAAACTACTTCAACAGAACCCGTGATGAGCCAGTTCTCTGTGGCTTGAAAGGCAATCATCCCGAACATTGTGAGAACGGCAAGCATCGTGTGTCCAGCAACCATGTTCGCAAACAAACGAATTGCGAGTGCCGCAGGCTTGATGAACATGCCCATAAATTCGATAGGGAGCATGATTGGAAGTAAGTACAGAGGTGCGCCACCCGTCAAGTGGTGTGCCCATCCACCAATTCCTAAGGATTTGAACGCGTGGAATTGAATGACTAGAAAAGAAACGATTGCAAGTCCGCCTGTTACTGCGAGGTTACTTGTTGCAGTGCCTCCAAAAATCGCCCAGTCAAAGTCAGCACTAAATCCAAAAGCTTTGTTTCCGACAACATTTTGAACATCAGCGAATGGAATCATGCCAAGAATATTGCAAGTTAAAATGAAGAAGAAGAGTGATAACAAGTACGGAAGAAATTTTGCAGTGTCGGTACCAAGTACTGGTCGGATGACGTTATCACGCATGTAAATCGAGATCACTTCAATAATCTGTGAGAGTCTCCCCTTGGTGAGGTATCGATTTGTTCCTTGGGATTCATCACCAAGTGCAATTTGTTTTGCAGCAATTCTTAGGACAATGAATGCAACAATCGCCGCGAGTACAAGAGAAGCCATGTGTAAAGTGATCCCAGGTTTGCCAAGAATGACAATGTGCTCAGTCCCAGACACTGGTTTGTCGAGGATGTGGTGGATCGGGTTGTTACTTGCAATGAATGGGAACATGAATACTCTTATTCTTTGATTGGCGAATTCATTTCTGAAAGGCTTTTAGCGAGTGCTTTTGTCTCGGCTACAAGTAGAAAAACGGCAGTTATAAGGAACGAAAACAATAAGGGGCGAAGCCCAAATTGAGCCGCGTAGTATAGCAAAGTAGACGCTCCAAGTGCTGCAAGAAATCGTATAAAAGAGGTGGCAGACCAGAGCGTCGCCAAGGTCGCAACTGGTCGTTTTTTATTCGGTGAAAAGAGAATCAGAACGATGAGGGAAACAACCAATAAAAGACCCGATTCAGCAGCTCCAATGGCAGCGATTTGACCGCCGAATCCACCAATAAAAGAACCGGTGATCCAGAGCGCGGCTGCAAGGGTGGTTGCGATGCATTGCGCGGTAGCAATGGTGCGAAAAGAGAGTGATATTTCGGGGTTATTCATTGTTCGTTGTTCTTTATTGCTTTGAGCGCATCTCGGATGAAGTCGACCATGCCCACAATAATCCCAATGACGGCTCCCGTGACAATGAATATTCGTTCTTGCTGCGTTTGACCAAAGACCCACGAGAGCCCCCAGCCGATGAGACCGCCAGCGATGATCATCGAAACAAATGTGAATCCCATCGCGGAAAGTTTCCAGAGTCGGTTTGTTTGTGTTTGGGGCACGCGTGGATTGTAGTTGACTACGAGCCCTCTTGGCTCTGAGTCAGTTTGGCTCCGAGCCACTATAATTGGAGATCTATGAGTCACCGCGATGCACACATTATGGATGTCACTCCAAGCCCGATGAAGGCATCGGATTATTTTTTCGTTCCAGCTGTTTTGCGGGGACTTGGAACAACATTCCGACACTGCCTAGGAAATGTAGGCAGAGACGGTAAAAACAAAAAAAACATCTGGGTTGTGCAATATCCAGAAGAAAAACGAGATGACCGTTCGGTCCTCGAAGGTGGGCAAGAGCGATCAACATTTCGCGGCGTGCATCGACTGAACAAAGATGATCAGGGTCGGGAACGATGTGTTGCATGTTTTATGTGCTCAACGGCATGCCCAGCGAACTGTATTTCAATCGTGGCAGAGGCTGCTCCTTGGGATGATCGAGAAAAACGCCCGCTTTCCTTCGAGATTGATGAGTTGAAATGTATTTTTTGTGGCATGTGTGAAGAGGCGTGCCCATGTGATGCGATTGAGTTAACTCCACGGTATGAAGTTGTTGGCACAAGTCGAAAAGAAATGATTTTTGACAAAGAAAAACTGCTTGAAATTTACGACATCACGATTAATGACAAGCCGATGTAAATCAGTAATTCGCTCAACTTTCTAAAATTTTTACAAGCACACCAATCCCGAAGGTGGTGAGTGATCCAAAAAATAAAAAAATTGCCCAGTAGAGACGTCTTGTAGTTTTTCTTGAATATGTCCCAGGTACTGCAGACCACTCTAATTGTGTCTCTTCCCCGCACTCGGGACACTGTTTTGATTTTTGATTTGCATACGAAAGGTCGTACCCGCACGCACAGTGCCACGCCTCTTCTTCTTTGAACGGCAATTGCAACGCAGCTGCGACCATGATGAATCCACCAGCTACAAAAAACCAATGTTCATCAAGAACATATCGAATGCCAATTGACTGCAAGATATATTTTGGACGAATATGAAAAACATACTCCGACACAAAGGGGCAAGCGATGATGAGAATCGCTCCACCTATAAAACATCTTGAGATTATTTTTTTGTTCACGACGATCGCCAGAATCGCGGCGTGAGCAAGACGAGTACTGCAAACACTTCGAGCCGTCCAATTGCCATGAGCATGCACAACAACAATTTGGAAGCATCGCTAAACCATTCGTAATTTTGTGTTGCACCAACTTTTGCCAATCCCGGTCCGACGGTACAAATTGTTGCGATGGAGGCGGTCGCTGCCGTTGAAAAATCACACTCTGGGTTGCCAGATTCAAGCACCATTAACGCACCAGCGCCAGCAGTAAAAAGAACAACAACTCCAAGAACATAGGCAATCGTTGCAAGTTTTAACTCAGGGTCAATCGCAGCCTTTCCAACCCTGAGTGGACGAACCACGTTTGGTCGAAATGCACGTTCAAGTTCGCTGAGCATTATTTTGAATGCGAGCCAAATCCGGATGACCTTAATGCCACCCCCAGTTGATCCCGCGCAGCCACCAACGAACATCAACATGATGAGCACTGCTTTTGCGACAAATGGCCACGTATCAAAATCAGTTGTGCAAAAACCAGTTGTCGATTGCTGCGAGACAACCGTAAACACACCTTGTGTAATAGTGTTCCCGATTGAACTTGATTCAACTGCCCCAGTTGTAGAAACAAGTGGCTGTCCGCTTCCAATTAATGACAAAATAACGATTGCCGAGCCGCCAGTAAGAAGGAGAATGTAAAAACGAAACTCTGGATCTGACCAAATTACTTTTAGTTTTCCTCTGAAAGCCGCGTAATACAAACCAAAGTTTGCTCCAGCAAGCACCATAAAAACGATCGTAATGATGTCGATCCAGCGAGAATTGTAATATCCAAGGCTTGCGTTCTGTGTGCTGAACCCACCAGTTGCTAAGGTTGTAAACGAATGGCACGTTGCATCGAACCAATTCATACCGGCAACTCGATACGCGACAATTTCAACAATCGTCATGCCCACATAAATCATCCATAACACACGAGCGGTTTCTATAATATGTGGACGAACACCTTCGGGGTCGGGACCGGGTGCTTCAACTCGGAATAATTTTTTTGCGCCCACGCCGAGGCTCGGCAAAACCGCAACAAACAAAACAACAATGCCCAGTCCACCGAGCCATTGAATCAATGATCGCCACAACAAGAGTGGCTCTGGTAGTGTTGAAATATCTGTCACAATTGTCGCGCCCGTCGTGGTGAGCCCACTCATCGCTTCAAAGAAACAATTTATGACAGATTGGAATGGATGATCTTTTTCTGCATCCATTCTTGCCCAAAGTAAAAAAGGTGCTGCAGAGACGATCGCGCCTACAAACCAACTCGATGAAACAAGAAGCAACGCTTCGCGTCTTCCCATCGAACCAGTACCTTGCTCATTCTTTGGTTTTTTTCCAATTATCAGAAAAAAACCAGCAATGACCACACCAAAAGCTGCAGACAACAGCATTGGTAGGTGCATTGAACGTGGCCTGTCTTCAATCAACGCAAACTCAATTGCAGCCCATCCCCAGATGAGCAGTAGCAATCCACTAAGCACAAGAACGAGCAAACCAAGTTGTCTGAGGATAAGGCGGTAATTCATACCATTACTTCACTGCAAAAAGTTTGCGAAGTTCCTCTTCAAATCCTTGTCGTACAACAGCGAACACAACATCGTTTTCTTGCAACACCTCACTCGCTGATGGCACAACACCAGTGTGTTCATCATGCTCAAGTACAACGATCATGCAGTCGGGCATGAGATCTATCGCAGAGAGTGGCTTGTCGATGACCTGGGCACCACGTCCTACGCGTATGCGATAAATGGACAGCGCTCCTCCAGCAAGTTCTGCAATGCATGTTAATCGTTGCCGGTTAAAGCGCTTTTCAATTTCCCGAATGGCAAGATCTTGTGGATTAAACGTTTTGGTGATGCCCATTGCTTCAATGAACGGACCGTAATCAGTTCGCTTGACAACTGGATATGTCTGAGCCACGCCCAAACTTGCTGCCCACGCGCAACTCAGAATATTGTGTTCGTCCTTGGTGAGCGCAACAAACGCATCGGCGTGTTCTATGTGCTCATCTGTGAAGACACTTGGATCAGTCGGATCCGACTGCAATACAGTGACCCACTCTAATTTTTTTGCAAGTTCCTCTGCCCGAACGCGGTCGGTTTCAAAAAGTCGAATCGCAAATCCACGGTTTTTTAAGGCTCTACACAACCACACCGCGATTGGCGATCCACCCATGATGACAATGTTTCTGCGACCGGCATCTTTTGAGCGGAACAATCTTCGTGCTTCATGAAACACATCTGAGTTTGCAACAAGCAACACTTGATCGCCCGCATCAACCGTACTTACTCCACTTGGCAAATACGTGTCTTCACCGCGCGTAATTGCCGCGAGCCTCGCGCCGGTTGGAAGTTCTACATCTGCGAGTCTGCGACCTAGACCAGCGGCGCCTCGGCTTGCTTCAAACAGTTGCACTTCGATTGTGTGTCCTGCAAGTTGTTCAACTGTAATAGCAGCAGGATTCCTCAATCGTGAGGCGATCGCTTGCGCGGTCGTGAATGCTGGGCAAACCAAACTATCAACCGAAAAGATTTGTGAGTAGTCAAGTGTTTCTCGATCCAAATACGTAGTGTGCGTGACCGTTGCGAATGTGCGGTCGGCTCCTAAGTATGAGGCGGTTGATGCGCAAAGTAGATTCACTTCATCAACATCAGTCGCTGCAATCACGGCATCAGCATCTATTGCGCCCGCTTGTTTTAACACGCTTGCAGATGCGGGTTTCCCCTCGAGCGTTGCAATGTCGAGTGTTTCGCCGAGGGTTTCGAGCGCAGCAAGATCTGTGTCAACGACTGTGACGTTGTACCCAATAGATGCAAAAATTTCTGCTGCGTGTGCGCCAGTTTCTGTGGCGCCACAAATGATCATATTCATAGCGGTATTCCAGATATCGACCATCAGGTCGGGGCGGGGATAATACCCGCGCAATGCAAGCAATCCAAGTAAAACTATTTATAACCATTGTTTTTAGTACGCCAGCGAGGTTTTTTCTTTCATTTTTTTTGATCCCCTTGTTCATGTATGAGAAAAAGGTCTTCATTTGAGTTTTGAAAACGGAGCAAATAAAATGCAAGAACTCAATTAGTTTGGAAAAAAGGTCTTGACGAAGTGGTACTTTTTCACCATACTGAGGTCGATGTACTTGGTAGTACATTCACGTTTGGGTTGAGAGCCAGCGCGTGAGAGATTTGTAGAGAGAAGCAAAGGGAGCCTTGCAGAACGAATGAAGAGATGAAACAACCCGCAGTGTTTACTTTTTGCATCTCACCGCGTGTCGTTCTAGCTCTTCAAAATGCTCCCAAGGATAGAGACAATTTGCAGAGGAATTGCATACCGTCTCACAGAGAATTAAACCAAAGAAAGTAGAGGTCTCGAGCATGACCACCCCAAAGACGGCAACAACGAAAAAAGATTTGATTGACAGGATTGCAGATGAAACTAGGTTTAAAAGAAACGATGTACGTTTGATCGTACAAACATTTTTAGACGATGTCATCAAAGAGTTGAGTGCAGGTCACCGGTTGGAGTTTCGAAACTTTGGTGTTTTTGAATTGAATGAGCGGGCACCAAGAATGGCACAGAACCCAAAGACACTCGAACGTGTTCCAGTTCCTGCAAGACGCACAGTAAAGTTTAAACCGGGCAAAATCATGAAGGCTGCGGTGGACTTTCCTCGCGAGTCGAATGAAATGCCAGTTGTAGAAACCGTCGCTCAAGCAACTCCGACAGTTGCAACGGTGTAAGAGACAAGTTTCTTTTGTGGGGATGATCGGATTCTCAACCGATGTGCTTAAAATGTGGATGATCTGTCGTTTGAGTCCACGCAACGAAAACTCAGTGTAAGGTGCTCAAGGATGGGCGATCAATTTAAAACAAAAGAGCCGCATGCCCCAAGGGCAAAAACCGAAGCGATCGGTCACTTGCTTGATGGCAGACAACCCAATGCTGTTGAAGCTGAGGGGAGTTTGCTTGGTTCTATTCTCATTGATCCCTCAGTTCTCAATGATGTGCAGTTGGTGATTAACGGCGCAAACGATTTTTTTAACAAAGCCAACGGGTTGATCTTCGATGTCATGGTGGAGTTGTACAACAAGTATTCAACGGTGGATCTTGTGCAATTGCAGCAACTTGCTGCGGATCGCGGGATTCTTGAGGCTGTGGGTGGGGTTGAATACCTCCTTGAGGTCGCCAATGCAGTACCGAGTGCAGCAAGTGCGACGCATTATGCTCGCCTCGTCAAGGAAAAATCCGTTATTCGGCAACTCATTGCAGCAGCTGGGAGCATTTTGCAAGATGCATATTCGATGCCCGATGAACCGCAGGAGGTTCTCAATTCAGCCGAAAGTCGCATCTTTAGTATCGCACAGCAATCAGAGCAACGACACGCTGAGTCGCTTGAACAATTGCTCAACGAAGCAATCGAGCAAATTGAAAAGAATGACGGACGTGTCATTACAGGTGTTGCCACGGGTTACACCGATCTTGATGAGATCACCAGTGGTTTGCAGCCCGGCGAAATGATTATTGTTGCTGCTCGACCATCAATGGGTAAAACTGCGCTTGCGCTGAATATCGCTGAAAATATGGTGATGTCAGGAACACCTGTTGGTATGTTCAGTTTGGAAATGAGCCGGCAACAACTCGTGCAACGGTTGCTTAGTTCTCGTGCTGCAGTTTCGGGTCACAAACTTCGCCGAAACATGTTAAGCGAAAGTGACATGCAAGCGATTATTCGCGCGTGTGACGAGTTGATGCAATCACCTCTTTTTATTGACGACACGCCTGGACTTTCAATCATGCAGTTGCGTGCAAAGGCTCGGAGACTAAAACAGTCGCACGACATCGGTGCTGTCATTATTGACTACATGCAGTTGATGACAAGTGGGAAGCGTGCGGAATCTAGACAACAAGAAGTAAGTGAAATTAGTCGAGGCATCAAGGCACTCGCCCGAGAATTAAACGTGCCAGTGATTTGTTTGAGTCAGTTGAACCGCGCTGCGGAGCAACGTGAAGGACACCGTCCAAGAATGAGCGACCTTCGTGAATCGGGTTCGATTGAGCAAGATGCTGACGTTGTCACAATGTTGCATCGCGAGTCGTACTATCACATGAATGACCCCGATTGGATGGCCGAGAACGAAGACAAGCATTCACTCTCTGAGTTAATTATTGCAAAACAACGAAATGGTCCAACTGCGACAATCAAGATGACGTGGGAAGCAAGCTGCACAAGATTTTATGATTGGTCAGATGCGACACCGCCAGGTGGCGATGGCAGCTTTGCCGCAGTTGTTCCCCAAGGTTCTTCAAAAGATCCGTTTGCAGACGACGACTTTTCCGATTTGACGATTTAACCCACGGATTTCCAGATCGTGATGCCCACGAGGAACATGAGGTAAAATCCAACCAATACATATCCTTCTTTACTTGTTAAATCTTTGTCATTTTTCATCATCGTTGATGCTACAAAAGTGATGCCCAACATGACAACGAGATAGATCCAAGGTTCGTACCCCGCTGGAATTGGTATAGGGTGGACTAACATGGTGATTGGTAAAACAAATAACATGTTAAAAAAGTTGGATCCAACTACATTTCCAACAGCCATATCTGACTCACCTTTTTTCGCAGCGACAATAGTCGTTACTAATTCTGGAAGGCTTGTAGCAATAGCAACTATCGTAGCCCCAATAAAAATTTCACTTAATCCAAAACTTCTTCCCGCTGCGACCGAACTAATTTCAGCAAATTTCCCCCCAACGCCTAAAAAGACGAGTCCCACGATAAGTAAACAGATGGAAGCTTTCGCTGAGGATTTTACATCGGGAATATCAACCAACTTTTTCGACGGTAAAACCATTTTGATGATGAAGTAAGCGAACATCAACAGAAGAAGAAGTGCGCATGGCCAAGTCAAACCAAGTAGTGGATTTTCTTTGCCAAAGAAGAAAGCCACCACTGTAAAGACTGAGACGATTGCAGTAAAACTTTTTAACCCCTTGTGTTCAGCAGTGATGTACTCTTTGGGCAATTTTAGCGAACCGTCTTTTAATACTTTCTGCCCATAAATGATTGCACCAACTCCAAGAACTAAACTGAGATTCGCAATATTAGAACCAAAAATATTTCCAAGGCTCATCTCTCCATGTCCATTGATTGACGCAAGAACATTGAAGGCAAGTTCAGGTGCACTTGTGCTAAAAGCGATGATGGTCAATCCAACAACCATCGTATTTATTTTGAATTTATTTGCGACCCCAACACCACCATCAACGAGCAAGTTACCTCCAACGACAAGGAGCCCCATTCCGAGGACGAATAAGGTAGACCATCCATACCAATGTTGAGCAAAATCGGTGATTTGTGTCATAAATTCCATTGGAATGGCGAATTGTAGAGATGTTCATGGCGAAGGGTGCACCTTAAAACCGAGCAATCTGGTAAGTTCTCAGACGTTTACCAGAAAGTCGTTTCTCATTTATGGCCATTTCACTTGAAAAACAAGAACTCCGCGATACGCTTGCAGCAGCAGCTACAGGCGATGAAAGCGCGTGGAGAAAGATCATCGATGCCTATTCGTACCGAGTTTTTGCACTGTTGAAGTCAAAATGCGGTGATGACGAACTCGCAGAAGAGATCACCCAATCTACGTTCTGCACCGTCGCTGCGAAACTTGCTGATTACACCGAAGCGGGTAAATTTGTCTCATGGCTCTTCCAAATCGCTATGAATCGGCTCCGAGACGAGATGCGGCGTCAAAAAAGGCACGCCGTTCCAATGGAGAACGAGATGATAGGTGTACTTGCAAGCGGGGTGAGCGATCCAGATATTGGAGAACGTGACGAAACCCAAATGCAAGTTCTACGTCTTAGAGAAGCCATTCTGCAGCTCTCGAGTGCCGATCAGGACATCATCCACATGCGACACTCCGCCGGGCTGAGTTACAAACAAATAGCAGACATCCTTGGCGAACCATTAGGCACGGTTTTAGCCCGTCAGCACAGAGCTTTGGCAAAATTGAGAACTTTTATGGAATATGCGGGTAAAGAAGAAAATGGTGCCGTGAGGGGGCAATCGAACCCATAGGTGGGGCGTTAACCCAATACGCGATATGAGAAACGAGAACCGACAATTCGACCCGCAAGAGCAAAAGATGGAAGATGTTCTATCCAAGGCGCTTTCTGGCGCAGACACCCCAAAAGGGCTTGCTGACCGCGTGATGACTGCCTCGGCACCAATGCTTGATCAAGTCTCTGCATTGCTCGAGGAAACAACGCACGTGACTCCTCCAGCTGGCCTCGCTGAGCGTGTGATGGCCGCCTCTGCACCAATGTTGGGTTCGCCTGAATTCCAACACGCACTTACAAGTGCAACAAAAGTACATACTCCAGTCGGACTTGAAGATCGAATCATGGCGGCTTCGCAACACGAATTGCAAGGTGAATCACCAGTAATTGGTCGTATTGGTTTTACAGTCAAAATGCAACGTCTTGCACTTGCAGCGTGCGTTGTCTTTGCGGTCCTTGTCGCAATCCGAATGGATGTACATTCCACACCACGCGTGGTAACGACAACAACATCAGTAACAAATGCTCCAACACAAGAAAACCATGTACTCAGTGCTGAAGAAGAAGGGTACTTGCTTGATGATTTAGATTTAAGTGAATACGCATACCTAGCAGACGCACGTGAATTGAATTACACAGCATTGTCTTTTGAACTCAACGGGCTTCGGGAAGATCTAGAGTCGTGGCAGTACGGTTTACTAACCGAGTAAGGGAACAACACTTATGCAACACGCAATCGTACTAGGCACGTCAATGATCATCACCATGTTTTCCTTAGGTTTTGTTGCGCCAGAGCAAGGGTGTTCGGAACTTACCTGTTTCGCTCCACTCTGTTTGATGCAGCCAATGCCACACGAAATGGATGGACGAAGACCTCGGCCAGATCGTCAGGGCATGGATCCAAAGATGCGTGGTCCTCGGGGTGACAGAGAAATGATGGACGAAATGCCGCAACGGATGATCGAACGTGTTATGGAAGTTGCGAAGGAAATAGACCCTGAACTTGCTGAACAACTTGAAACGATGTGCCACGATGATCCAGAGGCATTCAGAAAAATAATTCGCCGTCAAGGTCGCAGGCTTGCCTCACTTGTCCATATCCGTGAATCGGATCCAGATCTTTTTGAAGTGAAGTTAAACGAGTTGAAACTTGATGCTGAAATTTTTCAAGTGACAAAATCAATTCGCGCTCTTGGTGTTGACGAAGAAGTTTCACAAGCTCAAATAGCAACGCTACGTGGTTTGGTTCGCGCAAAAACTGCACTGAACATCCGCGTGCAAACATTAAGCGTGAATCGACTTGAACGACACTTGGAAGCGCTTAAAGAACAGCTTGCTGACACAAGCGAACGCTTTGATGAAGTTGTGGAACAATGTGTCGCAGAAATTCTTGCTGGCGAGAACACAAAACAATAAACTCACCGGGGGTGAGATAATCTAAGAAACTCACCGGGGGTGAGTTTCGCCGCGTTGTTAATGGAGTCGCTTAGGGGTGTCGAGTATGATGCAAACATGTTTGGAAGGTGGATTGCAGTCAACAAACGAAGAGGCACAATCGGTGTGTTTTTGCTCGTGACTGTGATTGCAGGTTTGGTTTGGTCCATGTCCGATGATGGTTCTGGCAGGAGGTTTGAACGAACTAATGTGGCCGCTGCGCTACAACCACCGAGTTGGGCTGTGCAAACAGATGGTGAGCAGTTCTCGATTTTCGGAACAGATCAGCTTGGGAGAGACCTCTTCTCAAGATGCATCGTTGGAGGTGCCATTAGCATAGCAGTGGGTATTGCCGCGGCAACAATCGCAGTTGTGCTTGGCACGTTGTGGGGAACGATTGCGGGTTTTCGTGGCGGAAAAATAGACGCTGTGATGATGCGCATAGTCGATGTTCTGTATGGTCTTCCTGCAATTATGTTAGTTGTGCTCATCTCTGTTGCAGTGAGTGGGTTGGTCGAGCAGGGGACAATCACTTCACCACCGATTCGAGAAACAATCAACGTGACCGCACTACTCATCGCTATCGGTGCAGTGAGTTGGCTGACAGTGTCTCGAGTTATTCGAGGGCAAGTGTTGAGTTTGCGTTCACGACCATCAATTGATGCAGCAAGGACTATTGGAGTGGGACGTATCCGTTTGTTTACGCATCACATTTTTCCTTCAATCCTTGGAACAATTATTGTGTATGCCACACTTACTGTACCAACAGCAATTCTTTCAGAAGCTTTTTTAAGTTTTCTTGGTATTGGAATTCGAGAGCCACTTCCGAGTTGGGGAAATCTTGCTGCGGACGGTTTGAGCCAACTCAATACCGTACATTCGCGTTGGTGGCTTCTGCTATGGCCCTGTGTAATGATCGCAATGACGCTTGTCGTGATCAATTACATTGGTCAGCATTTGCGATATAAAGTTGATCCCAAACATGCTTGAAGTAAAAAATCTTCAAATTACTTTTGGCAAACACGTTGTGGTGGATGGGATTGATTTTTCAGTTGGGCGCGGCGAATCGCTCGCGATCGTAGGAGAATCTGGAAGCGGAAAAAGCGTGAGTGCACTTTCCATCCTTGGACTTCTTCCAAAGAATGCACTTGTTGAAGGCGAGATTTTGTTTGACAAACAAAACATTTGTAACATAAACAACACGCAATTGCAAAAACTACGCGGTAAAAAGATAGCAATGGTTTTTCAAGAACCAATGACATCGCTGAACCCAGTATTTTCTATTGGCGAACAAATCATGGAAACGCTATTGGCGCACGAATCAATAACTCGGCGTGCGGCAAAGCAACGAACTTTGTTAGCGCTCGAAGAAGTCGGTATTTCAAAATCTCGGTACAACTCGTATCCACACGAATTTTCTGGAGGAATGCGACAACGTGTAGTGATTGCAATCGCACTCGCCTGCTCACCAGACCTTTTGATTGCGGATGAACCAACGACAGCACTCGATGCATCTACATCATTACAAATCATTGGTTTGCTCAAACGCCTTCAACAAAACAGAGGCATGGCAATTATTTCTATCACCCACGATCTCTGCCTTGTTCCCTCTGTTGCAGATCAGATTTGCGTGATGCGATCTGGAAAAATTGTCGAACGTGGCGAAATTTCAACGGTTCTAAAATCGCCATCGCATCCTTATACAAAGGCTCTTACTGCTTGCGTGCCATCGATTTACACAAAACGCAAGCGATTGCCAATAATCTAAAAATAAAAGAGCGTCCGAGAACATGAAAGACATTTGATTCGTAAGGGTTGTATAGGTGTACAGATTTTCTCCTGCATGTAGAAACTCTGGCATTGGGCTGTGAAACAAAATTCCCCCTAATCCCAGCGTTTCAACAGCAGGATGGTTTGTTTAAGAACGTCAGGATGACACCAATTAGGCTGGAGTGCCAAACCATGGTTAGATTAGAACAAAGAACACTAGATCAACTCATTGAAACTTTTCAAAACAGACAAACTACGCAAACTCGGGAACTTGTGTGGAATGAACTTGCTTCAATGGACACCCTTTACTTTGTTCAGTGTGGAAGCCGAAACGCTTCGGTTCCATGGGTTGTGTTTGAAGAAGATGTCCCACTTGCGATGGTGTTTACTGATCGTGACAGAGCACTCGCAGCAGCACAAGCAATAGTTGAAGATGATTCCGAATTACGTGTTGTCGGGCTGCCAACAAACGCAGCGTCAATGTACATTGCAGCCCTCGCTGCGCAGGGTGTCACAACAGTGTGTTTTAATCATGGTCCAAAACGATTTGATGCACCTGTTGATGAAGTTTTTATAGCATTAAGTACTATGAAACGGTGAAGTTCACTGGGGTAGTTTTTAACAACTTGTATCCCCGTCTCTCTCTGTGTCGTCTCTAAAAATATTGCAACTTGCCAATACTTTACGGTTGTAACTCTCGTCCAGTTTCAATATCGGTCACACTCCAATTGAATTGTCTTGCAAGTCGAACAATTGGAAACCACGCAATTTCTTCTTCAACAATGTGTAATAACATTTGGTGCACGTCACCCTCGGTCGGCGGCAACTCGATACGAATTCCGGGACCCCACAACATATCATCACCCTCTTTTTCTGGCATTGTGTTGTATTCTGCCAAAGACGAAAGAATGGTCTCGCGTGTACCAAGAGACGTACGCTCGGTAGAATCTTCTTCCACTCTTGATTGGATGACAAAGTGCTTACTCATGAATCTTCTTTCTTCTCAAGTAGGGAGCATACGGTATCTATAAGCCGATCGAGACCTACGGGCTTAATCAGATACGCTTGAACACCGAGTGCTGTTGCATACGCCATGTGCCGTTTTCC
The DNA here is from genome assembly GCA_014381305.1 of Planctomycetota bacterium. Taxonomy (GTDB): domain Bacteria; phylum Planctomycetota; class Phycisphaerae; order Phycisphaerales; family SM1A02. The sequence goes on from JACNLW010000075.1 coordinate 14,108, forward strand.
CTCATTGGCGGTGACCATGACAACAATGGGTGGCTCTGGAAGCGCTTGAATTTCTTCAAGTACTAAAAAACCGGACCGCTTGGGCAGCATCATGTCGAGAATCACCGCATCTGGTGAGCCGGCTGAACACTCCGAGACCGCTTCTGTCCCATCCCCCGCGGTGAGTGTCTTCGCTCCCTCTGCACGCATAGCAAGCTCCATCGACGCGAGAATATCTTCGTCATCATCAACAATCAGAATTGTAAACCCATCAAGGCGTGGCATAACTGCACATCCTATCACCCAATTAGGGCTTGAAGTTCCTCATCTCCGAGCCAAGGCAAGGATTCGAGTTGACTGCGAAGACGTTTTGGCATTGGCGACCCGTCGAGTTCAAACTTGGGCCGACTTTTCCACCGCCTATGCAACCAGAGGTACTGCTCAGGCGCGTCTCGAACCATCGTTTCGATTGCCCTGTTGTATCGAGCCGTAATGTAATAAAGGGGATCAGGTTGATCGTGCCAGTCATGTGGCTCAATGTAATCAGTCATCGAGACTTCATATTTAAACTGTCCGTGTAGTCGTTTCGCATGGACGCACGCAACGGGGACATCGTATCGCATCGCGAGTAGTCCAATCGATTTGTACGTTGAGGCGAGCTTTCCAAAAAAGGGAACGTACATGCCACGACCGCCCGCATTTTGATCTGCGATAAAACCGATGCTTCCACCACCTGAAATGATGTTTTGTAACACAGGGACTGATCCCCACTTCGTAATAATATGAAGACCATATTTTTCGCGAATCCCAAGTACCCAATCATTGATCAGGGGATTGTCAAGTGGTCTAGCAACAGCAGCGATCGAATGCCCAAGCACAGAAAGTGAATATCCAAGCAGTTCCCAATTACCACAGTGACCCGTAATAAAAATAATCGGTTTGTTGTTGACTAACCGCTCTGTTATTTTTTCAACACCTGAAAAACGAATGTATTTTTGCCATGTCGATGGTGTGATCAACGAAGGCATTTGCACTGCTTCTGCGATAAACAGCTGAAACATGTGTTGCATGGATGCTTGTGCTGTGGCTTCTACTTTGGAGCGATCCCATTCTGGAAAACTACGCGCAATATTTGTGATCGCACCCTCGCGTCGTCGTTTGACAAATTTGTAATAACAATCGCCAACGAGTGAAGCTGTACGCATGTTGAGACCTATGGGCGAACATCCAACGATCGATGCAATTGCTCGCAAGGGGATATATTGAGACCAATTCAGAAGTGCGGATTGATTCCGTGCCACGCTATGACTCGATTCGCCAACAATTGTGTTGGCAGTAGTACCCTAAGGTTCTACTGGGTTGGTTGCCCCGTAAGAACATCAAGACGGTTTGCATTTAGGACTGGAATTTTTACGTCTTGTGCTTGTTCAAGAAGTGAACTGTAATTGGAAAATGCTTGCTGCTTGCGTGCATAATCATCAATCATAGGATCGGTCGCATTTCTTGGAAGTGGTCGAGGTTCAAGGGGTTGGATTCCAAGTACAAGGAAGTCAAGATCACCGGGCAGGATTTCTTGTGTTTCAACAACAATGCCACCCCACGTTGTGATTCGGTCTTTAATAAATGAGTTGTTGTGCTCGGGCACTCCATCTCCATTCGCATCAAACAAACCATGTACCATGAATTTGTACTGGTAGTGCGGGTCGTACACTGCGTTGACAATAATATTATCACGAACGATTGGTCGTCCTGGTGTTGATTGCGTTACTTTTGCTGTTGACGTAGATTCGCCAACTTTAATAATTTCAATGCTTGCCTTACCTCGCGGTAACTCGCCATCTTCATTTACTCGGAGTTGTGACGGGTCATCATAAATTTCAAATGACATACCGAGCACAATGTGGTCTTGAGAACCAAGATCAATAAAAACTCTGTCAGTTCCAACTGCATCAAGAACAGTTCCATCAACGAGCATCGCAGGGTCTATGGAAGCCATTCTGCTTGCATTGATCTGTTCACGGAGATCAGCCGCATCGTTTGCGAGAATTGTTTTTGCCTTGATCAATTGGTCTCGTTCACTTTCTAACTGTTGGATCAGGGTAGTTTTGCCACCTAAAAGACGGCCGTCGCGTTGTACACGGCTTGCAAAGTGCTCATCCATGTTTTGTGCGAGCACTTCAGATTCGTTTTGGATGTCCAACCATTGAGATTTGTTTGCTTCTAATGCTTGCGTTGTTGCTGCACTTGCATCGCTTAAAGTTTGTTCAAGGGATGCGATTTGATCTCGCGCTGCATTGAGTTCTGAGACTCTTGCGTCTAACTCCTGTTGTCGTTCTTGTAATTGTCGATTCAAGCGATCATGCGCGAGAAAAAGTGAACCACCGTTTCCGAGTGAACTACTGAAATGTGCTCGTATAGATTCGGTTGATGTATCAGGTGCACCAGAAATGATAACTCGAAGTGCTTCAAGATCTGAATTCAAGTACTCAGCAACTGACACTCGACTAGATTTAGCAGATGAAAGAATTTGCTGAAAGGAATCTAGGTTCTCTTCTTCAGAAGTAATGAACTCGCGAAGTTCTGTTTTCGCTTTTTCAGTTGCCTCTGCTTCACTTACCTTGCCTGTGTAGAACACAATGCTGAGCACCAAAAGAAAGACAGTGGTGAGGACAAATACAACGAGTGATACTATGACACCAGTTCCGGCGCCGCTTCGAATAGCCATATTGGGCTACCTCCAACTGCGTATTTTTCAACGCGTATATACAAAAATCCACAGCGTCGAGAGCCGACACTAATCAATGGTTGAACAGTGTCTTAGCAGTACGCCTCTACGTCAAGTTCCATTTACCTAAGATCCGGTTTTATCATAGATTAGGGGTGATTAATGCGTATTTTTAGCCCCTTTGGTTTGGTATAATCCCCAAGTTGGGCTTTGAATCCCAAGAATCAGAAATCTTCCCTATCCCAACCGAAAGGCAAAATATGACCGTTCAACCAAATGAAGTTCACAAATTATTGAGTCGCTATCAACTCGCTGATGGCTATGACATGGTCGTAGATCTAGATAAATCAAAAGGCGTGTGGATACACGACTCTGCATCGGGCGAAGATTTCTTGGATGCATTCACATGCTTTGCATCATGGCCACTTGGTTTTAATCATCCCGAGTTGATGGAAGATGAATTTAGTAATGAAATTCTTAAAGTATCGCGAAACAAAATTGCAAATTCAGATTTATACACAACTGAACTGGCAGAATTTGTTGAAGCGTTTGGTTCAAAGGTAACGCCTGAAGGATTTTCACATCACTTCTGGGTTTCAGGTGGCGCGCTTGCTGTTGAAAATGCGTTGAAGACAGCCTTTGATTGGAAAGCAAGAAAACTCGGTAGAACAAATTTCTTAGATGACGTCAACGATTTAGCAGTGTTGCATTTTGAACAGGCGTTCCACGGTCGCAGTGGTTACACAATGAGTTTAACAAACACACTACCCGATAAAATTGGATTGTTTCCGAAATTCAATTGGCCACGAGTATCCACTCCGCATTGTGAGTTTGATAATGAAGGCAACGTGTGTAACGACATCGAGGCGTTGGAAGCAAAGACGTATGCGGAAATAGAACGTGCTTTTGAAGAACATTCAAACAGAATTGCCGCAATCGTCATTGAGCCGATGCAGGGTGAAGGCGGCGACAACCATTTCCGCGATGAATTCCTACAAAAACTTCGTCAATACGCAGACGAACGCGAAGCGTTGTTGGTTTTTGATGAAGTGCAAACTGGCTTCTATGGTTCAGGAAAGCCTTGGTTTTGGCAACACTCCGGCGTTAGACCGGACGTTGTTTCCTTTGGTAAAAAGACGCAAACTTGCGGTATTTATGCAGGAAGTCGAATCGACGAAGTACCAGACAACGTCTTCAAACTTTCTAGCCGCATTAACTCTACATGGGGTGGTAATCTTGTTGACATGGTGCGTTGCACACAATTTATCAAAATAATAGAACGAGATAATATTGCAGATCTTGTGACAAAGGTTGGCAATTACATCATTGCAGGATTGCGAGATATCCAAAAAGAAACAGAAGTGTATACAAGCGTGCGAGGCAAAGGATCCTTGATTGCGTTCACAATGGAAAATCCAGATCAACGTGCAAACATGTTGCAGTCAATGTTCAACGAAAAAATGCTTGCTTTGCCGTGCGGTAAAAAATCAGTACGGTTCCGATTGCCTTTGGTGATGACTATGGAAGATGCGAGTGAACTGTTGAATCGAACACGAAACGCTGCCAAGTCAATGGCTGCAACTGTCTAAGGAAAAAGCGATGCGCGGTGCTGCCGCAATCAGCGAACATCTCGATACGCGGACTGCATCAATAGAAGTTGCACAGTTACTTGCAGGCGCAATGGCTGGTCCAACGGATCTGGTCTTTGTATTCGCAAGTTTTCACCACCGTGAAACTTTGGAGCAAGCGGTTGCAGATATTCGCCGCGCGTTGTCTCCAAAAGTCATTATTGGTTTAACAACAGAAGCAGTGGTTGGATGCGATCTTGAACTCGAAGGTGTTGCTGGGCTATCAGCGATAGCAATGCACTTGCCAGGTGTAACATTAACCCCTTGGACAACTACGCCAGAAAAACCAATTCCAATATCCAAGCCCGAAGAGATACCTGCGTGGATTGGGTTGCAGGATGACACAAAAGCGGCATTTTTCTTTGCTGATCCATTCTCAACTCCAATTACAAGATTGCTCCCAGCATTGACCAATTGCCGAAAACCAACGTTGCCAATTATTGGCGGAATGGCTTCTGGGGCTTCTCAAGCTTCGTTTAATCGGATTGTCTTGAATGATCAATCTCTGAAAACAGGGGGTGTGGGCTTGACTATTTCAGGCCCCGTCCAGTTTGATTGCATCGTGAGCCAAGGGTGTAGACCAATTGGCAAACCATTGCGCGTGACGAAGGTGGATGGGAATGTTGTTCTTGAACTTGGAGGAAAACCTGCGCTTGATCAACTTGCTGAACTTTCAAGAAACGTAACGGATCACGAACGCGCGTTGTTAGAAGCAGGACTTCTTCTTGGAGGGGTCATTGATGAGCACAAAACACATTTTGGAAGAGGGGATTTTCTAGTTCGATCCGTCATGGGATTAGATCGAAAACGGAAAGGTGTTGCTGGCGGTGAGTTTTATCGTTTAGGAAAAACGGTGCAGTTTCATGTTAGAGACGCGCAGACCGCTGTTGAAGATTTGCAACTGTTACTTGACGCGCAGCAACTTGACGAAACACCTTTTGCCGGTTTGCTTGTGACATGCAACGGTCGTGGTCGAAATTTGTTTCATGAAGATGACCACGATTTAACCATTATTCGTGAACGCTTGGGTGAAGTTCCAATTGCAGGATTTTTTGCTGCAGGTGAAATTGGACCGGTTGGCGGTTGTTCATTTTTACACGGACACACTGCATGTTTGACGACGTTTCGCGCTGAGTAACGTTATTCAATTACAGCAAGTTTAAGAAACTCACCTTCACGGACAAGTTTCACAGTGTGAAACTTAAAGTTACCGAGTGAACCGGGTGCGAAAGTAACAATGGTGTAATCACCAACAGTTTGTTGAACGACGTCGCCGAACGATTTTCCGCGAAGCAACCGCTGAACTGTTTTACCCAATTCTTTACGGTATGTATTGAAGAATGCATGAAACTCTTCTCGTCCCCGTTCTTTTGATTCATAGTTTTCACGAGTTGCTGATGAGAGGATTTGTTCGTACAACAAATCCCAATCACGATCACGTAAGCAGATGAGTGTTTGTTCTAAAACATGCTCAGGAAGAACTGCACGTAGAGTAACCTCACCAGTAATTTCATCTTCGCTACGCAGTTCAATACCATCGAGATACTGAGAGACAGCTTCGCTGCTTGTTCCCCCGACGGTTGCATACTTTATAACTGTTCCATCTTCTTTCACAATCTCATCTGGCATTTCCTTGTCCATTGCGTAATGCCATGCAGGTCTTTTATGATATTCAACACGTTGTGTTGTGCAAGCGGGAATGACTAACCAAAGAATGATCAGAGCTCGAAACATTAATGACTGTGTTGGCTGCTTGGCATTTGTGGACCAGCTTCAAGATCAAAAGTAAAGGGTGCTGTCCAAAGTTGACTTGTGCCGGTGTTTCGTTTGCTCGTCCACATCAACACATCACCTTCAGTGTTAAAGACAGGAAGCCCATCGAAACCATCTGCGTGTGTGACACGTCGTTTTCGAGTTCCGTACCTTGTTGTTCCATCTTGTTCTCCGCTGTCAGCATCGCAGATGAACAGCTCGTAATTTCGATGGCTTACTTCACTTGTTGCGTAAATGAGAAACCGACCGTTTGGATGCCAAAATGGACCCCAATTCACATGTACATTGTCAGTGAGTTGATATTCTTTTGAAATTCCAATAATTGAACCTTCGTCGTTAAATGCGAGATCAGCAACATATAGTTGCAGCAGATCATTGCCCCTCCGATCAGATCGGTACACAATTCGCTTGCCATCGGGTGAAAAGAACGGGCCTCCGTCATATCCATCGTCTCCAACGATCAATCGGGTTGTACCGGTTTTCAAGTCAGTCACGTAAATGTCACCGATTCCACTTTTGAGGGAACAGAACAACACATGCCTACCGTCAGGGCTCCATGAACCTTCTGCTAGATAGTGTTCTGGGTCAGATACTATTGCTGAGGTTGCGTTGTTTTGCGCTAGATCACACGAAACAATGTCCATCTTTGGTGGAAATGCCCAGCGGTAGCGCCCAGATTCTCGCTGGTAGCCAGGAATGTCTTCTTCGACAAGCGGTGTCGTTGTCGTAGCGAACATGACAAGTGATTCTTCTGTTGGGTGGAACCATCCACATGTGTTTGCGGATCCCTCGTTGCTGATTCGCTCGATGTTCGTAAGCCCTGAGATCGTTCCAGTTTCGTCAAACGTGAGGTCACCAAGGTACATCCCATAATTGTCGTCAGGCGCAACGCCTTCTTCGGGATGTTCGATTGCTTGAAAAATAACACGTTTTCCAGCGGGATCAAAGTAGCTCTCACCAGCCTTCAAGAAAAAAGCAGGATCAGTGAGTAAAACGGGGGTGCCAATCTTTCCCGTTTCATCTGGGTGTAAAGTGTCACTGTTAGAAGAGAGAACTGTGGATAACAAAACAATACAATACGTAATCATTGGTGAACTCCTTGGATGACCGAACACTACATTCTACGAACTTTGATCATACGCCGCATGAAATTCCGGTCATTTATCGTGATGAATCTATTGTGGTGTTGGATAAGCCAACGAGTTTGCTTTCGGTTCCGGGAATTGGTTTTGAAAAACGAGATTGTGTCGCGGTTCGCGTTGCTTCTGCGGTTGAGGGTGCACGTATTGTTCACCGACTAGATCGAGACACGTCTGGGGTCATGATCATGGCGAATGATAAAGATTCACATCGAGAACTGAGTAGACAATTTCAAGATCGAGAAGTAGAAAAAACGTATGAAGCGATTGTGTTTGGGGTTGTAGAAGAAGAAACTGGCACAATTGATTTACCGATTCGAAAGGATATGGAAAATCGACCAAGGCAATGCGTTGATCATAAACAAGGGAAGCCGTCGTTGACGAATTGGAAAGTACTTGAACGGATGCGCGACCGTACTCGCCTTGCGTTGTATCCAAAAACAGGCCGTTCCCACCAACTTCGTTTGCATTTGCGTGAAATTGGTCATCCAATTCTTGGTGATGACTTGTATGCAACTCCTGAGCAACGAGAAATGGCACCTCGCTTGATGCTTCATGCGGTGTTACTTCAAGTTGTGCATCCTGTAACTTTGGAATCTATGACATTCGAATCCGCTGTTCCTTTTTAATGAACTCGGAGTCAATAAATAAACGCGGATGCCTGTGCATCCGCGTAGATCAGTTATAAACTGATGAAAAAATTACGCTTCTGATGGTTCTGGTTCTTTTTCTTCTTCTGGCTCTTTTCGAGTTGAAGTAAAGAACAAGTGTTCATCGTCTTTCTTGTGTGTAATATCGATGCGGTCACCGCTTTTGTAATCACCAGAAAGGAGCGATTCAGCCATCGGATCCTCAATGAAACTACTCAGAGCACGACGAAGTGGTCGAGCGCCAAAATCAGGGTTATACCCTTTTTCGATGAGAAAATCCTTGGCGTTTTGGTCAAGATGCATTTCCATGCCTTTTTCCTTGAGCCGCGAATCAACTTTTCCAAGTTCGATATCGATGATTTGATAGAGATCGTCTTTGGTGAGTGGTCGGAAAACGATCACATCATCAAGGCGGTTAATGAACTCTGGGCGGAAGTACTTTTCAGTTTCGGCGAGGAGTTGTTTTTGCAACTTGTCGTAATCAATTGTTTCTTCACGTTTTCCGAAGCCGAACGATTGACCACCTTTGATTAAATCCGCACCAATGTTCGAAGTCAAAATGACAATGGTATTACGGAAATCAACTTGTCGGCCGAACGAGTCAGTCAATCGACCTTCTTCCATGATTTGGAGAAGGATGTTGAATAAATCACCGTGTGCTTTTTCAACTTCGTCGAATAGCACGACTGAATATGGGTGCCGGCGAACTTTTTCAGTCAACTGTCCGCCTTCTTCGTACCCGACATATCCAGGAGGGGCGCCGACCAATCGTGAGATCGAGTGCTTCTCCATGTATTCAGACATGTCAAGATAAATCATAGAATCAGGATCACCGAACATAAAGTCAGTGAGTGCTTTTGCGAGCAACGTTTTACCAACACCAGTTGGTCCCAAGAACAAGAATGAACCCATGGGGCGGTTGGGATCTTTAAGACCACTGCGTGCTTTTCTAATCGCCCGCGCGATTTGGGTGATGGCATCGTGTTGACTGATGACCGTGTTGTGCAGTTCATCTTCAAGGTTAAGAAGACGTTCTGATTCACCTTCTTCAAGTCGAGTGAGTGGAACACCAGTCATGCTAGACATGACTTGGGCGATGACATCTTCATCAACAAGACCGTTGACTTCGTTCATCTTTTCACGCCATTCTTTTTGAATAGTGTCTTTTTCCTTACGGATTTGTTCGGATTCATCGCGAAGGGAAGCAGCGGCTTCATAGTCAGCGTTTTTGACTGCTTCATCTTTTTTCACCTTGAGAAGTTCTAGTTTTTCTTCAAGGTCAGCCATTGAAGGTGGCTTCGTCATCGACTTCAGTCGTACGCGAGCACCGGCTTCGTCAATCACGTCGATTGATTTGTCAGGTTGCACCCTCGCTGAAATATACCGGTTGGAAAGATCAACAGCAGCACTAATTGCTTCGTCAGTGATTTTTACACGATGGTGTGTTTCGTATCGCTCGCGTAACCCTTTCAGGATCGCAATCGTATCTTTAGTGTTCGGGGGATTGACGGCGATGGATTGAAAACGACGTTCGAGTGCTGCGTCTTTTTCAATATATTTTCGATATTCATCGAATGTTGTTGCACCAATGCACTGGATTTCACCGCGTGAAAGTGCGGGCTTCAAAACATTGGAAGCATCGATCGCACCCTCGGCACCACCAGCACCAACAAGTGTGTGGAGTTCATCGATAAAGAGAAGAATATTTTTTGCGCGACGCACTTCGTTCATCACTGCTTTGATTCGTTCTTCAAACTGGCCTCGATATTTCGTTCCAGCAACCATCATTGCAAGGTCGAGAACAACAACACGTCGGTCATGTAAAAGATCAGGTACTTCACAAGCAATGATGCGTTGTGCAAGTCCTTCAATGATTGCTGTTTTACCAACACCTGCTTCGCCGAGCAAAACAGGGTTATTCTTTGTTCGACGGCATAGGACTTGGATGAGCCGTTCAATTTCATTATGGCGACCAATGACTGGATCGAGCTCGTCTTTCTTTGCAAGTTCGGTGAGATCGCGACCAAAACTATCAAGAGCAGGAGTTTTACTTTTACCTCGACCACGAGGCGATGGTCGTCCACCACCCTCACTCTCTGAAGGCATTTCTTCTTCTTCACCGCTCATTTCGACATCACAGTCAACACCAGCGCCAAGCAGGTTCAATACTTCTTCCCGAACATCATCAAGTTTCAAACCAAGGTTCATCAGAACCTGCGCTGCAACACCATCTTGCTCACGGAGCAAACCAAGAAGAAGGTGCTCAGTACCAACGTAATTGTGATTGAGGGATCGTGCTTCTTCTATTGCGTATTCAATCACCTTTTTCGCACGAGGTGTTTGAGGCAATTTACCCATCGTGACCATATCAGGGCCACTTTTGACGAGTTTTTCGACTTCAAGCCGAACTTTGCGGAGGTCAATTTCGAGGTGTTTGAGCACATTCGCACCAACGCCCGAACCTTCCTTCACGAGCCCAAGCAAAATATGCTCAGTGCCAATGTATTCATGATTAAAGCGTTGGGCCTCTTGATTAGCAAGAGCCATTACTTTGCGAGCGCGATCTGTCAATCTTTCAAACATAGTGTTCAGTTCTCCACCCACATGATACGCGGGATAATTTCTATGGGCTATAAACAGAGCCCACAACTATACAATCGGTGCAAGTCGAGTTCCATTTGAGTAGATCTTCATATTTTGGGTAAAAACGTCAGATAACCACAAAAATGTTGCGAATATGCTTGAATCCTCAGTGTTTTAGCCGTGCCACGCGTGATTTATAACTCCATGAACGTGCCATTGTGGCATAGAAGATTTGGTCAAACGACTCCGTTTCGCAGTTGAATAACCACATTTCCACGTTCAGCAATCTGCTGTTCGTGGGTCACCATGACAATTGTGAGCCCATCTTGATGAAGTCCTTGCAGCACGTCTAATATTTCGTTTCCTGTTGTCTCATCAAGGTTGCCAGTTGGCTCATCTGCAAGAAGTACTTCTGGCTTGTTTACAAGGGCGCGTGCGATCGCCGCGCGTTGCCGCTCACCGCCCGAGAGTTCTCGTGGGCGGTGCAACATTCGATGGTCAAGGCCAAAACGTGTGAGTAATGAGGCAGCACGTTCTCTTGCCATATCGTTATTTGTTTTTCTACCACCAATCATCGCGGGGAGCAATACATTTTCAAACACATTGAGTTCAGGGAGCAGATGATAAAACTGAAAGACAAAACCAATATCGCTGTTTCGGTACTCGTTTATTTCTTTGTTTGTTTTCTTCCAAACAGATTCACCATGAAACAAAACTTCTCCGCTGTTTTTATCTGGGCGATCAAGTCCACCCAACAAGTGCAACAACGTTGATTTTCCGCTGCCACTTGAACCAAGCACGGTGATCCAATCTCCGCGTTGTACTTCAAGCGAAGCACCATGTAACACTGGTACTTCTGTTTTACCAAGGTGGTATGTTTTTCGAAGGTCAATGCCTTGAAGAAGCGGTGTATTACTCATGACGCAGCGCCTTTACAGGATCGGTATCTGCAGCCTTTGCTGCAGGAATAACTGCACCAAGCAAGCAAAACAACACTGCACCAACAAGCGTGAAGGATGCAGATGGCCAATCAATGTTGTTTGGAATAACCGAGAAATAATACACCGAAGCATCCCAGATTACGATTCCGCCCTGAGATCTCACAAAAAGGACAATTCCACCAATTCCACCAAACGTAATTGCCGATAGCATTCCAACAACGATTGGAAGAATTTCACCACGTCGTCCCCGAACAACTACAACCCAAAGTGAAGCAACTGAAACAACAAATGCACCAATTGCAATTGCAATTGGCGGTGCGCCCATTGCTGCGTGAATTTCATTGATGTTTTTTGTGACGAGCCAACCTATCAAGAGACCTAGAAGTGATCCTAATACTCCGATGATGCCACCGTATCGTAAGAAAATCCAGACAATTCCAGCGCGAGACGCGCCAAGACTGCGAAGGATTCCAATGTCTCTTGTTTTTTCAAAGACGATTGCCCAGAAGATTGAAAGGATTAACGCTGCGACAACAAGATAAATAATTGAAAAGAGCGTTCGCATAAGTTCGCGTTCTTTTTCAACTGGTCCAGTAAAACTTTTTTGTTGTTCTTTCCACGTATGAATGGACAAACTTGGGTCACCTCTCGATGGTGGCATGACAGTTGTAGAACCGCGAAGTGTTTCTCGAAACTCGTCGTACACTTTTGCGGCAATGAGCTGTAACGCATCAGCAGTCACTCCATCGGCACCACAAAGTAACACGCTCGTTGCTCTAGCGGGATCAACCCCAACAACAACAGTAGGGTCATCATTATCAACAAGCTCCGCCTTGTCGAGGTGTAATAACTGCTGCGCAGTTTCAATTGGAACAAAAATTCTCGAACTGTCAATGAGGAAGACTCCAGACTGAAATTCGTTTGTAAATGGCATGATGATTGACTCTGGTTCAATCAGTCCACCATCGGAAGCGATGGGCAACATGGTGAGTGTGCCTTCGAATCTTGGCATCCACCAATGATCATTTCGTATGACTGCATAGGAACCATCTTGTTGTCGTTCGTTCCCATCAGAAACATGTAATCCTGAGACAATTCCCGCTTTTCCATTGCGTGACAAAGACAAGCCTTGTGCAAAAACTTTTTCTGGATTTTGTAATCGTTCGTCGTATGCCTTGACGAGTTCCCATTGTTTGTCGGAAAGTTGTGCTTCCATTGCGGACCACAGATCAGTGAATTGGTAATTCATTGTTGACCGAGCACCGCCTATGGTGTCGATGAGCAGTTGTTGTTTTTCATCGCTCATAGTCTGTAAGATTGCACTCGCGTTTTTGTTGATTGCATCGAATAGCAACCAATCCAACTGTTGTTTACTTGAAGTTTTCCAATGGAGTGAATCGTTAAATCCTGTTACTTGTGTAAAAGAATCTGGATCAATTCCCCACACTTGTACCGTTTCACTTTGCTTTGCATCTGAATCGGGGTAAGGCATTCGCAGCAATCCCCAGCCATCAACAATCGGAGTCGCCGCAAGAATGGATGGATCTTCTTCTAATTTTTCAACGAGTGTATCGTAGTGTGGAATTCCCGAAACACCGTAGGTGATGATGACATCACCCATGAGTGTTTTACCTGCAGATTGCACCATATCTAGAAAGCCAGTCATGACCGAAACAACGACAATGACAAGTGCAACGCATAAACCAACTGCGGCGATTGCAATCAACGGGATCACGCGGCTCATTAAATATCGATTTGTTAAAAGTGTTTGGTACACGAAGTACGCATCGTACTAGGAGTTGGGTAATGCGTACTTTTTTACTAATTCCTGCGGGCAGCCAATATCGACAACAACAACGTCTCCCACATAGCACGCTGAAGAATTTTGCATAAAACCCTGCTTAAATCCGGCGAATGTGATTGTGAGGTCAGCCTTGACCGCCATTCCCAAGGGTTGGCCGGTATCGCAATCAAGCCCCGATGGTATATCGATTGAAACGATTTTTGCATTGCATTGCCCAATGGATGCGATGATGGGTACCGCAGGTCCACGTACTTCTTGGTTGATACCTGTGCCAAAGATGGCGTCAATGATGAGCGTGGCGTCTTCAAAGAGATCGTCTCTATAGATAACAAATGGAATACACATTTTTTCTGCGATCTCTGCATTTGTGACGGCCTCTGGAGTTTTAGGAGGTGCGATTGACAAGACGCTTGTCTTGCATCCTCGATTGTGAAGATGGCGGGCGATTGCGTACCCATCACCACCATTATTTCCGGCCCCGCAAACAACGATGATCTGTTGCAGTTCATTTTTGTTGCATACATCCACAATAACATCAACGGAACCGCGAGCGGCATTTTCCATGAGCACAATGCCCTGCATCCCATACCGATCAATTGCATCTCGATCTACATTGCGAACACCGTTTCGCGAGAAGACGATTGGTTGTTCTTTTTCTGTATTTGACATCGTTATGAGAATGATACATCGGTAGAATGCACCAACTGATGAGTGCAACAGAAATCATTTCATGGATTTTGGGCGTTTTGGTGACAGGGTCATTGCTTTTTTGGATTGGACTCGCGTATCGACTGAATTCGATGATTCGTACAAAACCAACCATTCGAGAGGGGCTAGATTTACCAGCACCCACCGATGCATCGGTGAGTATCGTGATTCCTGCACACAACGAAGAGCGGGTGATTGATAGATGTGCAACTTCTCTGCGGCGTCAGTCACATAAAAACGTGCAAATCATATTTGTTCTTGACCGTTGCAGCGATCGCACACTCGAAATTCTTCAGAAACACACCAAGGAAGATACACGTGTTTCTATTATCGAAAACTACTCCTGCCCAGAGGGCTGGGCGGGAAAATGTAACGCTGCAAGGCTTGGTGCAGAAAAAGCGACTGGGGATTGGTTGTTATTCACAGACGCCGACACGAAATTTGACAAGGAACTTGTCCGTTGTGCAGTGGCGTCTGCCATCAAGCGAAAAGCTTCATTGCTCAGTATTTTGAGCACGCTGACGATTACAAAAACCTTTGAGCGAATTGTTCAGCCAATTGCAAGTACTTTTTTAGTACGGCAATTCCCAGTAGACAGAGTAAACCGAGAGCATCGTTCTCGCCCATTTGCAAATGGCCAGTTTCTCTTGTTTTCGAGAAAAGCGTACGAAGGAATTGGCGGACATGAAGCAGTAAAAGAAGCACTTCTTGAAGATATTGCTTTTGCCAGAACGATTGCACGCGAACCGGATGGTCGTGTACAACTTCTGTTTGCAGATGGTTTGTTGAAATGTTCCATGTACCCAACCTTCGATTCATTCAAAACAGGTTGGAAACGGATCTACATTGAATCGCACAGCCGAGACGTGAAAAAACTTCGCGGTTCTGCATGGACTGCGCTTGTGGTGGGTGTGTGTATGCCATTGATTGCATTTGTTGGAATATATTTCGGAACCTCTGGATCGCCTTCTTTGTTTTGGACTTCAATTGCAGCAGTAACGATGTTTATTTTCGTGAATGCATGGCTGTATAAGATAAACGGGGCGCCAGTTATTTTTGTAGTGCTTTCGCCGATTGGAGCAATGGTTGTTGCTTGGATTCTTTTTGGCGCGGCATCAATGTTACGAAACAGAAAACCAATTTGCTGGGGTGGCAAGGAATACATATTGGAGCCAAGAGCGGAATGAGAATTTTACTCACGAATGATGATGGTATACGCGCACCGGGTATTATCGCGTTACATAAAGCACTTGCGGGCTTAGGCGAACTTATTGTAATCGCACCAGAAACCGTGCAGTCTGCGACAAGTCATGGCATTACATATACCAAGCCACTCATGACCCAACATGTAGATGTCACAGAGCAGATGTCTGGAACAGCAATTGATGGTCGACCTGCAGATTGCGTCAAACTCGCACTGCGTACGTTATGGGAAGAGCGTTTTGGAAAAGGCGAACTACCAGACTTAACGATCAGTGGCATGAACAGTGGTTCCAATGTAGGAATCAATATTATTTATTCTGGCACAGTTGCTGCGGCAATTGAATCAGCATTTCTCGGTGTTCCTTCGATCGCTGTGAGTTTACATTTAGATAACCGCGATTCAATTTGTTATGACAGAGCAGCTGAAATTGCAAGAAACGTGATAGACAAAGTTTTAGAGAACAAACTTGAACCGCACGAGGTTGTGAATATCAATGTTCCAACATGTGAAACTCCAGATATGCCAATGCCCGAAATCAAAGTGGTTGAAATGAATGCCGCTGGCGACCTTGGTCATTACGACAAGCGAGAATGCCCGTATGGACGCACGTATTATTGGGCTGCGGGTGACGGCATGGCATTTGCGC
Organism: Planctomycetota bacterium; assembly: GCA_014381305.1. Taxonomy (GTDB): domain Bacteria; phylum Planctomycetota; class Phycisphaerae; order Phycisphaerales; family SM1A02. The sequence goes on from JACNLW010000075.1 coordinate 29,888, forward strand.
ATACCGCGCAGGGCAGTGATGTCGAAGCGCTCAAGGCAGGATTCGCGACAGTCACACCACTTGATTATGTGCTAACGGATACGCGCCGAATGTCACTTTGGAATGTTCGTTTGCAATAAACTCACCCCCGGAAATAAACTCACCCCCGGTGAGTTTATTTGCAAGAACTGACCTAGGGTCAAAAAAATTTAGATATGGTAGAAACCCGAAGGAGTTGACCCCGGGTGAAATAATCGTTGATACCGCAAAGCGAGGTGATCCGTAGCAAATGGACACGATTAATTCACCCGCGGTCTAGATTAATTCACCCGCGGTCTAAATTGTTTCACCGGGGGTGAGTTTATTTCCGGGGGTGAGTTTATTTTGAAAGTGAAATATGAATGGTGATGTGAATCGATTCGTTTTCAAGGACAGCATCTATTTTTTCACCAGCAGCGCGCCAACGATACAAACTCGCAACAAGTGATCGGTCGATTGAAGAGGAGCCAGTTGAGCGAATTATCTCAACGTCGATTGGTCTGCCGCGATTGTCAATCACCAAAACAGCGGTGAGACCATTGGGTGCATTTGTAACAGATTGGTGTGCAGTAAACGACGGTCTTCTTGGTCTGAGAATGATTCCTTCTGCAGCAATTGGGCGTCCTGTCTTCCAGTTTTCTCTTGGCACTTCTACGATCGAAGTAGGGTCGGATTCAAGATCAGAAAATTCAGAAACTGGTTTTGGATTTGCTTCTACAACTTGTTCACGCGAATGTGAGGGCTGCACTGTGGGCGGTGGTGTTGGTGAAGCAAATGAAAATTGAAGCCCTCGTAGTGCGTCAATGAGTTTTGTTGCCGCATCGGTGACAGGCGCGATTGTCTCACTGAGATCATCAAGTATTTTTTTTATGTTTTTTTGGGGTTGTTCAAGTACTACTTCTTGTGCCGCAGGTTTTGGGGAAGGCTGTTCTAGTTGCATAGCAGCTTGCTCAACATCGGCTAATCTTGCGAGGTGTTTTTGGTATTGTTCGTACCCTATCCATGTCAAAGTCGATGCTTCAGATTGATCAATTCCAAGAACGATTTCTGGTTTTTCAAGTGGTGGTGTTTCAAGATGCGAAGCATCGGTTGGAGGTGCGAATGGAGATACAAACTGTTTGTTTGTAAAAAGTGGTATCACCGTAAAGTGAATTGCCAGTGATGCAACAAAAGCAATACACAGCGGCGTTGCTTCACGGTGCAGCATGAGAGTTTTCCTCACTTGGAGCGCCTACCAAGAATACCTCCAAACTTTCTGCCCGCAAACGATCCCATGCACCAGTAAGCAGCGGACCCCGATCAACAACAGAGTGCCCATCTTCCATGACCAAGTAGAGGACGCTTTCGGGTTTTTCAGCGAGTTTTATCCGCACATTTTTTACCAAATCATCAAGTGTGACGACAGTTGTTCCAACATAGACATTGCCATCAACAGCAATCGTAATTGAAACTGCTGGCTTTGGCGTCGCCGTTTCGCCTGACATATATGTTTCGAACGGAACGGGCAAAACTTCGGCCCGAACCATGAGAACCATTGCATAAATGAAAAATGTAAGCAACAAAAACACAACGTCGATCAACGGCATGATCTCAACCCGTGTGTCATGTTCAGTGCGCCGCAATGGCCGCATGCGATTACTCTCCGACCATCAGACTCGTAAGAGCCGTGGTAGTGTCTTCAATAAATGTAAAGACTTGATCCAAACCAGTTGCAAGCATCGTAGACCAAATGCCATCGTTGATATTGCAAATAATCATTCGGCGATCCTTTAAAGCGAGCATTTTTTTACATTCAATCAACGCGCCTAGATTAGATGAGTTCAGTGTTGTTACTTGCTGCAAATCAATAATGACGTCGGGTGCAAGAATGTCGCTGTTTTTAAGTTTTGTAAGCAACGCATCCGTGTCTTCGGAAAAGTCTGGCTCATTTTGAAGTTCAAGAATGAGTACGTCTTCGGACCATTGATTCAGTGTCATGGTATAGAGGATACCCGAAATAAACGCACTCTCGGTGCGTTTATTGGATTTTTGATTCGTTGTTTAAAAAACTCACCGGGGGTGAGTTTTTCTGGGGGCGATTTTATTCGGGGGTGATTTTATTCTGTTGAAGCGTCAAGTTCGGCAGGCTCGTCGGAGCCTTCGATTTTAGCGGCTGCAATGAGGCGATCGTCATCTTTCAGATTCACTACTTTTACACCCTTGGTATTTCTGCCAATGGAGCGAATATCGCTTGCAGCGATCCTAACGAGCATCCCATTTGCAGTGATGAACATCAGGCTGTCACCATCTCGAACGGCGCGAATATCTGCAACGAGACCGTTTCGGTCACCAGTTTTGATATCACGCCGGCCTTTGCCGCCTCTGCCTTGTGGTCGAGTTGTACCGTCTTCACTACTTCGCACAAGATATTCTTCCATCGGTGTGCGCTTGCCATACCCATTTTCAGTCATGGTCATGAGATCGGCATCATCCATCGCAAGGACAGCACCAACAACGAGATCATCTTTTGCTAGCGTGATTCCCTTTACGCCAGCAGCAGTACGCCCCATCAGACGTGCGTCATTTTCATCAAAGCGAATCGACATGCCTTGTTTTGTTGCAAGAAGAATGTGTCCCGTGCCATCAGTTTTAATGACATCGATTAAAGCATCGCCATCATTGAGTTTAATTGCGCGGATGCCGCCTTTGTTTACGTTGTGGTAGTCAGCGACAGCAGTTCGTTTCACCTTTCCATTTGCGGTTGCAAACACGAGGTTTTCTTGATTGTTTTCAAAATCTTTTATGGCTCGGACAGTCACAACTTGCTCGTCATCTTTGAAGTTCAGTAAGTTGACTAATGCTCGACCCTTACTTGTACGGGTTGCTTCTGGAATTCGATACACTTTTAAGTTAAACACGCGCCCAGAATCAGTAAAGCACAACAGATCATCGTGCGTTGAGGCAACAAAGATGTGTTCAATAAAGTCACCGTCTCTTGTTTCTCCACCTTTGATGCCACGACCACCTCGACCCTGTTCTCTGAATGTGTCGATCGGGAGACGCTTGACATAGCCTTGATGTGAAATTGTTACACACACATCGTGTTCTGTGATTAACGCTCCATGATCAAACTCTTCTTCTTCTGCTTCAATAAAGCCAGTAAGCCGCGGTGTTGCGAAGCGATCTTTCATTTCAAGGCAATCTTCGCGGATCATGTCAAAAACTTTTTGTTCGCTTGCAAGAATGCTTGCGTAATAATCAATTTTTTCCAGTAGTTCAGCATAATCGCTCGTGAGTTTTTCAATTTCAAGTCCAACAAGTTGGATCAATCGCAACGCACCAATTGATTCTGCTTGCACGCGAGAAAGTGACACGCCATCTTTCGCTGTTTCAATGAGTCGGTTGGAAATAAACTTCGCATATTCATGCGATTCTGAAATCGTAAATGCTCGGGCGATCAATTTTTCGATCGCTTCGTCGCGCGTTCGACTGCCGCGAATCAGTGCGATTACTTCATCGATGTCACATACTGCGTAAATCAAACCTTCAAGTTTGTGCGCGGCTTTGCGTGCTTCACGAAGCAAATGCTCAGTTCGCCTTCGGATTACTTCTTGGCGGTGGCCTACCCAGCAATCAATCAATGCACGAAGTGGAAGTGTTTGTGGCCGTCCACTAACAAGTGCGATGTTGATGACGGAAACCGTTGATTGGAGCGGCGTGTATTGATACAACTGCCGTTCAACGACAGAAGGATCAGCGCCTCGTTTTAGGTAGACAACAATTCGCGTCCGCCATTTTTTACCCGAGAAGTTTTTGATATCTGAAATATCATTGATGCGACCAGTCTTTGCACATTCAACCATTTTCTCAATCAAGTTGTTTTGCACAATTTGATAAGGGATTTCATCAATGACAATTGCTTGCCGTTTGCCAATTTCTTCGTGGTGGACACGGCCTCGTACCTTAAATCGACTTCGACCAGTTGCGTACGCGTCAAGAATGCCGCGCTTGCCAACAACGAGTCCACCAGTCGGGAAATCAGGGCCTGGAACAATTTCAAGTAACTCTTGTAAAGAAAGATCAGGGTTATCGATGGTTGCGATGATCGCATCGCAAATTTCACCAACATTATGTGGCGGCATGGAACACGCCATGCCAACTGCAATACCATTTGAACCATTGACAAGCAAGTTTGGAAATCTACCAGGCAGAACCGTTGGTTCTAATCGTGTTTCATCGTAATTTGGTTTGAAGTCAACAGTGCCGAGTTTGATGTCAGCGAGCATTTCAACTGCAGCGGCAGTCATGCGGGCTTCTGTGTATCGCATCGCAGCAGGGGGATCACCATCGATCGAACCGAAGTTACCCTGTTTGTCGACAAGCATCGTTCGCATTTTCCAACTTTGGCCCATGTTGACCAACGTTGGATAGATTACTGATTCGCCGTGTGGGTGATAGTTACCCGAAGTATCGCCTGCGATCTTTGCACACTTCCGATGTTTTCTACCGGGTGAAAGATTGAGGTCGTTCATCGCAACCAAAATGCGACGTTGCGATGGCTTTAAACCATCGCGAACATCTGGCAGTGCACGATCCATAATTGTTGACATTGCGTACGTGAGATAACTGTCGTGCAGTTCTCGTTCAATGAGTTGTTCAACAACGTGACCAAGGTTTGAAGGTTCTTTTTCAGAGCCTTCATCGCCAGTATTTTCGGGTTGTTTTGGTGTCTCACTCATTGCCTGTGCGAACTGTTTATTGTACCTCAATTAGAGTCAGATCGCGCAGTTTGAAGCCTTTTAGAGTGCGTGTTTTTTGGCTTACTTTTCGCAGCGAAGGAGCATCAGATGCTCTGCATTTCCGCTCCCTTTTTTAGATGATTTTTTGCCTCGAATTGGCGACTTTGTTTCAGCAATAACACAAAGTCCCATGGACTCAATTTCTGCACGAACTCTCTTCAAAACACGCTCTACCATCTCCTCTGAGAGACCAGAACTCACGGATTCCTGCGTTTTTTCTTCTTTTGTGAGTTCGTAGTGTGGTTTGACAAGGGTGATGATTTGTCCACTTTTTGTCCACTTGATTGCGGCTGGAATTGCGAGTGTTTGTCTTGTCCACCCGAGGTCAACAACTGCCAAGTCGACAATTTCTTTTGGCTCAACATGAAGTGCATTTGTTCGTTCCATTGTGATGACGCGGTCATCGCTTCGAAGTTTCCACGCAAGTGTGCCATATCCAGTGTCAACAGCGTAGACTTTTGATGCTCCGCGTTGCAATAAGCAATCAGTAAATCCCCCAACGTTACACCCTAAATCGACGCACGTGAAATTTGTGACATCAAATTGAAACGTCTCAAGCGCGTGCTCAAGTTTTAATCCTGCGCGTGAAACAAACGGTTGTTCAGACGCCAACGATTGCGATTCCTGCGCTATTTGCTGCGTCGATCACTGCTGGTTTATCAAGAAGAATAACGTTGTTTGTTCCCAGTGCAATGCATCGGCAACCTGCAACTGCGCACTGTGAGATTGTTTCTGTGCCAATGGATGGCACGTCGGCACGCATGTCGTGATCAGTTGCTGCGGTCTTTAGTAAAGTCCAACCCTTGCGTTTGCACAATTCACCTGCGCGCTTGATGAGCGCAGCAGTGCCTTCAATTGCTTCAACTGCAAGGACGTCACCTTCACGAACAGCGATCGATTGACCGATGTGTAATTCGACAGTCTCGCGCAAAAGGGGCAGGCCAAAAGCAATGTCATTTGTTTGTTGTGCACTGGGTTTGACACTACCAATAATTCCGTTTGTGGCGAGGTGTTCCTTGATGTGTGTTGTTGAATCGATGAGCGTAACTCCTGCTTCGTGTAATTCGTCGGCAATTGCACCGAGCACTGTAGCGTCGCGGCGGTCGTGGCGGAGACGACGATACCACAGACGGAGTCCTCGCACATCAGGCATCATGCGAAGGAGTCGAAATGGATCATGCATGACGGTTTTACCAACACCGCCGACCATGACCGCTTCATCGATGTTCCACTTTTTCATGAGCCGAATCCATCGACCAATTTTTGCCACGCCTACTTCTGAAAACTCATCGCATACATTTGGGAGTTCGGGATCGAATTGATGTTTCAAACCGATGCAGCAAACTCGATACCCAGCAGTTTTTGCAGCGCGCGCGACGAGTGATGGCAAGATCCCGTTGCCAGCAATGATGCCTAAAGATTGTGGGTTTGGTGACACGCGTACATTATCCATCATTCCCGCTGTGCATGGGGAGAATTGCACTTGCAGGAAGTTCTTCGCCTTCGTGCTCGATGATGTGATCAAGAACAGCATCGGGGCAGGAGTCGATAAAGACAAGACCCCGAAGCGCGGGTCGAATGAATTGGTGTTCTATTCCATGTTCAAGCATGTCATGCAGAGGATCGAAATATCCGTTGACATTGACGATGCCAATTGGTTTTGTGTGATCGCCAAGTTGCCGGCCAACAAGTACTTCAAAAAACTCTTCGTACGTTCCAATGCCACCGGGAAGCACAAGGTATCCATCAGCACGTTCCATCATGATTGTTCGTCGCTCTTGCATTGTGTCCACAACGATGAGTTCATCACAATCGTTATTGGCTTGTTCATGTTCGACAAGTTTTTGCGTGATCACGCCAGTGACTGTTGCGCCACCTTTTGCCGCAGCGATTGCAACTTCACCCATCAGCCCAATACAACCCCCTCCATATACAAGGGAAAGCCCGCGAGCAGCTAAGCCTGATCCAACAGCATCTGCAGCGTTGTGAAATGCAGGTTCAAGCTGCGTAGAAGAGGCACAATAAACGGCAAGTGATTTCATTTGCGTATTTTACGCTGCAAACCAACGAATGGACTCGACCATCCGGTCATCATGGAAGCGGAATTACCATATTGATGCCAATGAACGCCGCTTTTTCTTAAAAGAAACGGTTTTGATGCTTCTTTGGGAACTCTTTTTCTCGTCGGACAATTTCTATGGATTATTTTTCACATTTTTGAAGGTGATTGATGGGTTACCATAAGTGGTAATGACGTCACTGGTTCTCATTTTGTTTGCTGCTTCAGCCGTTGTATCCCTTGTTCTTACCGGTGCACTTGTTCGAATTGGTCAGCGGGCAGGTGTACTTGATACAGCCGGATTCGAGGGTCACGATAAAGAACTTCGTTCTGTACCAAACATCGGGGGTATCGCAATTTGGGCAACCCTCGTTCTTCCACTCGCTGGGGGTCTCATTGCAATGCAACTTGCACCAGATGCGATCACCGAATTGATTCCATCTCTCGCTCCATGGAAAGCGCAAATTGCAGAAAGCACACCACTGGCAACTGCGTTCCTTGTTTGTTTAACAACCTTGCATGTTGTTGGTCTCATTGACGATCGAAAACCTTTGGGCGTTCTACCAAAAACACTCATCCAACTTGGTTGTGCACTTGCATTGGTAGTGTGGTTTGACATTCGCTTGCTTTCGGTACTTGACACTTGGCTTGGAACTGGTTCAATCATTAGCATCTCCTGCACAGTTATATGGATCATGGTGCTGACCAATGCAATGAATTATCTCGACAACATGGATGGCGTGACTGCGGGGATCACTATTGTTTCGGGTGGACTTTTTATGATCGCAGCACTTATGGGCAGCCAGTGGTTTGTTGGCGCAATGCTCGCCTTGCTTGTCGGTGGAAACACAGGGTTTTTCTGGTGGAATAAACCGAAAGCAAAAATATTTATGGGGGACGGCGGTTCACTGGTGATTGGTTTTGCACTCGCAGTTCTTGTTACAAGAGTGACGTGGTTCGATCCAGAAGCGACATCCGGAATCGGAACTGCGTGGTATGGCGTGCTGATGCCAATCTTTGTACTCGCTCTTCCACTGTATGACTTTTTTACAGTGACATCCATTCGTATACTCCAAGGAAAAAGTCCATTCAAAGGGGATCAACAACATTTTTCTCATCGCCTTGCACAACGTGGACTAGGAAATATTGGCACGCTCGTGGTGCTTTTCGCAATCAGTGGTGTCACCGGAATAGCAGGGCTTCTCCTTGGGAGATCAGACGCAACTGGTGCAATTTTACTTACTCTATTGGTTTGTCTTGCGCTCCTCGTCATTTCGTTTTTTGATTACACAGGACGAAAATATGTGTAGCGCTGCAATGAGAGTAGGCGCATCTTTCATGATCTGCGTGATCGCAGTTTCACGTTGCTTGATCTTGCACACATCAAATCCATATTTTGATCTTAATCCCTTGATCACGAAGGAACTTCCAACCGGTGTACTTGGTCCAAGCGGAAGTGTGTTGCTTGATGTTTTGGTACTCGCATTGTGCTCCATGGCACTTCTTGGGGAAACACTGCGAGGAAGAATAATTCACTGGTATTTTGTGTGTTTAGCAGCATTTCCAATTGTTGTTCTTTGGTTCCATGGGCATGGAGATGCCATGCAATACGTCCACGGTTCTGCGTGGATAGCTGCAATCATGGCTTGCGTTACGTTAGCACATCTTTGTAGAGGGCAGCGGGTTTCTGTGCTTGCACCAATTGTGTTACTTTCGTTGACGATTCCGCTTCTTGCAAGCGCAGCTTTTGCGTACGGTGATCACCTCCAACTGATTCAGTACTTTGAATCGCACAAGCGAGATGTGCTCAGAATGAATGGTTTGCAGTATGGCACGCCAATGGCCGCAGTCTTTGAAGAGAGACTTCGATCATTTAGTCAGATGGGATGGTTTTCTTCGCCAAATGTGTGTGGCGGTGTGTTAGTTAGCCTTGCAGTGATGTGGACCTTTGCGTGTGCGTCGTTGTGGAGTAAGCAAAAGCTCTTTTCACTCTGCGCAAGTTTGTTCGCTTTGCTTTGCTGCTTCGCAGCGCTTGCAACGTTTTCAAAAACAGTAATAGTTTTGCTGTTGATTGCAATTGTTTTTATAATGTGTATTTACTTTCCACGCACAAAAATCCTGCTAAAAAAGCGTGGCGGTCTCATTGCTGTTTCGGTTGTTGTCGCATCGGTGACCATTGTGATTTTCCGTGGATGTTTAGCAGAGTCAATTCTTAGCGAACGATCTCTCCTTGTTCGCAGTCAATATTTTGTTGGTGGCTTAAAAATTGCAGGGACGCATCTGTTTGGTGTTGGTCCTGATCACTTTCAAGATGCGTGGCTGACTGTACGCCCAGAATCTGCAACGGAAGCAATTACTTCGACGCACAACATCGTGTTCGATTGGCTTGCTTCTTATTCTATCTATGCGTTTTGCTGGATTGCAATTCTATTCAAATTTCTATGGAATGCTGGAAAAAAATTGTGGATTGGTGACATGGCCAATCGCCGACAACGCTTCACTGCAGGGCTTGGTCTTGCTGCAATCATCGTTGTTCTTGATGCCCAAGTTGATTTGATAATGTTTGATCTTGGCTCAACCCTCTTTGCATTTTGCGTTCTTGGGATTGGCTCTGCACTTTCAAATGAACAAACTAAAACCAAAATAATTGATACTATCGTGTCTATGATTCCGTTTGCACTTGCGTGTGTTGTTTTGTATTTTGGATTCATGCCCCTTGCACATGACGAATATTTACAGAAAAATGCTGCAAAAGCATTGATCGATGGAGAAAACGTAGGTGATGTTGCAACTGCTCTCGGTGAACAAAGTGTCACAAGGCAATCAAAACTTATCGCAGCAAAACTTTTTTTATCTGTGGGTGAAAATGAAAGTGTTATCACGCTGTTAGAAAATGTTGATCCAACTCCAGCTGTGTGGTATTTACGTTGTAAAGCCGCTGCCACACCTGAAGATGCGCTTCATGCTTCACAAAAGCTTAGAGCTATTGATCCAAACGGTTTGCATGCAGTGATCCTTCTTGCCGATTGTTTGTGGACTTTGAAGCATGTAGATTATCCTATAGCGTATGACCGAGCAGTAGATCTGAATGAGATTTACAAAAAAACAGATTCTACCCGCGCGTTATCTAAGATAGAGAGAATGCGTGTTAACGAACGGAGTCTGAAGAAGTGGGAGCGATAGCGTCAAGCACTTGGTCCACAGTGTAAAAATCTCCTCTAAATACTTCTTCGCCGTCGGGGCCAAGAATAATCAAAAGGGGAATTCGAAGCCCACCAACTTCATCGAGTAGCGCGTTGCCAGCAACATTATTTCCAGTCAAATCAATCTTAATTGGTGAAACATGCTCACTTTCAAACGCTTCTACAACTCGCGATGAATGGAGGACAGTGGATTCAAGCAGTTTGCAATTGAGGCACCATTCTGCAGTAAATTCCAGCACAACAGTGTCGCCTTCATCAAGTGAATCTTGCAACACTTCTGGTGTGTAGTATGCCCAGTCGATCGGGCCGTCTTCTGTCAGACGATTGCCCACGACAATAGAAGCGACGAACATGAAAATTCCGGCGCCAACAAAAATGATTCGCATGCCTGATCGGTTTGTAATTTTAATTGTTCGCCACGCAAGCCAAACGCCTGCGGCGGCAACACAGAGTGCAACGGCCCACAAGTAGGATCGTGTTGGTGGTGCACCCTCTTGTTGGAAGACCCCGCTTAATCCTACACCTAAGAAATACGCGGCTGCAGCGAGCATCAGTAGACCCATGACTTGTTTAATCACATCGCTCGATGGTCCTGCTTTTGGCATCTTGTCAACAAGATGTGGGAACGCAGCAAGTACGAGATATGGAACCGCCATACCAAAACCAATTGCGCCAAATACTGTTAATGTCCAGACTGCGGATTGCGTAGTTGCCCACGCAGCAGCTGCGCCCATAAACGGGGCGGTACATGGCGTTGAAAGTACTGCTGTCATCACACCAAACAAAAACGAACCAATCCAAGAGTCATGTTTTGGATTAAACGTATAGACAAAGTTTGGTAATTGAATTGAAAACAATCCACCCATACCAATTGCCATCACGCCAATAAAAATGCCCAAGCCAATTGTAAACGTTGGATATTGAAACAACTGGTTGATCGCAGTAAAACCACTAAACACAGCAATAGCTGCACCAAGTGCCAACCAGAGCGCCATGACTCCAAGCATCATCCACACGCCAAGAATGAATGTCGTTTTTCTATTCCCTGCACTTTTACTCAAGCCCATAATTTTGAGTGGAATCACGGGCAACACGCAAGGTGTGAGGTTGAGTAAAAAACCGCCACCCATCGCAACAATGATGAGCAACAACATGCCAAGCGAGCCGCTTGGGTCAAGACTAAATTGCAACCCAAACAAATCAAATTCAATTGCTTCACTTGGCGGCGTTGCACCAGCATGAATTTTTCCAAAAATCGAGCTGTCAAAGTTTTTAAAAAGAACAGAAGTTTTTGCTGATCCACCTGCTTCTGCTTTTGAAACGATATCTATTGATGATTCAATTCCATACTCTTCCCACCGTGATCCTTGCCCTTCTTGTGGTGTGGGAGCAATACATGTTGTTTCGTCACACGCCTGAAAAATTGTACGCACTTTGAACGAAGCGTTTCCCGGCTTGGCGTTTTTTGAAACTGACACAGGAATGTATACAACTACTTTTTTTTCAAATACACCGTAGTCAACGGGTTCACCAATGAACCCAACCTCAACCATGACCGCACTTGGCCACTGCATAAAGCCTTTGTGGATGGTGAGCGGTGAATCGTCTTGTGTTTCTATTAAAATTTTGGTTGCGATGTAATCTTCAGGATCACCAAGGGCTTCTGGCACTTGTGGATCGTTGGTATGGGTATGCCAATGTTCATCATGATCGAGTACAACCGCGATGATGAAATCGCTCCCTGCGACCACCTGCTCGGGTTCAACGACAACTTCTATAGTAACTCGATCTCTCGAATCATGAAAAACGCCCGGTTGGGCAAGGGCGGTAGAGCCGAAAAACACGATAAAAAGACTTAAAAACTGGGTTATATGATTCTTCATGGGTATCGCCTAATGTAACGAGTTCGAGCAGGGTTTGTTGCATAACAGGTTGCTTTTAAGGGCTTGTCGGCGTACCCTATACCGCTTCGGCTCACATCGGTTGTGGGCTGGTAACTTCTAAGGAGTATGGTAATGATCCAAGGTGGATCCTTACATCTTTTTTCCCGCCATGGCTGCTAATTGCAGTCATCTTGTGGCCTTGAGCCTTCCCCTAGCAGGTGGTTTTTCCTGCAAAAGGAATTTGGTCGTGCATTGAGTTTTACTCCAACTCAAGCACTGGAGTGTTTCACTCCGATCGACCTCACGGTTTTAGGCCACTGGTTCCGCTTCGCGAACCGTGGCATTTTTTATGGCACCTGCCGACAACTCAATAATTCAACAACTACATAAGGTTTAAGAATCATGAACACCGAAACATTAGAACTCATTAAAACAATCGCAGCGCAACGGAAGATCGAAGTCTCTGTCATCATTGGCGATCTAGAGCAAGCAATGGTTAGTGCTGCAAGACGACATTTTAACTCACTTGATACCGAAGAGTTCTCTTGCAATATGGATCAACTGACAGGTGAAATTACAATTTGGCGGCATCTTCCTGAAGGTGCAGTTGAAATTCCACTCGCCGATCTTGGTCGCATTCCAGCGCAAACTGCAAAGCAGGTCATGATCCAACGATTCCGAGAAGATGAACGAACGGGCATTTTTGATGAGTTCGCTGACAAGGTCGGTGAACTTTTAACAGGTTCATGCAGTAGATACGAGGGCGGGTCACTTATCGTGCAGCTCGATAAGGGTGGACGAGTCGAAGGCTTTATGCCAAGAAGCGAGCAAATTCCAGGTGAGCAGTTTAACGCTGGTGATCGCATTCGATGTTTTGTGATCGATGTTCGTGACACGGGAAGTCAAGTCAAAATTGTTTTGTCACGAAGCCACGCTGATTTTATTCGTAAACTTTTTGAAACAGAAGTGCCAGAAGTGCACGAACATGTTATTGAAATTCGAGCAATGTCTAGAGAACCAGGTTTCCGAACAAAAATTGCGGTAACATCAAACGATTCTAAAATTGATCCAGTCGGGGCATGCGTTGGTGTGCGAGGTTCTCGCATTCGTAACATTGTCGAAGAACTTGGTGGCGAAAAAATAGACATCGTTCGTTGGAACGAATCTAGTCAAGTTTTAATTTCAAATGCACTGAAGCCTGCTGAAGTAGAAGACGTGAGTCTTTGTTTTGAACTTGGACGAGCAACAATCGTTGTTCGTGAAGATCAACTATCCCTTGCAATCGGCCGTAGAGGTCAAAATGTTCGACTTGCAGCGAGACTCACCGGTTGGGACATCGACATTCTTACTCCAGATGAATACACCAAGGGACTTGAAACTCTTTGGGGTGCATTGAAGGAAATCGAAGGTGTATCCGAAGAAATGCTCGACCGCATGGCTGCGATGGGAATGATCAGTGTTTTTGATGTTGAAGAAATTGGGCGGAATGTCATGGTGACCGACCTTGAAATAGATGATCAAGTTGCCGACCGATGTGTTGAGGCGGCCATTGTTATGGCAAAAGAAGTGACAGCGCAGCGTGAAGTAGAAAAAGAAGCAGAAGAGGCGCGAGCACTTGAAGAAGAAGCCTCAGCGGCCGCAGTTCTTGATGGTGAAATCGATGATGATGCAGAAGCAGCTGCAGATTCAATTCTAGGTCTCGGCGCTCCTGAAAGTGAAGAAGCCCCAGCGGTTGAAAATAATTCTGAAGAAACATCCGTCGCAGTTGAAAGTGAACAATCGGAGCAAACAGATACACCTGCATAATTTGTAGTGTGTACGGAGAATACGTTTTGGCAAAAAAGGCAGTGACAAGAGTTCATCAATTAGCGAAGCAGCTTGGTGTTAATTCCAAGGATATCGTGAAGAAGTGCACCGATGAGGGTGTACCAGATATTGTTAACCACCAATCTCCTGTGTCTGCTGGGCTTTCTGCAACCATTGCAGAGTGGTTTAGCGAGGCTGCAGAAGCATCTACTTCCGCAGTTGAAACAAGTGCGAAAGTGGACGTGCAAAAAGCACGTGCAAAAGCAAAGAAAAAAACCCGTAAAAAGGCGACAAAGAAAACTGCAAAAAGTTCGGCTACTGATAAGAAGACTACAAAGACAGCGCAGGACAACGGAGGACAAGTAAAGGCAGTTGGCCGAAAAATGGACGCGCCTGTGAAAGCAAAGATGACTGGTCCCCGCGTAATTCGTGTTGAGGAACCAGAGCCAGAACCGGCACCACGTCCAAAACGAAAGCCACCGACGCAACAATCATCACCCGGTGGTGGTGGTGTCCGCGCGCCTCGAGGCGCGCCAGTAGAACCTCCTCCGGGACAAGGGCGGCAGGATTCTCGCCGAAACAAACGCCGTGGTGCAACCCACCAAGGTGAACGGACGAATCGAAATCAACCAACACAAAATCGAAATGACTCTAATTGGCGAAGGCAAGATCTACTCGAAAGAGAAAATCGTTTGCGCAAGAGTGGTGGATTTTTTCGACAAGCAAGACGTGATAATCAAAAACGCACAGGAAAACCTGTTGTTCAAGCAAAAACCCTTGCACAGACTGGTGGTGCGGTTTCAATTTCTGAACCAATTTCAATCAAAGAACTTTCCGCAACTACTGGGATCAAAGCGAATCAAATTCTTAAGAAATTAATGCTCGATGGCACAATGTCAACCGTGAACGATTATTTGGAAACAGAAAAAGCAATTGAGATGATGATGGAATGGGGCATCGAACTTGAAGTTGTTGAAGCAAAAACCGAAGTTGATAAAATTGCTGAATCTTTTACGTCTCGGGATGTAATTGCTGAACAACCATGCGCTCCAGTTGTCACAATTTTGGGCCATGTTGATCACGGTAAAACATCATTGCTCGACAGAATTCGAAACGCGAATGTTGCAGACGGTGAAGCAGGTGGTATTACGCAAGCGACGAGCGCGTTTAGAGTGCCTGTTACAGCCGGCGAAGGGGAGCGTATGGTGACATTTATTGATACGCCGGGTCACGAAGCATTTACGGAAATGCGTGCACGCGGTGCAAAAGTAACTGATATTGTGGTTCTTGTTATTGCAGCAGACGACGGCGTGATGCCCCAGACAATTGAATCAATCGCCCACGCGAAAGCAGCGGGTGTTCCAATTGTGGTTGCGTTGAATAAAATTGATAAAGCAGAAGCAACGGATGAAAACATCCAGAGAATTCTTGGACAACTTGCTGAACATGAACTCAATCCAGTTGACTGGGGTGGCGACATAGAGGTAATTCGTACAAGCGCAATTAAAAATGAGGGTATTCAAGATCTGCTTGATATTTTGGATTATCAAGCAGAACTTCTTGACCTCAAAGCGGATTTTGGTGGTCCTGCAGAGGGCACTGTTATCGAAGCGCATCTCGCCGAAGGCCAAGGACCAGTGGCAAGCATTTTGGTCCAACAGGGCTTGTTGAAGAAGGGCAATTACATTGTTGCGGGTCGCGGGTATGGACGACTTCGATCACTCACAGATGATCACGGCAAACAGGTAGATAGTGCCGGACCTTCTATGCCAATGACTATTTCTGGCCTCAGTGAAGTGCCAGATGCAGGTGACAAATTCTATATTGTGAAATCACAAAAAGAAGCAGAGGCTGCAGCGAAAGAACGCGCTGAAGTTGAACGTCAAAAAGATTTGTCCAGAGATAAAATCACATTAGATAACATCTTTGAACAAATGAAATCAGTAGATACGCGAGAACTTCCCGTCATTATTAAGGGCGACGTACAAGGGTCGATAGAAACGCTTCGAAGCACGATCGCCAAGATCGGAAATGACGAAGCTAGAATTGCTATTAAACATGCTGCAGTTGGCGGAATTAATGAATCGGATGTAAACCTTGCAGAAACATGCGGCGGCATCGTCGTTGGCTTCAACGCAACAAGTACTTCGAAATCAAGACGCATAGCCGAACAAAAAGGTGTTGAAATTCGATACTACGATGTAATCTATGACCTTACTGACGACTTGACGAAAGCGTTGCAAGGATTGCTTGACCCTGAAATCAAACTTGAAGTTCTTGGTCATGCTGAAGTCCGCGAAGTCTTTAAGATTTCGAAGGTCGGCATGATTGCAGGTTGTTATGTTACGGATGGCACTGTTGAACGAAACCAACAAATACGTGTCACTCGTGATGGCATTGTGATTGAATCTGATCGCCGCTTAGAACAGCTCAAGCGGTTCAAAGATGACGCGAAAGAAGTAAAATCAGGACAGGAGTGTGGCATGAAGATCAATGGATACGACGACATTAAGGTCGGCGATGTTATTGAATGCTACAAGACCCACGAAGTTGAACGGACGCTTTAGCGCAAGATAATAATGACCCAACGAACCGAACAAGTCGCAGCGACTTTGAAGCGAGCAATCCAAGATGTAATTGTTCGCGGTTTATCTGATCCCCGAGTGAAGGGATTGATTACCATTACAAAGATCGAAGTGTCGCCGGATTTGGCAGATGCAACAGTGTTTTGCTCTGTGATGCCACAAGAAGACGAAGAACTTTCGATGCACGGATTGCAATCTGCATCAAGGTGGGTACGAAGAAAAGCTGCAGATAAAATACGCATTCGAAGAATGCCGAAATTGCACTTTAGAGTTGATAAAAAACTTCGCCGTGAAAATGATGTCATGGCCAGTATCGAACAAGCTCGCATTGAGGACGAAGCGAGAGCAAAGAAATACAAAACGGAAGGGTAATCCATTGAAAAACTCAACAGAGTACGAGAAAAAATTTAAGACATTTTGCAAGAAACTACCTTCGGCAGAAGTACAGGCGCACGAAGACGGACCTGTTGCTGAATTAATTTATTCCCAAATGCTTTGGAACGCAACAACTAAACAAGCAGATGCAGCCTACAAAAAACTGAAGAATGCGTACATCGATATGAATGATTTACGTATGAATATGCCACACGAAACGATCGAAGTTATCGGTGTGTCGTATCCACAAGCTGAAGACCGTGCTCGAAGACTTCGAGCAATGTTGCGGGGCATTTATCTTCGAGAACATGATGTAAAACTAGTAAGCGTTGCTGAAGCAGGTAAGACTGAGGCGAAGGAATATATTCAATCACTTGAGGGGATGTCGCATTTTGTTTCGGGCAGGGTTCTAGCGCTCTGTTTTGGTGTCTCTGTTTTCCCTATTGACGATCAGACTTTTTGCGCATTGATGCAAGAAGGCGTGTTGCATGAAGAAACTGATATGGATGAAGCTGCTTCTTGGCTTGGCAGGCAAGTGAAATCAAAGGACGTGAGTAAAGTGCACGGCGCCTTGCATGCGTGGGCAGAATCAAAGCCAGCAGTGAAGAAGAAATCAACGAAAAAGAAAGTCGCAAAGAAGACAGCAAAAAAAACACCAAAGAAAGCTGCACAGAAAAAGGTGACGAAGAAAAGTACACCTAAGAAAAAGGCGAAGAAGAAAAATACAACTAAGAAAAAAATGACAAAAAAGAAGACCGCTAAGAAGTGATTTCTTCTTTATTACTCGCCACGGTTTTCTTTTCGTACGCTCACGCCGACATTCTGAGTGATCAACTTTTAAAATACGCAGTAATTCCCCCGTTTTCGAACGTCCAAGATTCAGAATCTACAAGACCAGCGGCAAGAGCGTATGTCACGGGTAGAGATTTGGCCGCATCGAATCGCCACCGCGAAGCAATTTCTTTTTATCTACAATCTGTGGAAATTGATAACGCATCGCCAGCGCCATGGGCTGCAATGGCACATTCTCTCGAAGAAATTGGAAGACCAGATGCGGCGTTCAGGGCGTGGGGCGAGACGCTGCTGCGAGATCCCTCGAACAAACGTGCGCTTTTCGTAATTGGTTTAGATTCTGCGATGGGGGGAGAGTATCAAAAAGCTGTACACCTGCTTTCGCGGCTACGCTCTCAAAAAAATGAAAACACCCCAACAAATACACTGTTGCAAGATGTAGCACTCGCTACTTCACTTCAAAAAATTGGTGATCTTGAAACAAGTGCATTGTTTGAAACAAATCGAGTTGATTTAATCAACGCTTCGTTTGCGCAATTGGTGCATGGTAATGAACCAGTATGGCTCTCAATCATGCAACAACTTGTTGATCTTGGTAATCCTAGCGTTGCATTGCAACTTGCAGTGATGGCCGCACCAAAACTCGACAAGCAAAGGCAAGCGGCAGTGTTGAGTGCTATGCCGATCATTGAAGTTGCAGCAGGTGGGGACGGGTCGGTAACGCTAACTACATATACCGAGATTGGTAAGGATGGTCTAGTACCACTTCGACCTCGTTGGTTTGAACCAGCAACACTCGCGTATGCACTTTCCACTGCCGCACAATCAATGTCCTCAGTTGGTAGTGTTGATCCTGCAATCAAATTGTATAAAGCATCAATTTCACTAGACAATACAGATGTTATTGCCGTGAATAACTTAGCTTGGAATTTATTACTTCGAGATGGTGCAACCGAACAAGCGATTGTTTTTGCACAAGAGGCATTCGATTTAGATCCAACTGCTGGATTTGTACAGGACACGAATGGGTATGCAAAACTCATGCAAGGAAAATCGAGTGAGGCGATCGATTTGTTCGTGAGCGCGCTCGAGGAATCGGGTGGCGATCCACAAATCCTTGATCATCTTGCTGATGCTTATTGGAAAGCGAACCAAAGAAGAGATGCAATTTCTGCGTGGCAAAAAGCGTATTCTACACTTCGTTCCCCTGAATATTATCAAGCGATTGTTGAAGGATTTCAGGGGACGATCTACTCTGTTTGGGGTATTTCAATCGCCACTCCCGAGGCGTTGTATGATTTAGAAATTGGCAGCATTGTTCGAAGGCTGCAAGAGAAACTTATGGCAGTTCAAGAAGGAAGAGATCCTTTTGAACGCAAGAAAAATGGAGATCACTAATCATGGCTGGTCATAGTAAATGGGCAAACATCAAACACCGCAAGGCAAGACAAGATGCCGTGAAAGGAAAGGCGTGGTCAAAGTGCAGCCGAGCAATTATGGTTGCTGTAAAGAACGCTGGCCCTGACCCTGAAACAAATTTAACTTTGCGGTATGCAATCGTTGATGCAAAAGCTGTGAACATGGCGAAGGACACGATTGAAAAAGCAATCAAAAAGGCGAGTGGCGAAGGCAGCGAAGGTGTTCGCTATGAAGAAGTTCGTTACGAGGGATATGGTCCAAGTGGCGTTGCGGTCATCATTGATGTACTCACAGATAACGTAAACCGTACGGCACCAGAAATGCGAAAATTGTTTGAAAAAGGGAATGGAAATTTAGCCAAGCCAGGTGCAGTTGCGTTTGGTTTCACGAGTAAGGGTGTGATTTTGATTGAAGCCGAAAATGCGACAGAAGAACAACTTATGGATGTTGCACTCGACGCGGGCGCAGATGACATTGAACAAACCGAAGGCGGCTGGGAAGTGACGTGCGAGCCAACGCAATTTTTAACGTTGCGCCAAGCGTTGGATTCTGCGAAAATTGAAACAATTTCCGCAGAAATTACGATGGTTCCTTTAACTCCAGTAGCGTGTGATGTTGCACTTGGTGGAAAAATACTACGCTTGATTGATTCATTTGAAGAACATGATGATGTACAAAATGTGTACACCAATGCTGACATTCCAGACGAGGCAATGGAAGAATGATTCGTATTTTTGTGCCCGTCGCAATAGTGTTAGCTGGATGTAGTACGCCAATACAACGGACGTACCCACACGTTGATCAATCGCATCTTTGGACAGCGATGGTAGCGACAGCAGATTCTCCAGAATATGGATCAGAGGATCTCTCAAAGCGCTGGATCGTGCTTGAAAACGAAGTAGAAATTAATCCTAGTCGTGGTCAAATTGACGTGAAACGAATCATCTATCGTTCGTATCAACTTCCACGGCAAAAACCAGAACGTGATTCACGCGATGTCCTGTTTTCAGTGTATCTTTTGCCAACGAATCCATTAACTCTCGAATTCATAAATCACAACGCAACGTTTTTCCCTGTCCGTGGAAAGGCCGAAGCACAACGATTTTTCGATGGCGTTGATCAAATGCTCGTACCGATCATTGACTAAAAAATAAACTACCCGTGGGTAGTTTATTTTTTACTTTAATAAGAGAGTATCTTCGGGAGGATTTTAACCAGCCTCAGCTCGAGGATGCGCTTGATCGTATGATTCCTTCATACGCTTCGTTGTCAGATGAGTATAAATCTGAGTTGTCGAAAGCGATTGATGTCCAAGTAACTCTTGCACACTGCGAAGATCGGCGCCGTTATCCAACAAGTGTGTTGCAAAACTATGTCGCAAAGTGTGTGGGCTGATTTCAGGATCAAGGCCAACTTTTTCAAGGTATTTGCTGACATTTCGGCGAACTGATCTCGTGGAAAGACGTGTGTTGTGCTTATTAATGAACACGGGTTCGCCGGTTTCAGTTGTCACATTGTGTGAGCCCAATACTTGCAAGTAATGTCCGATGGCGGACATCGCGTGCGAACCGAGGGGAACGATGCGTTCCTTGCGACCTTTACCACGAATAATAATTGCTTGACCAGTTTCGTCAATGTCACCAAAATTGATGCCAACAAGTTCGCTGACGCGAATGCCAGTCGAGTACAACGTTTCAAGAATTGCACGATCTCGTGCGCCCAGAAGCGTCTTGTCATTTGGTGCTGAAAGAAGTTGTTCAACTTGTTCAACGTTGATTGCTTTTGGCAGTTTTTTCTTTTGGCGTGGTGTGCGAATGAGTGCCATTGGATTTGAATCAATCACACCATTGCGTTCTAGCCACCGGCAGAAACTTCGAAGTGTTGCAATCTTCCTTGCCATCGTGGCGGGGGAGTAGTTTGACTCCGCAAGATATGCGAGAAAACTTCGAAGGTACTCCGTATCTGAATTTACAATGTGTTCAGTGACAGTTTCAGGGCCAACATGCCCAGCAATTTCTTTTTCGCCTGAGGAATATCGTTGCCACGCAGATTCTTCTGTCGATGATTCGATTGCAATATTTTGCTCTTCAGTAATCCAGACGATGAATTGACGGAGGTCTACCCCGTAGCACTTTGCGGTGTATTCACTGAAATGACGCTCTTCCAATAGATAAGAGAGAAAAGCGGCAACGACTGGGACGGAGTGTTCAACATTCTTTTTTTTCATTTTTGGAATCCAGTTTTTAGGCGGCCTTGGCCGTAATTTTGGTCATTTCGTGGCACACCATTGCGGCGTCAAACCAGTCAAAATCGTTTAGATTTGATTTCGCGATATCAGTAATTGCCTTGACGGCGACGGTTTCTTCCCCATTTTTCCAAGCAAATCGCCATTGAACCTCGCCCTTCATGAGGACGACGCTGTGGGAGGTATCGGAAGTAGTATTGGTTTTTTCAGTCATATAAAGGTTCTCGGTCATACATCTTGCCAAATTAAGCAAAATTGAGGTTTTTTTGTCGAATATCGGTCTTTGATCATTCATTGTTTAAGTAAAAAGTCATAGTAAATCAGGCATGCGACAATTCGTCGCGTACTCGGCCTCGTTCACTCTTTCCATCTGAGTAGAACGAAAATTGGGGTTGGTAGGTTTGCCCAAAGTTCCATTTTGGGGATCATTCGACCAACCCTCTTATCGGACGACTACGAGTGAACGCTTGAACGAACGAGAGTCAGGAAGAGAATCACACTCAGGCAAGATTCTTTCAAGAAAAACAAGTAACAAGAGTTCGATTTATTCCGTTGAATTGTCCTCAAAGGGGCTTCGATTTGGATAGAATGTGTCGTTTATCGATCGCGTAGCTCAGCTGGTAGAGCACCTGACTTTTAATCAGGCGGTCTTGGGTTCGAATCCCAACGCGATCATTCATGCACGGAGGTTCCATGTTCGTAATTCATGCCAACTGGATGGCAGGTCATCTTCATCTTTGGGCAGAATCCCTTGAGCGATTCAACCTGATGCCGAGTCGATGCAATGCAATTGCGGTTCAGCAGCAAAACGCAGAAGAAGGTGGTGGTGTTGCAATTGCAACAAGCGATCATCCATTTTGTGAGTCAACAAAAACACTTATTGCTGCATTAGAAGGACTCGGTTTAGATCTTGGATCATACAAAGAAGAATCGCTTCTACTTCATCTTCCTCACGATTTACTGGGCCCTTGGCCGAGCGATCGGCTCGTCAGCATTATCGGTGATTATGAGCATGGCGGTGAACCAATACTCGCAGAGTGTCGCGTAGAGTCGATTGCAATTCCTCCTGCTGCTGCAGTGCACCTTCTTGCGCTTATCACAAGGGAAGCCAAGAAACACACAATCGAAGTGGAACACTCTGTTCGTTTTTGGACAAGCGTTGCGCGTTTTTCACTTGACCTTCTTGTTGACCAACGATTTGTTCCAACGTTACAGCAGGTGGATCGAAAACATCTTTCCGGAAAATGGACAGCGTGGTTACACGACGAAGAGATCGTCGACCGCTTCGGTAAATTGCTAAATGCAATGCCAGCTGCGGCAAGATCAACAGGCATCGATGGTCAATCACTTCTTGAAAATGCACTTGAAGATATGACTGATGGTTTGATCAGAGAGACGTTGATTGATGACGATTTTATTGATGCAGTAGAAGACTGGAACCCCGCTGAAGACGCACACGTCTCGTGGCTCGAGGCGTTGCTTCATAGAAATACTGCCGTAAAAGGCGATCCGGACCGACTTCTCACAATATTTACAGATGCGCGGAGATGGCTTGGTCGACTGTGTGATATTGGCGAAAATTTATCATGGCATTTGCTTTTTGATTTGTCTGAACCGCATGAAAACCGAGATCACTGGATTCTTCGTTTTGGTTTGCGTTCTGCTGAAGACGCTTCTCGCGAAGTTTCTGCAGAAGAAATTTGGGCGGAGGCTGGCGGTGAACATGGGAATGATGATCGGTTACCGGAGTTACTGCTCGGTGAACTTGATCGTGCATCTCTCATGTATTCCAAACTTGAAAAAAGTTTAAAAGAATCAACACCAACAGAAATGATTCTCAATACAAAAGAAGCGCACCAGTTTCTCGTTGAGTACATGCCACTGTTGGAGGAATCAGGTTTTCTCGTTGCAGTTCCCAACTGGTGGGGCAATGAACAAAGCCGCCTTTCCGCAAGTTTACATATTGAAGCGCAGTCAATGGAAGAGGTCATGGCTGCAAGGCTTGATGGCCCATCTACAGATAGTTCTATGCTTGGTTTGCACGCAATTGTTGAGTGCAGTTGGAAAGTCGCAATCGGCGGGCAAGTTCTTTCGCAAGAAGAGTTCGAACAACTTTTATCGCAAGATCAATCTCTAATTCAAATCAACGGCCGTTGGGTGCATCTTCAAGAAGGTGCAATTGCAGAAGCAAGAAGGTTATTTGCTGATGGCGCAACTACACAAATGCCATTGGTCGAAGCGCTTCGTTTAATTCAAGTTGATGATGATGCTTCAAGGGCACTAGAAATTAGTGGCATGAGCGCAACAGGGTGGGTGAAGGAACTCCTTGATTCAACAACAAGTGACGCTACTTTGCCAGAGATTCCACAACCAGCGTTGTTTGAAGGACAACTTCGACCGTATCAGTTAACAGGATTACGATGGCTTTCGTTTCTTTCACGTTTCGGAATTGGTGCGTGTCTTGCAGATGACATGGGTCTTGGTAAAACAATTCAACTCATTGCACTGTTGCAACACGAAAGAGCAGAAAATCCAGGCGCAGTTGGGCAAACTCTGCTCGTTGTTCCAACCTCAGTTGTCGCAAACTGGGAACGAGAAATCGATAAGTTTTCACCAGAATTAAAAGTGCACATTCACCATGGACCAGAGCGGCCACTTGGTGAAGAATTCAACGAAGCGATCGCTGAGTGTGACGTCGTTATTACAACGTACGGATTAGTGCATCGCGATCGTGACACTCTTGGGTCAATCACATGGCACCGTGTTTGTCTTGACGAAGCGCAGTACATTAAAAACCCACCAACGAAACAAGCACAATCAATCCGCGCAATGAAAGCATGGCATAGAGTTGCGCTCACCGGTACTCCGGTTGAAAACAGATTGATCGAACTCTGGTCGATCATGGAGTTTTTAAACCCAGGTTATCTGGGTCCCGCAGCAAAGTTCCGTCGCAGCGTTGCACGTCCAATTGAACAGCGCCGCGATCCCCGCAAGGCGGAACGACTGCGACAAATGATTCAACCATTTGTGTTGCGACGTCTCAAAACAGATGCAACGGTGATTGATGACCTTCCAGATTGCGTACAAACCAAAGAGTTTGCAAACTTGACACGTGAACAAGCTGGCTTGTATGAACATGTTGTGGGGAAAATGATTGGTGAAGTTGAACGCTCTGATGGTATTCAACGAAGAGGTCTTGTTCTTTCAACACTTGTAAAACTAAAACAAATTTGTAATCACCCAGGACATTACACGCAAGCAGGGCACCGCGATGGCGCACCGGCCTCAGAAGTTCTTGCACCCGGTTTGCAAACACAGCGTTCTGGCAAAGCAAGTAGGTTAATGTCTCTGCTCGAAGAAGTTATTGCTACCGGTGAAAAGGCACTCGTGTTTACCCAGTTTAGAGAAATGGGACGATTGCTCACTGCGATGATCCAGCATGATTTGGATTGCGAAACAATGTTCTTGCATGGTGGTACGCCTCCACGCAGACGTCAACAATTTATTGACCGGTTCCAAGATACAAATGGTGGCGTGCCAATCTTTATTCTTTCGCTAAAGGCTGGTGGTGTTGGATTGAATTTGACTGCTGCGAATCATGTATTCCATTATGACCGTTGGTGGAATCCCGCAGTGGAGAACCAAGCAACAGACCGTGCGTTTCGTATTGGGCAGCAAAAAACAGTACATGTGCATAAATTTGTTTGCACTGGAACGCTTGAAGAACGAATTGATCAAATGATTGAACAAAAAATGGAACTCGCAGATAACATTGTTGGTTCTGGAGAGAAATGGATTTCCGATCTTTCAGCTGGACAACTTAGAGAGATGCTTGTACTTCGCGATTCTGCATTGGAGATGGATCAATGAGAAGGCCAACAAAGCCACGGCCCAAAAAGTTATCGATGCGCTTAAAAAGTGCGATGGAAGATTTACGTTCACATCCCCCAGCATCATGGCTGATCGAAACGATTGACACGGTGTTCTCGCCAGCGAATGTTGTCGCGGGCATGACCTATGCAATGGACGGCCAAGTGCGCGTGCTTAAAATACGCGAGGGCGTGATTACTGCTTCGGTCCAGTGCACAGAAGAAAAACCCTACAAGTTGCAGATTGATATTCCAATTTTATCTTCAGACGATTGGGTTAAAGTTGCACGAAGAATGGCAGTTGAAGCGAGAATTGCTGCGAGACTTTCTGCAGGTAGAGTTCCTTCATCTCTCGCTGGCATGTTTCGGGATTGCGGTTTAGAACCAATTGCAAACGGATTAAAACCTGTGTGTGAGTGCAACGACAAGCGGCCATGTAAACACGCAGCTGCAGCGTTGTTTCTTACTGCTGAACGATTGTTAACGATGCCGATGTTGTTCTTTGAATTACGAGGGACAACACCAGAAGATTTACTTGGCAAGTTACGACAAGCAAGAACACTTGATGCGAAGGGACAGGCAGTTGCGCATGCTGGGGTTCGCAGTGATGATTTGCCAGTTATTCCTGCTGTTGAGGATTGTTTGGAAGACTTTTGGCGGTGTCCATATCCGACGCATGAAGTTGATGTATCTCCAATGCCGCACCATCTGCCGCATGCGTTGTTGCGTCGACTAGGGTCCTCAACGATGCAGGGAAAATTTCCATTCGCTGGATTGCTTGAAACAATCTATGACGATGTTTCGCGAAATGCATCTGAGCATCGTAAAAACGATTAAGTTATACCGCAGGTGTTTTAATCGCGTTTTTTTCAAATTTTCTGCGCTTGATTTCTAGGGATTGTTTCACGCTGGGTCATTTTCACATGTTTACTGAAAGAGATGATTACATTCGGGGCTTCTCTATCTGTAACAACCACATTGCATAGTTGTTATTGGACGTAAAACTTTTTGAAATGGTACAAAAGTCGTCCATTTCTTAAGTCGATAGTCCAATAGTCCAAGTCTTACAGGAGTTAAAACCATGAATAACAGAACAAACGCCTCAGAACACATCAGACCTATGCTCGCAGCGATGGCCAGATCCATTGAAGCAGCAAGGGCGAAGCGTTCCACTACAGATACTATTTGCACAGGGTCTGGGTCGTCGGAGGGGACGACCTCGATCGGTGCTAATTTTACAATCGGAAACCCATTTGCTGAGAATGGTAAAGCGAAAGCAAAAGCGCAATCAGCAACTGGATCATTTTTTAGAGATCGTGGCGAGTTCCGAAAAGCCGGTTAATTA
Source organism: Planctomycetota bacterium (assembly GCA_014381305.1). Taxonomy (GTDB): domain Bacteria; phylum Planctomycetota; class Phycisphaerae; order Phycisphaerales; family SM1A02. The sequence continues at coordinate 56,265 of JACNLW010000075.1, forward strand.
TTTTTGTATTCATCCAAAAAAAGCGGCGTTCCAATTTGGAACGCCGCTTTTTTTATTATTCGTTTAAACGCGTATTAGTGCTTCAAACCACGGCGGCGATCACGCAAGCGGCGTGATTTACCAACACGGTCACGGAGGAAGTACAACTTCGCACGACGAGCATCGCCTTGGCGAACAACTTCGATTTTTGCAATTCGCGGTGAATGCAGTGGGAAAATTCTTTCAACACCTTCGTTTGCAACGATCCGTCGAACTGTAATGGTTGTGTTTACTCCGCGACTTTTTTGTCCGAGGAGGACGCCTTGAAAAACTTGGATACGTTCTTTTTCACCCTCAACAATTGTGTAGTGCACGTTGATGGTGTCGCCGACGTGAAAGTCTGGGAAGAAATCTTCGTCGCGTAATTGGTTTTCAGTGATTGATTCAACTAACTTTTGGGTGCCCATGGTTGGGTTCCTTTCTTAATCATCCTTTGCAGCATTATGGCTACTTCCGGGGGTGACTTGAGTCTTGCTCAGGGGTCAACTTCCTCATTGTCGAGCAGTTCAGGGCGCCGCGATTTGGTTCGCGATTCCATTTGCTCCTGTCGCCACTGATCGACGGCTTTGTGGTCGCCGCTCAGTAGCACTTCTGGCACTTCCTTTTCATTCCATACACGGGGACGTGTGTAGTGTGGGCAGTCGAGTAGGCGTTTGCCGTCGGTTGCCCTTTTCGAAAAGGAATCTTGATCGGCAGAATCTGCATGACCAAGAACGCCTGGGAGAAGTCTGACAACTGCAT
>JACNLW010000040.1 GCA_014381305.1 Planctomycetota bacterium
CAGTAATAAGTGCAAGCGGTGCGTTTTCTAGCGTGCAATCATTGGGAACAAATCGATCTTGCAACAAACGGTCAAGGACGGGATGCCTTCCATCTTGGATGTCAAGTATTGGTTCCTCTACTATTGTTGGCCGGACATATCCGTACATCGTTGCTACATCGGCAAAACACGTGAACACATCTAATTGTGCAATCACATCTGCATACGAAACAATGTTTGGAATACACGTATTGATTGCTGCACACAATTCCTTGAACAATTGTTGTTCGCGTTCAAGCGCCATTGATTCTGCGCTGAGCACTTTGTTTTCAAAAACTTTCAATTCAGGTGTGATGTACCGCTCTGCATTTTTGAGTGTTTGCTTCCGCGTGAAGTTGTCTGGAACGCGATTTGCTTGCGCTCTTGAAACTTCAATGTAATAGCCAAACACCTTGTTGTACCCAACTTTCATCGTGCCAATGTTGGTTTCTTCAATAATTTGAGCTTGGTATTGTGAGAGCCACTGCCCAGCGTCTCGTTGTAGCGAGCGAGCTTCGTCTAGTGCGCTGTCAAATCCATCGGCAAACAAACCACCATCACGCATGTGCGCAGGGGGGCTGTCTACACATTGCGAATCGATCATTTCTGCAAGTGGTGTGAGTGTTGTTGAAAGATGTTGTAAATTTTCTCTGATCGAAGTGAGTGATTCACCTTGTACGTTGCTTGCAATGGCGTCATTTCCAAAAAGTGATGTCCCAAGGGCGACGATGTCCCGTGGTGTCACTCTTCCAGTTGCAACTCTACCAATAATTCTCGCAATGTCTTGCACAGCATCGAGAGATGTTTGAATGGAAGACCGAGTCGTTGCGTCATCTACAAACTGGGCAACAATATTTTGTCGTGCTTCAATAGCGCTTATGTTTGCAAGTGGTTCACAGAGCCAGCGGCGGAGCAGGCGCTTTCCCATCGCGGTTCTGCACCGTTGCATGACCCACAAGAGCGAACCTTCGCCAGTATTTCCGCGAATTGTCTGCTCAATTTCTAAACTGCGGATTGTTGTTGCATCAAGTGCAACAAAGTCACCAGCGTTTTGCATGCTTGGTGGTTGTAAGTGTGCAAGGACATCACTGCTTGCTTGCGTCACTCCGATGTAATCAAGAATTGCACCAGCAACACCAACGATTGGGTTTTCTTCTTCAATGCCAAAGCCCGAGAGTGTGGTCACGCCAAATTGTTTTTTCAGGAGGGCAGAACCCTCAGTACAATTAAAATGCCACGCAGGCCGCTTCGTGAGTGACACTCCACAATGTTCAATGATTGGAATGATCGATTCTTCATCCTCGCCGACGATGACTTCTGCTACACCGAGTCGTTCAAGTGCATCGTCAAGTCGATCAGTTGCAACTTGGTGAAGTTCGAAGAGTCCTGTAGAAATTTCTGCAACTGCAATGTGCACGTTTTTCTCATCTGAACGTATTGCGCAGAGTAGATTTGTTTGGCTATCGACAAGGAGCGATGCATCAATGAGCGTGCCAGGCGTTACGATTCTTGTGACGCCGCGTTCAACAACACCTTTTGCTTCAACTGGATCTTGTAACTGTTCGCAAACCGCAACACGAAAGCCTTGTTCGACCATTCGGCGCATATACCCTTCGGCTGCATGGTGGGGAACGCCCGCCATATCGAGACCATTGCCGCGTTGTGTCAGGGTCAGACCAATTGCTTTTGAAACGGTCCTCGCATCTTCATCGAACATTTCATAAAAGTCACCCATGCGAAAGAACAATACACATTCAGGGTGGGCATCTTTAAAGCCACGATACTGTTGCATCGCTGGCGTGGACCATGGATTAGTTGGGGCCTTACTTTTCTTCTTCTTCGAGGCCGCCGTTTGTGGCGTCATGCCTGTCATTCTAACTTGGACTATCACAGAATGTGAATATAAAATCAAGATGACTGGATTCTTATATAATTCACGATCTTATGCTTATTTTGCTTTGTATCGCTATCGCAGTTTCCTCCATCATCGGGGGCGTTGTGCCTTTACTTTTCCGCCCAACGCACAAAAGAATGCAACTGGCAATTAGTTTTGTAGGTGGTGTTATGGCAGGTGTTGCAATTCTCAACTTGATCCCAGAAGCGCTTGAAGCAGGGGATACGCACCACGTGATGTACTGGTTGCTAGCAGGATTTCTCGCCCTCTTTTTGCTTGAACGCTTTCTTCCATCACACTGTCATGATGTTGCCCAAGAGCATCACGATTCGCATTGCGAACACGAGCATCGCCTCACAGGCGCGGGGGCGTTTGTTGGATTGACAATTCATAGTTTGCTCGCGGGAGTTGCACTTGGTGCGGCATGGGTACTTGGCGGTTTGCCAGTTGCACTCGGTGTATTTGTCGCAATCGTGTTACACAAACCCTTCGATGCGCTCACGTTGATCGCGCTATTGCGTGTTGGCTCTGCTTCTCGAACAAAGCTTATTGTTATGAACGTGCTCTACGCACTCACTGTTCCTTGTGGTGTTCTTATTTTTATAACTGGTGGGACGGCGTCGCCCGAAGCAATATCTAGCGCAATAGCATTTTCTGCAGGTATGTTCCTTTGCATTTCACTCTGCGATCTTCTGCCAGAATTACAATTTCACGGGCATGATCGGATCACGCTTACGCTCGCACTCTTACTTGGTCTTGCAGTCGCTTGGGGTATTTCCTTGACCCATTCGCATGATGAAGAACATACCCACGTTCATATCGAATCGATTACCATGCCACATTCTTATGACGCAAACAGCACCCAATTATAAAAAGACGCTTCGTTTACCAAAGACAACGTTCCCGATGCGCGGCAATCTGTCGCAGAATGAGCCACAGTCAGTGAAACGATGGGCAAAAGAAAAACTATACAGCGAAATTCAAGATGCTCGGATTGATGCACCGCCATTTGTGTTTCATGATGGACCTCCCTATGCCAACGGTTCAATTCATGTTGGGCACCTGCTCAACAAAGTATTGAAAGACATAGTTGTTCGTACACAAAACATGTCAGGTCGTAAATGCCCATTTACGCCCGGTTGGGACTGTCATGGTTTGCCAATTGAACACAAGGTCATGACAGAGCTAGTTGAATCTGGCAAAATTGAAAAATTAAAAACGCTCGATGATGATACGCGCCGCGTTGCAATTCGTAGGGAATGTAAAAAGTACGCGTCGAAGTTTGTGAAATTGCAAACTGGGCAAATGAAAAGTTTGCTTACGCTTGCGGACTACGATGATCCATATCTCACGATGACTCCAAAGTATGAAGCTTCGGTTCTAGAAGTATTCGCGAAACTAGTTGACACAGGCGTTGTCTATCGTCAACTTAAACCCGTGCACTGGTCCATTGCGAATGAGACCGCTCTTGCAGAAGCAGAATTGGAATATTACGATCGAGAAGATCCTTCAATATTTGTGTATTTTGATGCAATTGATACCGAAGCAGTTGGCGCAGCGTTTGGTGTAACGCTCAGTGAAACACCAAGTTTTATGATTTGGACGACAACACCGTGGACTCTTGTTGCAAACATGGCAATTACAGTTTCCACGCGGTTTGAATACGCACTTGTTCGCCTTAATGATCACATCACAATTGTTGCAAGCGAGTTGCTTGAAAAAGTCGCAGGAATCACAGGGGCAACTCCGGAAATCCTTGGAACATGCAAAGGCGATGCACTTGTAGGGCTTTCATACCAGCATGTGTATTGCGATCGGACGTGCCCTGTCATTACAGGAGATCATGTTACATTAGAAGATGGCACAGGTCTTGTCCATACCGCGCCGGGGCATGGTACCGACGACTACATTGTTGGACTTGCGAATAAATTAGATATTTATTGTCCCGTACAAGCGAACGGCGTGTATGACGAAACTGTTCCGGAGTTTCTTCGCGACCTTTCAGTGTGGGATGCGAATGAAGTTGTTGTGGACAAATTGAAAGAAACAAATCATTTGTACCACATGTCGATGTACACGCATAGTTATCCGCACGATTGGCGAAGTAAAACGCCTGTAATTTTTAGATCAACCGAGCAGTGGTTTGTTGCGGTTGACGCTGAAATGGAATCTGGAAAAACACTCCGCGGTATGGCGCTTGAAGCAACCGAACATGACATCACGTTTATTCCGGCTTGGGGACAAAATCGCATGCGAGGCATGCTTGATTCACGCCCAGATTGGTGTTTGTCCCGCCAACGGTCGTGGGGTTTGCCAATCCCAGCATTTAAGAAAACCGATGGTTCATTCCTTCTTACATCTGACATTGTTCGAGTGGTCGCAAACGTGTTTGCAGAACATGGTTCTGACTCATGGTTTACACAACCACCGGAAACATTACTTGCTGCTTGGGATAATCCAGACAATATCGATCTCTCTTCACTTGAAAAAATGCATGACATCTTCGATGTGTGGTTTGAATCTGGATCTTCATGGCATGCAGTGATGCAAGCCCGCGGGCAAGGGTATCCAATGGATTTGTATCTTGAAGGTAGCGATCAACACCGAGGTTGGTTCCAGTTGTCAATGTTGCCTGCACTTGCAACTACTGGTGAGTCTCCATTCAAGAGCGTGCTTACGCATGGATTTATGGTTGACAAAAACGGTCACAAAATGAGCAAGAGTGGGGGAAATGCTTTGACTGTAGAAGAATTGCTCAAAGATCTTGGCGCTGATGTTTGTCGTTGGTGGGTCGGTTCGTTGCCGTATGACAATGACATTAAAGTAGATCAAACGTTCTTCGATCTTGCTGGCGAAAGTTATCGAAAAATTAGAAACACGTTTCGTTTTTTACTTGGCAATGTTGGTGATGCAGAGGGCGTTGGCATTGAACAAAATTCTATTGATGGTTGGGTGCTTGGCGAACTTACAAAATTAGAACTGTCCGTCGTGGAATCACTGCAATCGTATGATTTTCGCGTTGCACATCAATCGTTGTATAACTTTTGTAATGACACACTTTCATCAATCTACTGTGCTGCTGTCAAGGATCGTTTGTACTGCGATAGCGAAGATTCAACACGGAGAATGCGAACTGCAGCAACGATGCGAATTTTGAGTGACTCTCTGTGTCGATTGATTGCACCGTTTATACCCCACACATCTGACGAAGCGTGGAGATCTTTGCATGGCGAAGATGCTCCAAGTGTCCACATTCAGAAGTTTGCGAATGTTGGATATCCAAGTGATGCGGCTTGGGATGATGTCATGAAGGTTCGTGACGAGGCGCTCAAAGCACTTGAAGAAGCAAAAGGAGATGGCATTGATAACCCGCTCGATGCAGGATTGATATTGCCAGAAAAACTGAGCAATTTCGATGCGTGTGATCTTGCAGATCTCTGCGGTGTTTCCCGAGTTTCGTTTGAAGGTGACACAGTAGTAGTTCAAGATCTTAGAGAAGAGCCAAAGTGTGATCGATCATGGAAACGAGATGGAACAGTGAAGATGCGTTCTGACGGTGGCATGCTCAGTGATCGCGATGCGATTGCTGTTGGCGTAGAGTAAGATGTACACATGACTGATTTTCTTAAAACAATTAAGTACGACGATTTTGCAAAACTTGACCTTCGCATTGCGACTGTGAAGAAAGCAGAGTTTCACCCGAATGCTGATCGACTTTTAAAGTTACAAATCGATGATGGAACGCCTGAGGGTCGACAAATTTGTGCAGGCATGAAAGATTGGTATAAGCCCGAAGAGTTAGAAGGCACCCAAGTTGTCATTATTGCCAATCTTGAGCCTCGCAAAATTCGCGGCGAAATGAGTGACGGCATGGTTGTCGCAGCAACTCGCCGCAACGGCGAAGATGCAGAGGACGTCGCTGTTCTTCGCGTCGACCGCGAGATGCCCTCCGGCGCTAAAGTAAGTTAGCGGTGTTTCTCTCGTTATAGCGGCATTCGAACTTCACTTGCTGCCTGTCACTGCGTCGCGTTCCATCGTCGACCCTTAAGGGTCGCCTGCTTCACGCTCCTTGTGACAGATTGCAATCGAAGTTCTCGGTGCTCGCTCTAACTCGTTCAACACCGCTAAGACCGCGGGTGAATTTTTCGCAAAAGTGTGTGCCGAAAAACCACGTTTTGTTTTATTAGCGAAAATTTCACCCGGGGTGAATTAACTGTAAAAAATCATTCGAATCACAAGGCAGGTTTGATCTACGATTATTTCACCCGGGATCAACTCCTTCTAATCTCCACCATTTCTCTATTCTTTTGAATAAACTCACCGGGGGTGAGTTTATTTGTGCAATCGAAGTTCTCGGTGCTCGCTCTAACTCGTTCAACACCGCGGGTGAATTAATCGCATCATTTTGGGTTATTTAATCTGTGTACGATATTTGCGATTATTTCACCCGGGGTCAAGTTCAGCAAAAATTCACCCGGGGTCAGTTTCTTTGATTATTTCACCCGGGGTCAAGTTCAGCAAAAATTCACAAGGGGGAGAATGAACGGTAAAAGAGGTTGTTTATTCTTCGTCTGCTGAAGCAACTTCTTCGCGACCGCGTTTGAAGTTGTGGCGATCGGTTAGTTTTTCTAATGAAAAGGCTTCCCCAATACCATTTGTACCACCGAGTTCATCAAATGTAATAAGAGTTTGAAGAATCGGCGTTGCCTTTCCAGAAAGACCGTTTGCAAGTTCCATGCTCGCTGGTGTTGTTCCAGTAAGGCGTACGACCACAAGCGCCATGTTTTCGTTTGATGGAACAACGAAGATTCTCTCTTCGACAGAAAGATCACCAATGGGTGTGCCCTTGGGCATGTTTTCTGTGTGTGCAAGAATTGCTTTTACAACTTCAGCATCTGATTGTTCTAGCGATTGAATAGATGAAACCATTTCTTCAATGGAATCTCCCGCACTCAGACGGTTAAGAATTGTTTGCGATAGCAGGGACTGTCTTGTTGCAGCATCTAGAATCGCTGGTATACCAGCGTCAACGAGTGAAACAGATTGCGGTCGGCTAACAGAAGAACCGTTATCCATTGCAACTTGCAACATGCCGTTGGTGCGAGCATCACTTTGAATGGTTTCAAGTTTTTCTTGTAAAGCACTCCATTGTTGGAGTCTTGAAGTATCCGCCTGCACTTCAGTTTTTACTTCATCTAAATTCGCTGGGGTTCTTGATGGATCAGTGTCTGTAATTCGAAAAACAAACAGTTCACCGTTAGCGGTTTCCACGATTGGTGCAGCTACATTTTGCTGAACTCGGTAAATACCATTACCACCAAATTCTTTCGCAGCAGCAATGAGTGTTGAGAACGTGACTGGTGTGTCGCCCAAGTTTGTAGCAGTTATATCTCCTAAAACTGGTGTGTTTGCAGCATCCGCTGTCGATGTCCATTCGCCAACACTTCCATACGCAGGCAAATCAATGCCAAACGTTCCTTGGATAGTAGATGCGAGTTCTTCAAGGTTCAATTGTTGTTCGGTCCAATTCTCAGGAAGAATAACAAAGCCATCTTGTTCATCAAAACCACGGCGTGGAAGTCGAAGTTGTTCAGACATTGTTCGTGACAATTCTGCGCGAGTGCGTTCAGATAATGTATCTAGAAAAGCTTCGCTCACTACTTCTGGAATTTCAGTTGCGCCTTCTACACTTGGAAAGCGAGGGTCGTTTTCATTACGCCGCCAGAACTTTCGTTGCTCGCGACTAGAAAAATCATCGCCCACTTTCGCTGCCTGACGGATGGAATCAGCAGGGATGTGAAGCCATTCGATTTTGAATCGGTCAGGAAGCTTATACCCAAATCCTCGGTCGCCTTCGCCTTTAGAAACATCTTTCCATGCTTCAAATTGTGCAAGAAGTGCATCTTCTGAAACGGCTGCGTTGCTTTCGGGGGCAGGAATGACAACTGTTTCAACTGCAACTGAAGATAAATACGTATCAGCAGCATTGTGAATTCGACGATCTGAAAACCGGCCAACGCCTTGATATGTTTGAATGAGTCTTTGTACACCTTCTAAGTGCGCGAGTGTTTCAAGCACTGTTTGCGGGCGAACGCCAGTATTTCTAGCAATGTTTGTAACTGTTGCTGCATCTACGGTGACCGCATTTAGTGCTGGAGTGAGACCAGCGGAATCAGCTTCTCTCGAAAGCAGGAACCAGTGCGATGGTGATTCAATTGCCCCAATTCCAGGGAGAGTAACTCCGAGCCTGTCAATGATTTGAGATTCTGTGACGTTTTTTTGCCACTGATCATAGCCAACGGATTCACCGTCACCCACAGTTGCCTGTTTTGTGCCTGCATAGCCTGCTCTCTGAGCAAGTTGTTGAATAACGTTCGGCGCAAGAAAAGCGATCAGTAGTAGGGATCCGCCAAAACCGAGGATCCAGACACTGTATTTACGTAGAAACTTAAACATGTCTGTGGTATTCCTTAGCCGGTGTGAGCGAAATGCATCAACTGCGGCAAAATATGTTCAATATGCTTAACGATAAAATTCGACGATCAGGTTGGTGTTGACATCAAACGGAATTTGGTCTGCAGTTGGTTCAGAAACCACGCTACAAGACAATTCTGCTGGATTGACAGTTAACCATTCTGAAACGATGTGACCAGCGAGGGTTTCCATGTTAGTACGAGCTAACGGATGGATACCTGGCTTGAGCGTAATGACATCACCGGGTGATGTAGCAAAACTTGGACGGTCAACTTTTTTGCCATTCACTAACACGTGACCATGGACAACCATTTGTCTCGCTGCCCAGATTGTGCGAACGAATCCAGCGCGCCGAAGCACGTTGTCAAGTCGTTGTTCAAGTAGTTGCAGCAATACTTCGCCGGTGTTGCCACGCATGCGACTTGCTTTTGCAATGTATCTGCGAAATTGTTTTTCGAGAATGTTGTAGTGGTATCGAAGCTTTTGCTTTTCAACGAGACGCACACCATAATCTTTCAAACGTCGACCACGGAAACCGTGAGGTCCCGGCGCGGTTAGTTGTCGTTTCGCAGTGTGCTTAGGAATGTCCGCGATCGGTACACCGACGCGTCGTGATAATTTTACTTTTGGTCCAAGATAGCGAGCCATGGTGTCGTATCGACTCCTCAAAAAGCCTTCCCCGAATTCAATTTGAAGGTTGCGATCGACCGTCGATTGCATACCGCTCAAATGAGGGGTGGGGAACAACGGATTTGAGCAGAAAAACACTGTTTCGTCAACCCCTTTGGGCGGTGGAATCTGCAAGTGCTGGTCTTTTAAGGTCCGATAAAATATTCGCATTCACCATTCATAAATGCTTCAATCCGACCTGACCCTTTGACCTGACCCTTTGACCTGACCCCGGGGTCAGACCCCGGGGTCAGGTCAAAGGGTCAGACCCCAGGGTCAGGTGATAGGACAATGCGGAGATTTTGGTTTTTTTTGCTGTTTTCTCGTAAAATTGCGGTTTTGTAAGTGACAATCCGCCTGTAAGTGGTAGGGTGATAATGCAATGAAGTTTTATGGCTACATTTTGAGTATTTTTCTTCTCACCAATTCTGTGTTGGCTGAAGATATCCATGAAGTTTTTAATGCGTGGTTTTTTCAGGAATCACTCCCCGATGTACAACTTCAAGGTGTGATTGCAATTGATGAGACAACTGGTGAGATGACTGTCCCATGGGCATGGATTGTTGAACCAAATGGAATAAGTCTCCTGCAACTCAATGATGGGGGACTTAATTTGCCACATGTTCAACTCACCCCTCTCGAAGGAAATGATTCGACGATGCTTTTGGAAGTGGATCCGTATGGATACCGCACTGTTGAGCAACCAGTTCCAGAATCGCTTGTGTTACTTGATCAGCCACTTGGTGATACAACATGGCGCTGGAATGGTATTGCGTTTTTGCAATCAGAAATCGATGACAGTATGTACCAAATGGGAATGCTCGATGTTCCCACGGTGATGGATCCCTGTGGCATGCCCCCCTCAAATGCAAACGACACGACAAACGTATACCGTTTAAGCGATAAAGAAATTCTTATCTTCATTGTAAACGAAGATGGAACTGTTACGATTTTGATTTATCGTCGCGATCGAAATGGTTGTTGGAAGTGGTCACGGAATCCAGACTCTTATGTCCCACCTCCACTTCCGGACTTTTCATTCCCTGAAATTTTACCAACTGTGATTGAGGCGTTTGCAGCTGAAATGATCAATGGTGGTCAGCAATATATTCCCATAGAACCGGTTTAGTTCTGGTTGCTGATTGACCAAGCTCGTAATCGTCCGTCCATCGAGATTGCAAACAATGTATTTCCATCATCAAGCCAACCAATATATTGAATATATGCCAAATTCCAGCGTAAAGTTAAAAGTGGAATGCCGGATGTTATATCAAACATCACGATATTCCCAACACTTGATGCTGCAACTCGAAGGTTGTCTCGAGAGATGCTGATTGACTCGACTCCCTTAGATAGTGTCCTTTCAATAGGAACATCGATTTGCTGCAGTTTGTTCCATACGTGAATTCCCCCCGAGTTTGTCCCGCATGCAACAAATGCATCAGATTGCGTGACGCAAGACAGTTCGTCTTCTGAAATATCTAAGCCATGTTCAATTACATTTTTTGAATGAACAGTTGGTGTTTGTTTGTTCTGCTTAAGAACGGTCCTTGTGTCAAAGTTGTACACAAGGATTGAGTCAGAAAGAAAAAATGAAATTTGATTGTTATCAACCTCAATGTTGTTGATTTGCTCGGCCGTGATTCTTGTTTCTTCTTTTTGTGAAGAGGCGGGTCTTATGTTGACAGTATCTTGTTCATCAACAATCAACACCCACTTGCTATCGTTAGAAAATTTTACAATCGCGCCTTGGTCAGCATCTTGTACAGCTTCTGCGATTGATAGACCACCATCAAGAGGGGTGATTTGAAGACGACCGCCCGTTTCAATAGAAGCAACGGTCTTTCCGTTGGGGGGAATGTCAATAGAAGTGATTGCGCGGTCGTGGGACACTATCGGTAAATTTTCATCAGTTTTTAGTGTGTCAACTGTAAGCAACCGAACGTTTGAGGCCGATTGCCCAAGGAGTGCAACAGCTAGATAACGACCGGTATTGTCAATGGAAAGGAGAGAAGTTCCGTGACCAACTTTGATTTGTCTGCGATCAAAAATTTCACCATCTTTGCTCCTCCAAATGGTTACGTTTCCACGAACATTTGCAGCTGCGATTACTGTTCCTTCGATGTTCATCGCAATCGCAGCATTTGCATCAAGGATTCTTCCTTGTAATTGTTCATCAAGAAGAATTTTCTTGGAAATTGAATCAACGAGTAATATTCGTGTGGGCGCATTAAATGTAGAGAAGTTGTCAGGATCGAAAGCTGGGCTTATTGCAATGAGAAACAACCGACCGTCATCTCCAAGTTGCATTGCAGCAACGTCTTTCCAAGAAGATTCCAGACTTAAAATAAACCGCGGTGTAGGCTGCCCCATGTTTGATATGGCAATCGTGTCATTTGATTGTAATTGTAAAAGCGTAGAACAATCTCTTGAAAGAATCGTTTGCTTACTCAACACATTTTTTGGGTGGTAAATTGAACTGTCTTGGAGGTTCATGACCTCATGTCCATCTACAACACCGAGTATCTTTTCTTGTGAGGCCGCGGAAACATTTCTAGCCAATACAGGCAATTGTCCAACTGACAACTGTTGGTTAATCCAGTGCCATTCCCATCCACGGAAATCTTCTATGCATGAATCTAGTGCGCGTTTCGTTGAAGCGAGATCGCCTTTGTCGAGAAATAGTTGCGCTTCTTGAATGCTTCCGGCATAAGCAATTTGTTCTTTGAGATCTATTTCATCTTTCACGCGGTTCATTTGTATTGCGCTAAAAATGCCTGTGAAAACAACAAGGAGAAGAAGGGTTGAAATAAATTTATGCCGTTTTATCCATAAATTAGTGTGATAAACAGCACTCGACCTTCTTGCTTTGACAGGCTCGTTTTTTTGGAATCGCCGAAGATCATCACATAACTCGCCAGCGGTTGCATATCTCCTGCTTGGAAACTCATCACACGCTTTTTTTGCGATTGTGATGACATCGCGTGGTGCGTGTGCCTGGAGAAAATCTTCCAACATCACGCCAAGTGCATACACATCACTTCGAGCATCAACGCTATCGCTGCCGCTTGCCTGTTCCGGACTCATAAATTTCCGTGTGCCAATGACGGCGCCTGTCTGCGTTACGCTTTCTTGATCATGCAACACTCTTGCAACCCCGAAGTCGAGTATTTTTGCCTCATTATTTTTTGAAACAACAATGTTTGCAGGCTTCAAGTCGCGATGTACGATTGATGCTTGATGGGGAACTTCTATTGCTTCACTGATCGTTGCAAACATTTCTACGATTTCAACGAGCGTCGCATTTTCTGCCCACTCATCAAGCCGAGAACCGGTGGCTAATTCCATTGACATCCAAGGTGAACCGTCTTGTGTTTCACCCGCAGCAAAGATTGTTGCTATGTTCGGGTGCGTGAATGAAGCAAGCGTTTGGGCTTCTCTATGAAAACGCGATCGATCATCGTTACCCATAGCTCCGGCTCGCAAAACTTTGATTGCAACATTTCGTTTTGGATGAAATTGTTCTGCGCCGTAGACAATACCACTTGCGCCAGACCCAAGAATGTGCGTAATTTTGTAGCCTTCTATGAGTTTTTCAGGAACCTGCATTCCACTTTGAGGCTGTGTTGAATCGGCGAGCGTAAATGAATCTCCAAGTGCAGGTTGGTCAAGGAAGTCATCATCACGATCGTGCTCAAGAAGTGTATTGACTTGTTTCAACACAACTGGATCATTACAGTTTTCATGCAAATGTGCTTCGCGTACTTCTTTTGGAAGCGATCTTGTAGATGCGAACAATTCTCGGGCTTGTTGCCACTGCTCGGGTTTCATTCGTCGAGCCGTCCTCGAAGCCACGCCTTTGCTGTAGTCCAATCACCTTCAACGGTACGTTTAGAAACGCCTAGCACTGTTGAAACTTCTTCCATGTTTAAACCGCCGAAAAAGCGGAGCGCTACAACTTTTGCTGCGCGTGCATCGAGTTGCTCTAATTCCGAAAGTGCTTCATCAAGGTCAAGCAGTTCAACTTCTGTACCACCACCAATACCTATTGCATCTTCAAGCGAAACCCTGCTTTGCCCACCGCCTCGTTTGTCCGCACCTTTTTTACGAGCATGGTCAATGAGGATCCTGCGGATTGCTTGTGCGGCGGCAGCAAAAAAATGCGCGCGGCTTTGCCATTTTGCTTCTTCTTGGTGACCAAGCCGAAGATAAACTTCATTCACAAGGGCTGTTGCTTGCAGGGTATGGCTCACCCGTTCATGACGCATCGACCGTTGTGCAATTTGGCGAAGTTCGTCGTAAACCTCGGGCATCAATTCATTGAGTGGTTGTGGATCCATGGTTGTGGAGTATAGCCGTATGGGGCTAAAACGCTGTTTTTCATTATAGTTGCGGGCTTTTTACGCGCATGCCGCCTGTAGTCCATGAACCCTTCAATGTAAACCCCTATCTAAAGGAGACAGGACAATGAAACTCACGACAACAACACAACTCATCGCTCTTCCACTTGGACTAGCATCAATCGTTGCACTCAGTCAAATTGCGACTGCAACACACCCTAGCAATACTTCGTTTACAGTAGATAGCGTTCCCAACCCAGGCGGCGGACATACTGGTAGTGAAGGTCATGGCGGCGGCGGGCATTACGCAGGTCCTGGAGATACTGTTCCACCATGTCCCGGGTGCAACGTGCCACCAGAACATTGTGTGATGCCACTTGGGTATCTTTGCGATGGCCCAGTTTGTGAAGACCTAATGTGGACACCAGATGATCCGGTATGCAAATATCCTCAGTTTGGTGTGAACGTTGATCCTCTATGGGCACAAGGGTACATGTTGACAATCGGAGATATGATCGAATTGTTGCAAAGTGGTGCAGCATGTGCAGATGCGTATGGCAACATCACAACGTGCATCACTTCACCTTTCCCTGTTGAAGAGGTCCACGTATTTGAATCTGGTTGGATCAATGGATATGACCCAGCTCCAATCAGTCAATCAGTAACTGCGACTGTGTGCTTTGATGGTGTGACCTCTTTCCCCGGTTGGCCATTTGATGAAGTTGCACGCAATTACAGTTGCCAATATACAACGGTTTGCGTTTCATTCAGCGCTGCATGTATGCAACAAGCATTGCTCGAATGGTACAGCGCAGGTGCTGACATCATCGGCAGTGACGGTTGGCTCTTTTATATCGACTTCATCAGTTGTGATCCATGTGAGGATGACGGAAATGGTGGTGGCTTGTATATAGAACCTTGGGAACGAGGTGTATACAAAGGTCCTGGTGACATCGTCCCACTCGATTAACTCTTTCTCTTGGGTGCAGTGAACGACCCTATCTCTAAAAAGAACCCTCTTCGCGCCGGTCGCGAAGAGGGTCTTCTTTTTCATTGATACGCCATGTGTTTTGACCTGACCCTTTGACCTGACCCTTTGACCTGACCCCGGGGTCAGACCCCGGGGTCAGGTCAAAGGGTCAGGTCAAAATGTTTGGCGTGAGCGGGAGTTCTAAGTGTAGATAAATAAAGCAATTAGGAGGCATCTTCAAGCGTTAGACCCTGTGTTGCCGATATGTCTCGGCGGCACATACTGCAAGGATAAACACATGATTGAAACAACAGTTGATTATTGGACCTGTATTGATTTGGCAGAGGCACT
>JACNLW010000012.1 GCA_014381305.1 Planctomycetota bacterium
ATTTATCACCTAGGACAGCGAGGTGCCACTCATCATTGGGCATAAAAGGTCGCGGATCGCACGGCCAGTCGTGATCCCGTATGGTCGGATCATTCAAGTCTTGATTTGTGAGTAGGCAGATGCGCATGACCGGTCATGGTATAAGAAAACGCCCTTCCTTTCGGACGGGCGTTCTCCTTCTCTTCCCACCGGATTTATATAGTAGCGATAACAGGATTCGAACCTGTGACCTCGGGCTTATGAATCCCACGCTCTAACCAACTGAGCTATATCGCCAAATGCACGGAGGTGAATTATACGACAGTCTCAGTATTACTGCTAGCAAGCCAGCGTGGAGCGACATTGTCGGGGTAATGATCACCAGACTCATGTGCAATCGCTGCAGCGACTAAACCCATAAACATCGGCTGTGGGGTGAGTGGGCGGCTCGTGAGTTCGGGGTGAAATTGACCTGCAACAAAGTAGGGGTGCATAGATGCAGGGAGTTCGAGCACTTGCATGATTTGATGTTCAGGGTGGTGACCACTAAAGATCAATCCAGCGTTCGTTAATTGTTCGATGTACTTTGGCTCAACTTCATAGCGGTGTCGGAAACGTTCTCGAACATGTGAACTGTCGAATAATTGCTCTGCAAAACTTCCTGAAGTGATGGCAACATCTTGGCCGCCAAGACGCATAGTTCCGCCAAGCCCTTCAATTTCTTTTTGATCTGGCAATTCAGCGATCACTGGATGTTTGCAATTTATATCAAACTCTGTCGAGTTCGCATCTTCTAATCCGACAACTGTTTGTGCAAATTCAACAACAGCCATTTGGAACCCAAGGCAAATTCCAAGGAATGGGATTCCGTGTTCACGAGCCCATTTTACAGATGCGAGTTTTCCTTCAATACCTCGTTCACCAAAACCGCCGGGGACGATGACGGCATTTAAGTTTGCTGCTTCTAGTTTGGAAGCGGCAGTGTCTTTTTTCAGGTCAGTGACGTCGACCCATTTGATATTCACATTCGCGGATAAATGTGTGGAAGCATGCTCAATCGCTTTGTCGATAGAAGCATACGCATCACGGATAGATGTGTATTTACCAAGGATGCCGATGGTGACACTGTGATCGCGTTTGCCAGTAAGGGCATCGATGTAATTTCTCCATCCTACTCTTGCTTTGTCTTCTGCAACTGCATCGACTCGGTCGTGAAGATTGAGAATTGAGAGAATCTCTCGGTCTATTTTTTCGCTACGCATCGCGTCTGGAATTGTGTAAATTGAATCCCTGTCATGCATAGAGAACACTCTCTCGGGGGAGACGTTCGAGAACATGGAGATTTTTTGAGCTACAGTTTGTGTGATTGGAAGTTCTGCTCTGCAAGCAATGATGTGTGGTTGAATGCCAGTTTCCATTAGTCGTTTGATGCCAAGTTGGGCTGGCTTTGACTTTTGTTCCCCGAGAATTGCTGGTTCAACAATGTACGTAAGTGCAACAAAGCAAGTAGATTCTGGTCCTTCTTCATAGGCAAGTTCGCGAAGGGCTTCGATGTAAAAACCGTTTTCGTAGTCGCCAACTGTGCCGCCAACTTCAACAAAAACAACGTCTGCTTGTTTTCCGTTTTGGCCACCATCGATTGCAAGTTGACGTAATCGTCTTTTTACCTCACCTGTGACATGTGGGATCATTTGTACGTCCCGCCCGAGGTATCCACCTGCACGTTCGCGGGTGAGTATTTCGGTGTAGATTTGCCCAGCAGTGGTGAAGTTTGCTCGGGAAAGATTTTGGTCGAGGATCCGTTCATAGGTTCCAAGGTCCATATCAGTTTCAGTGCCGTCATCGAGGACGAAGACCTCGCCATGCCTGAAAGGATTGAGTGTGCCGGAGTCTATGTTGAGGTACCCCTCAAGTTTGACAGGGGTGACAGTGAGTCCCTTGTCTTGGAGCAATTTAGCAAGCGAGGAACTGAATATCCCTTTGCCAAGGCCTGACATGACTGTACCAAGGACAACGACAAACTTTGTTTTTCCGTGCTGATAGCCATCTGGAACCGGAGAAAAGAATTCTGTTGTGTCGCCACTTTTTCCAAACTGGCTGAGAAACGTCTCGTTTTTATCGGGAGTGGGCATTCCCGATTGTAGCATGTTGGATGCCTAGATCAAGCATTTTTATCAATCCCAACATAACAAAATGACTTTAATTGACTCGGAGTCAATTAAAAATTCCTTTTAGTAATTAACTCGGAGTCAATTAAAAGCACTTTTCAAACTGCAATCCGCTGAACTTTTACCCTCAGTTACATGATTCCTTGAAGGAATAGCGCTTTTTGTGTGAGATCGGGCGTTAATTAAAATGTTCCCAGACTATTTAAATTCTTGCTGAAATTTAATTGACTCGGAGTCAATTAATGCAAAAGAGATATTAATTGACTCGGAGTCAATTAAGTTGGGGTCAGGTTGGCTTTGGGCTAATGTATGATGCGACGATGCGAAAACGAGTGATAGCAGTGATTCCGGCAAGACTGGGTTCAACGCGGTTTCCTGAGAAGATGATCGCCGACGAGACCGGAAAGCCCCTAGTTCAGTACGCGTGGGAAGTAGCAAACGATGCCACGAGCATTGATGCGGTTCTCGTCGCAACTGATTCGACTGAAATCGCCAAGCGGGTCGAAGCATTCGGCGGCAAGGTCCTCATGACGGGCGAACATCCGAATGGAACATCAAGAATTGCCGAGGCAATTGAGAACTATGATTGTGATCTCGTTGTCAATATGCAGGGGGATGAGCCAGACCTTGACCCCGCAGTAATCGATGCGGCAGTCGAGGCAATTGGTGAATATTCAATGGGAACCGCTTGCTGCGATTTACTCGAAAATGAGACTGATAACGAAAACGTCGTAAAAGTAATTATTGGCGATGATGGAACCGCAATCGATTTTGTGAGAACAATGCCAAAAGGCAACGCGTTTCGCCATTTGGGTTTGTATGTATACACCCCATCTTTTTTGCAACAATTTATCTCGATGACTGCGACAGAAAATGAAATTTCACGCCGCCTTGAACAAATGCGTGCAATTGACAACGGCTATACCATAGCAATTGCTAAAGTCGATTCGCAACCAAGTGGAATCGATACTCCTGAACAATATGCTGAATTTGTAAGCCGAGTTAATCTAACTCTTTGACAAGCGATTCAAGACTCCGCCTGCAATTTCTGATGTCTCGGTAAGAAATATCTTTTCGTGCAATACCGGAACATATCTCCATTGCTTCGCGCGCAAGTTCAACATTTTTGTCAGCTTCCGCTTTCTTCGCAAGTGCCTGCATCAAGTCATATCGAATTGACAATTCAGTTGTGTTGTCGCTGCCAGCAAGCGCTTTGATTGATTCTTTGAATTCGCCAATTGCTTCAGCGAACCAACCTTCTGAAACAAAACACTTCCCAAGTTCATGCCCAGCTCGAACTCGTAATTTTGGTTCATCCTTCGATTTTTGGAAACATTCCATTGCAAGGTTGACGTCATCATCTTCGATAGCCAATAGACCTAACTGGAATTTAATTGCACGGTCAGTAGGATATTTGACTGCGCGTTCCTCGAACTCCTGTTTTTTAAATGCAAGCAGCTCAGCGCGAGATTTTTCTATCTGCTCAAGAATTTCTGCATCATTCGTTTCGTCAAATTGCGATTGCAATTGTGCGATATGAGAAGTTTCATGCAAAATTTTGATATCTGCTGCCTCAACTCTGAAGCGATACTGGCCGGTATCTTTGAAACCTTTCACAAGAATTGCAAAAGCAGTTTTTGTGCCTTCTGGAGAATCGAGTTGCCTGAGCAGTTTTGAATAATATGTAATGGCATCAGGAGAAGTCGGGTTTTCTTCGTATTCTTTTTTCGCCCGAGACATCCTTCGATCTTGGCTGCCGCCTGCGCCTGCAAGCGATTCGTCATCATCTCGCTCTTGTTGCTCGTCTGCGTTTTTTATAAACTTTCTAAAACTTCCTTCTTCACCAACACCTTCGTTGTATCCGCCTTCAGCCATCGCTCTTTCGGCCGCAAGTTCATTCAAACTTTTCTCTAATGCTGAATCGCTCCTGTCAACTTCAAGGGCTGCTTGACCTACTTTGATCGCTTGGTTCCAAGCTCCTGTAGATTTGAATAACTCCATTAAACTTTTGAGTTCTTTGGCAGTTAGAACTTTGTCACCTTGTTGGCTCAAACTAATTACTGTGTCCGCCATTGCAACACCAAATGTATTTTGCTCTGCTTTGACACCAGCGGTGATCGCTTTGATTGCAAGTTTTGGGTTTGATACATCATGCCACCATGCAAAAAGAGCCGTAACAAAATGATCAATATCAGTTGAGCCATCAATTTGTTTAATCTGCTTACTTGTGGCAGGATCGCCTACTTGTCTGTAATACTCTGAAGCAAGTTTGAGCACCTCATCATGGATGCTCAAGTCACGTGGATCTAATTTAAAACCACTCGCGTAGAATGTAAAAGCGGAGTCATAGTTCTTACTTTCTGACATTTGGCGGGCACGATCAAACCACGCCTTCGCCTCCACTGGGGAGGGGACGAACGCAGCTGCTTCATCTTTTGATTTTTTGCCAAATAATGCCATAGGAGATATGAGGGGTAACACCAAAGGGTACGCTGAAAAAGCCCTTTGGTCAACGCCAAGGAGAGTAGAATAACAACATGCAACTTGATTCGCAGTCAATATCACTTGTTTTTTATCCAGCGGACGTCCTCCGATCGAGGGCATTGGAAGTCGACCCATCCGACCCCAATGTCCAAGCAGTGGCGAAGCGAATGATGGAGCTAATGGTCGAACATGAGGGCGTTGGCCTAGCGGCTCCACAAGTCGGTCTAGGATGGCGCCTTTTCGTGACTCGTGATCCAGAGGACTCTGAAAAAGCAATTGCGTGGATCAACCCTACCCTAGAAGTTGTCAATCCTGAAATGGTATCTGCAGAGGAGGGGTGTTTGAGTTTGCCCGATATTCTTGGAGGTGTTGGTAGGCCAAGTGGCATAAAAATCACTGGCTGGAATGTTCACGGCGAGAAAGCAGAGATGACCAGCGAAGAATTTATTGCTCGCGTATGGCAACATGAAAATGACCACTTGGATGGTGTTCTGATTATTGACAAAATGTCGGCAATGGATCGGCTTGTGAACCGCAGAGCGATTCGGCAATTAGAGCGGTCTGTGTAGCATGCGGATAGTCTTCCTTGGATCTGGTGAATTTGGATTGCCAACCCTGCAGCGTTTGTGTGAAGAGCACGAAGTACAGGCTGTGATCACCGCGCCTCCGCGAACTGCGGGAAGAAATAGAAAACCAAGAATGACTCCAATAGGAAGTTTTGCAACGGCACGAAATATTCCACTCATTGAACCTGAAAATATAAATGATCCCGAGATAATTTCTCACATCGAATCTCTTGAAGCAGAAGCGATGGTTGTCATTGCATTTGGTCAGAAGCTAAGCAGTGAAGTGATCGGTAATCATTTTGCGATAAACTTGCACGCTTCACTGTTGCCAAAATGGAGAGGCGCTGCACCGATTAACGCAGCAATTGTCCATGGCGATGCAGTGAGCGGTGTGAGTGTTATCTCCCTCGCAGATCGAATGGATGCAGGGCAAGTCTATGGTGCTCGTTCAGTTGAAATAGGAGCAATTGAAACTGCTGGGGAATTACACGATCGACTTGCAGCGCTTGGGCCAGACCTTGTCTGCGAAGTCTTGCAAGGAGATAGAGTGGGAACTGAGCAAAACGAGTCACTTGTGACAATAGCTCCGAAGTTATCACGAAAAGATGCCCAGATTCGGTTGTCAGAAAATGCACAATTGCTTGCAAGAAAAATTCGGGGCTACTCTCCTTGGCCGAGTTGTCATCTGCTCATTTCTGGCGTTGATTGCAAGATTTTACGTGCAATTCCCAATACCAAAGATGGAACTATCGGCGAGATATTGGAAGGCGCTCTGATTGGAGTGGGAAGCGGAAGTCTTGAAATACTTGAACTGCAACCAGCGGGCGGAAAACCGATGGGTTGGAAAGATTTTTGCAATGGACATGATGTCAGCGTTGGAAATGTATGCGAGGAAGTCCCATGACACCAAAAAAAATAATGATGTCATTGTGGGATTTGCTGGTTGCTCCACCTCCGAAACCCAAAGTGGCGCGTAAATCAACGAAGCCCCGTCCGATTCAAGCAAAGTACGACGCAATTGTCGAGCAAATGAAAGACACGTATGGATTTCGAATTCGTAAATGGCGATCTTCAATGAGCGGTTGTGCTTGGGAACTAAAAGATCGGAGTGGCAATATTTCAAGAATGGTAGAGTCACCGTATCCAAAAGGTCCGATGAGTTGTGCAATCTTTCTGCATGAAGTTGGGCATCACGCGATTGGTTTTCATACATACAAACCCCGTTGCCTTGAAGAATATTACGCTTGGGCATGGTCGCTTGAAGCGATGCACGCAAACGGCGTTCGGATCACAGATGGTGTGTTGAAACGGCGAGACAATTCACTTCGGTATGCACTTGCAAAAGCACTTCGCCGCGGGTTGAAAAAAATTCCTGAAGAGCTGATGCCCTACGCACCGCTCCATTTGAGAATTGCAGGGTGAAAACTTCCGAACTCTATTACGATTTACCAGATGGCTTTGTTGCAACGATGCCGGTTTCCCCGCGTTCTTCAGCGAAAATGTTCATCATTGACGAACAATGTTTTCGCCACAGAACTGTTGCAGATTTTTCAGAAGAGTTACAGGAAGATGCGCTTCTTGTTGTCAACGAGACAGCTGTTCTTCCAGCAAGAGTACGTGGCCATAAAATTACAAGTGGTGGGAACATTGAGGGGCTTTTTCTTGAGGAAGATCAAGAAGGCAACTGGTTGATGATGTTGAAAGCGAATGGAAAGTTACGAGACGGAACTCTACTTGAAATTGGAAAAAACATTACATTGGAATTGTTGGATCGTGACGAAGCAATATGGAAGTGTCGTTGCAGTGACGCAAGACCCCCCAATGTAATTCTTCAAGAGATAGGCACTACACCATTGCCTCCCTATATTCGCGCTGCTCGGGGTGATCTGGTAATCGAAGACGAACAAGATCGACGGTTGTATCAAACAGTCTACGCTGATTCGAATCAATGCCATTCAGTCGCTGCTCCGACCGCAGGATTGCACTTTGATGATCTACTGTTGGAGAAAATTAAAGCAAAGGGGATCGAGCAAGTTGCAGTGACGCTTCATGTTGGGGCGGGAACATTTCGTCCGGTGGAAACGGACACAATTGAAACGCATCCGATGCACAGTGAATATTGGTCAGTTGAGTCTGAGGTACTTCAGAAAATTGCTGAAGCCAAACAGGCTCACCGTCCAATCATCGCCGTTGGAACGACAACTGTGCGAACCCTTGAATCACTCCCAGCGATGGACTTGTGGCCGAGCGTCGGGCAACTTTCTAGCGAGACGCAGTTATTGATCTCACCGCCATACGATTTTACGATCATTGACGGGCTTCTTACCAATTTTCACTTACCCAATTCAACATTGCTCGCCCTCGTTGGTGCGTTGGTCGGGATGGATCGGCTCAAGTCGGCATACGCCGAGGCAATTTTGAATGAGTACCGGTTCTTTAGTTACGGAGATGCGATGTTTATCCCGAAAAAGATGTAGTTTTCCTGTATGCTACGGATGCAAGGATGCACACGATTCACTCACTTATTGCAGGGTTAGACGCAAGGATGCTCTCAGGCGAACAAGATTCACCTGTGCTCAATGTTGCTGAACATTCAGAAAGAGTTTCGAAGGGTAGTTTTTTTATTGCACGCAGTGGTGTTCGCCGAGATGGTGCAGCATTTATAGAAGAAGCGGTGCACAAAGGTGCAGTTGCAATTCTATGCACGCCTGAAACTGCAGCAGCACTTACGCATTTGCAGATTGCATGCGTTGTGACGCACGATCCGACGGGAGTTGGAGCAAAAATAGCAGAGCGGTTTCACGGAAACCCATCACGTACATTAAAGCTTGTTGGTGTGACAGGTACAAACGGCAAGACAACTATTTCTTGGATGTTGCGACATGTTCTTTTACATTCAGGTGTGAAGTGTGGGCTACTCGGAACAGTTGTCTGCGATGACGGTTTGAGGAAAGAACAATCGACCCTTACAACGCCAAGTTTTTGTGACACGAGCAGAATACTTCAATCAATGGTTGAAAATGATTGTGAAGTTGCAGTCATGGAATGTTCAAGCCACGCTCTTGATCAACGCAGAACATCTGCACTGACATTTGAGATTGGTGTATTTACGAATCTTTCTGGTGATCACCTTGATTATCACGGTTCTGCAGATGCGTACCTTCGCGCGAAGATGAATTTGTTTGATCAAGTTGAACAATGTGCAGTGATTAACATGGATGACCCAGCAAGTTGGGCAGTTGCGGATCGGTCAAAAGCACGGATTGTTTCATGTCGCCTTGAAAGTGATGCTGCTGCAGCATGGGTTGAAGTTCTTGATGAGCAAGTAACAGGTTCAGAACTTTGTTTGCACGGACCTTGGGGAGATGCAAAAGTTGTATTGCCATTGTTTGGCAGGCATAATGCGATCAACGCATTACAAGCCGCAGTGTGTGCGTATGAACTTGGTGTGCAGATACAAGATATCGTTTCAGGTCTCGCTACTGCAACTGCACCGCCCGGACGATTGGAACGAGTAGGCGGTGAAGGCGCAGCGGTATTTGTTGATTTTGCGCATACCGATGCTGCGCTTGAATACATGTTGTGGTCTGTGCGAGAAGTGTTGCCAACAGGCGGCAATTTGATTGTTGTCTTTGGCTGTGGTGGTGACCGTGATCGATCGAAACGTCCACGCATGGGACATATCGCTTCAACAGTTGGGGACATTGCAGTTGCGACAAGTGATAACCCTCGAAGTGAAAATCCAGATGACATTCTTGATGAAGTACTCGCAGGAGTTCCTCAAGATCGACTGCACTGCGTGCGGCGGGAAGTTGATCGAAAAGCAGCGATAGAATCAGCAATCGCAGAAGCTGATGTGTGCGACATTGTTGTGATTGCAGGTAAAGGGCACGAACAAACTCAAATTCTTCAGCATGAAGTTATTCCATTTGACGATAAAAAAATCGCTGCAGAAGCGATGCGGAAACATGTCAAGGGGAATGGGGTTTGAACTGGGCACTCTCCGATGTAGTTGAAGCAACTCGGGGTACATTGTCTGGCGATCCATCTATCATGTGGAGCGGGGCAGAAATTGATACAAGAAGAGATGTGCAAAACAAGGTGTTTTTCGCTCTTCAGGGCGATCGAACTGATGGACACGAGTTTATTGAACGAGCAATAGAGGGCGGGTGCGTCGCAGTTGTTGTGTCGAAAAATGTGACTGCCTCGGTGCCTGTTATTCAAGTTGACGATCCTAGAAAAGCGCTCTTTGCGTTGGCGCAATTCATACGTGCAAAAATGAATGTGCAAACTGCGATTGCAATTACAGGAAGTGTTGGAAAAACCACAACTAAAGATTTACTTGCGAGCCTTTTGGGTTCGGATGCAACGGTCTCTCCTGCGAGTTTTAACAATGATTTAGGCATTCCTTTAACACTTCTTCATGGCGAGCGTGCAAAGAACATTGTGATAGAAGTTGGAGCGAACGCTTGCGGGGAAATTGAACCACTCGCAAAACTCGTTGGTGCTGACATCGCGATTATTACCGCAATTCAAAAAGCTCACCTTGAAGGATTTGGTTCGATCGAGGCAATTTTTAATGAAAAAATGAAGTTGATCGAAGCCCTCGAGAGTGATGGCGTCGCAATTGTTCCTTTGGAGTTACAAATAGACAGCGCCAGCCTTGCTTGCTCGCTTGTCACAGTTGGTGAGTCGAACGAAGCGGATGTCCGCGTGCGTACTCGCTGCGATGCACAAGGATTTGCGATGCTCGATGTTGGCGCTGGGTTTGTTACGCTTCGCATTCTCGGAAAGCACAATGCAGTTAATGCAGCCCTTGCAGTAGTTGCCGCTCAACGTGCGTTTCAAAGACAAGGCAAAGAAATCACACTCCAAGCACTGTTAGAGAAAGTCTCCTCGATCGGAGGAACTGCTGGCAGGCTCATGAAAACAGAGATCAATGGCATTACAGTTATAGATGACGCATATAACGCGAATCCTGCTTCGATGAAAGCAGCAATCGAAATGTTTTCACACATGTCAGGCGCAAGAAAGATATTGGTTCTTGGAGATATGCTTGAACTTAGTGATCAAAGTGATATTGAACATCGTCGAATCGGAGGGTCGATTGCGAAGTTATCTTTTGATCAAGTTATTCTTGTAGGGAAGGCAATGGCATCGGCAGCCAAGATCTTGCCAGATGCGAGATATGAAGAGAGTCATTGTGACCAAACGATGTTAAGCATTGCAAATACATTTCAGCGTGGCGATTGTGTTCTGTTAAAGGGTTCAAGAGGAATGCAACTTGAGCGCATCATTGAATGCTTGCAAGAAGGCGCGAAAGTTTCTTTGCAGTAGCCGCCGATATTCTTACTACCAATGCTTTATAACTTATTACAAATGACTGATCAGTGGCTCGACAATGCAGGGCTCTATTCTGTTTTACAAGTGTTATATCAACGAGAGTTCAGGGCGTTTTCTGCTGTTGTCCTTGCATTTTTTATAGTGATGTTGTTTGGTAAACGAATGATTCGATGGCTTGTGAAGTTGAAAATTGGGGATTGTGCTGAATTTGACAACGATCAACTGAACGCACTCATGAAGAACAAAGAAAACACGCCAACAATGGGTGGTTTATTGCTAGTTGGCTCGATTGTAATCACGACGTTGTTGTTGGCAGATGTTTTTAATCGATATGTTCATTTGGTTTTGGCAGTGATTATTGTGTTTGCTGCCGTGGGTAGTGCTGACGATTGGCTGAAACTTGTTGGTGCTCGCCGAGACGTAAGCACACGAGATGGGTTGTTTAGTTGGGAAAAACTGTTGTTCCAGCTCGGTGTCGGTTTTATTGTCGGATACTTCGCATGGAAGTTAACAGGCGATAGTGAAGCGGCAAAATCTTTGACGTTGCCATTGATTCGTACATACGAACCGGGTTTGGAAACTTTGACGCTCACGCCGTCTGTGATTATTCTTCCTGCAGCTGTATTTATCGTGATCGCCGCGTTACTCGTTGGTGGAATGTCCAACGCGGTGAACTTTACAGATGGCCTCGACGGACTTGCGGCGGGGTTGATGATGATTGCAAGTTTTGCCGTGATGGTGCTTTGTTACATTGCTGGATCACCTGATCTAGCAGGATATTTGTTGATGCCTTACGTTGAGGGGACAGCAGAATTGATGGTTATTGCGGGTGCATCGGCTGGTGCCTGTCTAGGTTTCTTGTGGTTCAACGCACACCCAGCACAAGTGTTTATGGGTGACACCGGTTCGCTCCCACTCGGTGGTATGCTCGCGACGATCGGAATTGTTGTGCGTCAAGAATTTCTTGTGGTAATTATTGGAGGGGTATTCTTGATTGAGCTTGGTAGTTCATTTTTACAAACTTCGTGTTACAAATGGACCAAAGGCAAACGGCTTTTCAGGTGTGCACCAATCCACCATCATTTTCAATACAAGGGATGGTCTGAATCCCAAATCGTCGTGCGTTTCTGGGTTATCGGTGTCATTCTTGCCATGCTCGCGATTGTTTCGATCAAAATGCGGTAACAATTATAGTTCTATCCCTCTAAGGTGATACAACGCCGCATTCTGTGTTTACGTATGTTTGATTACGATGCAATGATCGCATCAAGATCGAGAAGCGCGCCGGGTACTTTCGGTGCATGTTTAAAACGATATTCCCTGAGCATGGAAACAAGCAATTGCATATCATCATGCAGTGGTGCAGTAAAAACAGATACCTCGCCAGAAATGGGATGATCGAATTCAAGTAGGGAAGCATGCAACGCTTGTCGCTCAATGACGGGCGTCGCTCGAGGAAGATCGCATGAAAAACCAATAGGCACGATGGTACTAACTTTGAGATGCTTTCCATCGTACATATCATCCCCTACAATCGGATATCCCAAATGCCGAAGATGTAATCGGATTTGGTGTGTTCTCCCCGTCTTCAGTTCAAGTTCGACAAGTGTAAAGTCTTCGTATTGCTCACGGACGCGGAAAATTGTGACCGATTCTTTCCCTTGATCGTCCCAACGAACGGCGTATTCGCCGCGCTTGGTTGGATGCTTCCCCAGTGGCACATCAATGACATCGGTGAGAGGTTCAACTTCACCATGCACAACGGCGAGGTATCGCTTGTGCGTTCGCCGGTCTTCAAACTGTTTGCTTAGTCGCCAGTGCGCAGTATCAGTTTTTGCAGCAACCATCACACCTGTTGTATGGCGATCAAGTCTGTGCACAACACCGGGTCTCGCAAACTCTTCGCCGACACTCGAGAGTTCTCCACTACTGATATGCTGAAAATGCCAAGCAAGCCCGTTGATGAGTGTTCCGCTGCGATTCCCTCTCGCTGGGTGCACGATAATGTCATCCTGTTTGTTGATCACAATTAGATCGTGATCTTCATAGACAATATGAAGTGGAATATCTTCCGCTGGTATATCGGTTGATGGCGGAGGAGGAAGAAACACGCGAACGCGATCTCCGCTCTTTAACCTTGTCGAGGCTTTAGGGTTTCGTCCATTGACCCAAACAACTTTTTCGGAAATGAGTCTTTGCAAACTTGTTCGAGATAAAAATGGTATTCGCCCAGCAAGATATGCATCGAGGCGCTTGTTGTGGTTGCGTTGTAACTCAAATGTAACTTCGACAGGGGAATCATCATCACCTTGATCCTCATACGCACGAAAGAGTGCGTTCATGTCAATATTGCCACCACCATCAAGAAGGTCCTCCCAAGAATCTCGAGGTTTCTTAGACATTATTTTGGAGAGATAAGTGAATCAATGTCACTGTCAATTGATTTTGGATCTCTTTTTTGCTCTTGATTGTTTCTCGCAGTGACTTCTTCTTCACTTGGAAGAGTAACAGAAGCGGCAAGTGTTTCGAGCGTGTCAATTCTGCTTTGGGCTTG
Source organism: Planctomycetota bacterium (assembly GCA_014381305.1). GTDB lineage: Bacteria > Planctomycetota > Phycisphaerae > Phycisphaerales > SM1A02. Next base: position 13,095 of record JACNLW010000012.1, read on the forward strand.
TGTTGCAAGCGCGGGATACTGTTCACCTACCCGAGTAATGACTAATTCGTAATATGTTCGAGCACTGTCAATATCGCCGTTTGCTTCCGCTACAGCAGCACGGCCGCTTAAGCCGCCAATTGCAAACAGTGTATTTGCTGCATTGTTATCATCGCCTACAACGACTTCGGCGTAAAGTGCATCTGCTTTTTGAAGATAAAAAGAACGATCTTCATCACTCAAAGTGTCAGTGCTATTTGCATCGCTTCCGAGTGCTTGATTGCGAATAACAGCGTTCAAATATCCATCTGCTGCGCCCAAAAGTCCAAGCGGACGAAGCGATCCAATCTCACCATAGGAAGTTGCAATATCTTCGAACGAAGCAGGCAATCCGGAAACTCTTGCTTCAGCAAAAGCAACCCAAGCCTCGCCTTGGTGTTGTGCTTGTGATGATTGATAGCGAATGTAAAAGAGATATCCAACAATAACCACCATGACAACGAGCAAGTAGGAAGGACCCTTGGTTTTGAGCCAATGAACGAAATCCTCGTTTACTTGGCTGTCAGAGAGGTCTGCGGTTTGAATATCTTTTAATCTATCACGATCCATAATTGATTCCTTGCGTTGAATCTTGAGATTCTAGTCTGCTTTGTGGAATGTAGCAAACAAGTCGGTTTCATTTTTCGACTGCATGGCCTTCAAAGCCATATTGATCCTGAAATTCATTAAATGCAGAGCACATTTTAGGTGGTAAGAGCAAAGTATCTCCTTCGTTTTTCCTTGCTTCGTCAAGTGCACTACATGATTCCTGCAACCAGTCTCCATCCAGATCTATTGTGAAATGGGCACAAATACGAGCGAGTACCGCCTCTGATTTGCTCGTTAGATCTTTGTATGTAACCTCAATCAGTTGGTCTTCAATGCGTTCACGGTTTGCATTGATTTCTTTCAAACTAACAAGCCATTCAAGTGCACCTTTTTCTTGGTTTGTTGTGAGTTGTTCAATCTCATCCGAAAAGTAACCTTTCGTAATGGAATCAGAAGAAAGGGCCTTCCATTTGC
>JACNLW010000011.1 GCA_014381305.1 Planctomycetota bacterium
TATATCTGCGTTCTCTCGTGATCCAAGGTCAGATTTAGTTCCGATACAAATCGTTTGCGTTTCTGTTTGTTCAAGCCAGTCGTGTTCATGATCTGCAATAGATAACACTAGATCCGCTTCTTCGCGGATAGTTTTCGCAATTTCGATTGCGTCTTGTTCAATTGGATCATCGCTTGTTCTAAATCCGGGCAAGTCGTACATATCAACGACAAGACCAGCACAATTTACGCGGGCGCTAACGGCATCACGCGTTGCGCCCGGAAGGTGATGCACAATAGAAGTTTGCTCACGTGTGAGTGCATTCATCAACGTGCTTTTACCTGTGTTTGGTTTGCCAAGCATGACAACTTTTGGTGGAGTGATGAGATAATCAAGGCGAGCAGACCTTGCAACATCTTCTTCACTGGGTACCGCGCTTCTTAACGAAGCTGGTTGTGCAAGAAGCAAGTCGATCGCATCTTCGCTCTGTGCCTTTGAAAGTGCATGGAGCATCGCATCTTCAAAAGAATCAGCGCTTTCCACAAACTTCGTTTTATGCACCTCCTCGATGCCGAGTGTTTTGCAATATGAAGAAAATTCTCGAAGCACTTGCATCCCGCCATGGAGCATGATTTGTGCAGTGTTTTCCTGCAATTGCACCGCAATGACTTCGTCGACTCCTGGAATATCAAGTAGACGCATTTTTCCAAAATCCCAGTTTTCTATTCCTGTAATGAACTGCAGGGTGTTCGAGCCTTCAAGTTGAACGATTGCAATGGCGCCCATTGAGCGCGGCGTTTGCAACGACCACGTGCTACTCATCACTTGTTGCTGCGTCGGCTTCTTCAGGGGAAACCATGTGTTTAACTGCAGCGATCATGCCTTGTAACTGGAGGTCGGGAACGATGCGTTCGATAAGATCATCATCATCAAAGAGAACCATCGCGTCACCACCAGTTGCGATGACCATTGGGTACGCGCCATACCGAACGGCATACTGTTCACTCAGTTGACGGACCATCCCGCGAACGCCGTGGAAGACACCTTGCAACATTGCTTGCGCTGTGTTTTTACCAAACGCTTCTTTAAGTGGTGCTTCAAATGTAATATCAGGAAGTGCACTTGTGCCACTGTGCATTGCATCAAGTTGCGCTTGCGCGCCGGGTGCAATTCCGCCACCATGGAATGTTCCTTCTCCATCGACAAAGTCAACGGTTACACATGTTCCAGCATCGACAACGACGCACGCTTGTTTGTGGGCGTCCCATGCAGCTGCAGCGTTGAGCAGTCTGTCGATTCCGGTAATTGTTTCGGGGTCGAGGTGTTGACCGATTGGGGCGGGAAGATCCTCGCCAATTTGCCAAATGTCTCTTGAAGTTTGATCGCCAAGGGCAACTGCAATTGATTTTGCATCACTTTCATTCGATGAAGCCATGACAATTTGGCCGATCTCGCTCTCAAGATCAGACCAAAAAGAAAGTGCGGATTCCACAATGGCGGAAGAGTCGTTCGAGGGGAAATTTTTTTGCACTGTAATTTCGCCGCAAGTGATTGATGCGACAGTAGTTCTGGTATTTCCAACGGCAATTGCAAGGAATGTTACTTCTGTACTCATATTGGTATTGTATCGGTGTTATGCTTCCCGCTCATGGCAACAGCAACAATTATTGATGGAGTTTCACTTGCAGGGGCGGTGAAAGACGACCTCGTTTGTCGTATTGCTGCAATTGGCGGACAAGTGCGTCTTGACGCTGTGCTAGTTGGCGATGATCAGGGGGCAGTCTTATATGCAAAAAATCAGGCGAAGGCGTGCGAAAAAGTGGGGATTGCCTACACGTTACACCAATTGCCCAGCACCGCTTCGCACAGCCAAGTTGAGGAATTGATTCTTCGGCTGAATAATGATAATGAAGTGACTGCGATCATGGTTCAGATGCCGCTGCCTGCGACGGTACGAACTGACGATATTCAGTCGTTGATTGCTCCCCACAAAGATGTTGAGGGTGTGAATCCTGCGAATATTGGAAACATTGTGTTTGGACGGCGGAGTTTGGTGCCCTGCACAGCGTTGGCTGTGATGGAGATGATCGAGTCAACTGGGGTTGAAATCAAAGGCGCTCGGGCTATCTGTGTTGGCGCAAGTACGATTGTTGGAAAGCCAGTCGCTGTGCTGTTGATGCAAGCCGAGGCGACGGTGATTTCTACGAATGAATACACAACGGATCATGATGAGTTAACGCTTGGTGCAGACATTTTAATATCCGCTGCAGGTGTACCAAATTTGATTCGACCAGAAATGGTGAAAGAAGGCGCTGTTGTAATTGACGTTGGCATTAATCGAGTTGTAGGCGCTGATGGCAAGAAGCGAACGGTTGGTGACGTCGATTTTGAAGGTGTCAAAAAAATCGCTGGTTTTATTACACCTGTTCCCGGTGGCGTAGGTCCAATGACTGTTGCAATGCTCTTACGCAACACAGTGCAAGCAGCAGAATTAAACACACCCCCGAAATAAACTCACCCCCGGTGAGTTTATTTTGTGAGTTTATTTCGGGGGCGGGGGTGCGTTTAACTCCTAGGTCAATCGAAGAGCCGCGTGGCAGCGTCTCGGTATTTAGCGAGGGTATTGGTGATGATGTCATCAGGAAGGGCAGGTCCCGGTGGTGTTTTGTCCCATCCGCCACCATCGACGAGTTCTTGCAACCAATTACGGACATATTGTTTGTCAAAACTGTCTTGTTCGCGGCCAACTTCGTAATCATCAGCAGGCCAGAAGCGGGAACTGTCCGGTGTGAGGACTTCATCAATCAATAGAATCTCATCCGTTCGCGCATTGTTTTCGTCAAGGGCATATCCAAACTCAAATTTCGTATCAGCAAGAATGATTCCACGCTGTGCAGCATACTCAGAAGCGGCGGTGTATATTTTGAGCGAAACATCACGCAATCGCTCCATGACTTCTTGCCCAGCAATTCCGCACGCGGTATCAAAGTCAATATTTTCATCGTGTCCCTCTTCGGCCTTTGTGGCGGGCGTGAAAATCGGTTCAGGCAATTTACTTGAGAGTTGCAAGCCCGTTGGCAACTTGATGCCACAGACAGTTTCGCTTTGTTGGTATTCCTTCCACCCGCTTCCTGCGAGATAACCTCGAACAACAAACTCGATAGGAATAACTTCACAAGCACGCCCGAGCATCATTCGTCCCTCGCATTCGGGATAATGGATCGCATCGAGACCTTCGACATCTGCAGGCTCTGTTCCAATCAGATGATCTTCGATCAAATTCAATTCTCGGATAAAGTCGAACCATTTGCAACTGACCTTCGTGAGTTCCTTTCCCTTGCTTGGAACGGGAGTAGGCATCACGACGTCAAATGCGCTGATTCGGTCGCTTGCAATGATGAGGACCTTGCCTGCCTCGCCATTTGAAGCAGGAATTTGGTAAATATCTCGCACCTTGCCCTGTCTTCTTGAGGGGAAAGGGAGATCAGTTTGATAGACGGCGGATTGTATTGTATTCATGCTTGGCATTGTACTCAGACATGTTGGCTTTGGTTGCATACAATACAAATAGCCACATGCTACGTTTCAAAACCAGCCCTACAAATCTCGTTGCCTCTCAGGTCATCAACGCCCACCTTATCGTTCGGGACAATCAAATTGTGCCAGGAAAAATTGAGGTCAAAGATGGTGTGATCGAAGCACATGCCCATGGGCAAACGAATTTCGCACTTTGTCTCCTTTATGACGCGGGCAAGGCGGGGCGACTGATGTTGCAAACACCGATGTTGCCAAGTCGTGATGAACCCTACGTTCTCCCTCTTGAACTTGCTCGGTATCGAATAAAGCTCTTTCTCGATAAGAGTGAAGAGTGGAGCATGTTTGATCTCAGTGAAGATCATGTTGCCACAGTCAAGTGGGAGAAGGCTCGAACCATGTTTACAACCGCGCTGGTCTCTCTTGATGAAAACGAAATATTGGAACTTGCTCGCAAAGCGCTGCGATATGCAATTGATGCAACCGAGCATCTTGCGCTTGCACATGCGGACCTGCTTCTCCATCGGCGGTACACAACAAGATGCGCATCAACGTCAACCCTTGGAGTTCGAGTCAACGGTTCACGATTTGATAAACCACTGCGCGATCTTCTAGAAAAAGATATGGATATTGTTTCAATTCCAATTCCTTGGAACGAAATTGAACCAGATCAAGGAAAGTTCAATTGGGAATCAACTGATCAATGGGTGAAATGGGCGCATAGCAAAGGAAAAAATATCATTGCGGGGCCGCTCCTCAATTTTTCACAGAAAGATGCAATTCCACAATGGGTTCGCGCATGGGAACACGATTATTCAGAATTTAAGGATCGTTGTTATGACTTTGTCGAGCGAGTCATTCGGCGGTATGGCGGGGCAATTTCTTTTTGGAATGTAACTTCCGGAATAAATACGAACGCACACGTTCGTTTGTCTGTTCCTAGCATGGTAGATCTTATTCGCACAGCAGCGCTTGTCGTTCGCCAAGCTAGAAGAGATGCACGAGTCATGATTGAATTCTCTGAACCATTTTCTGAGTTCGTTGCAGGCGACTCCGATGCTGCTAGCGTGCAAGTCTTTTGGAGCCGTTTGCAGCAAGAAGGAATCAATTTGGACGCTTTGGGCGTCCAAGTACTCGGTGGTGAAGGCGGGGGAAGGGCTACAAGGGACCTCATGAACTACAGTGCCTTGCTCGATCGATTCTTTTTGTTCGAAATACCGCTCATTATCTCGAGTTTGGGTGTTCCGTCTGAGATAATAGATGAGCGTGGCGGTTGGTGGAAATTGCCTTGGACTGAAGATGGTCAGCAGCAGTGGGCAAACTATATGTTTATCATTGCTTTAAGTAAACCTTTTGTAGAGTCAGTGATATGGACAGATCTTTTCGATCACGAAAATCCTCAACTAAAGTCGGCAGCAATGGTCTCCGCACAAGGGAAACCAAGGCAACTTTTGAGCCGTCTGGTCGGCATGCGCAGAAAACTTCGGCAACCCCTTGGAGAAAGACAACTCCCGCCGAAGGAAGAAGCGTAAACCTGACTGGTTCGCGTTTACTGTTCGCTGTGTTGTTGGCGGCATCGTTGTGGATGATTATTTTCGAACAAGTCCCAACCGCTCCGAACCAATTATATTCGCCTTGGAGAGTTGACATTCAGCATGCACCAAAAGATGAACTCATGTTACTCGAAGGCATCGGTACCTCGCTCGCCGACCGAATTATTGTGTATCGAGAAACACATCTGTTAAAGACTCCAGAAGATTTGTTACAAGTGCATGGTATTGGTCAGATAAAAGTAGAGCGATGTAGAAGAGCGATAGCATTTCCTGAGGATGCCCAGTGAATACAACTTGTGATATTCTCGAATCGTTAGAACCGTTTGCAATAAAATTGGGAAGTGGCGGCAATATGACTGCAGGTCCAGTACATGGATCTTCACATGTAGTGCTCGCTTCACTTGTTTCAAAGAAACGCAACGTTCTGTTGATTACTGCGCATGGAGAAGACGCAGACGAAGCGTACGCTACTTTGAGGGGTTTGCAAACACCTGCGGTGTTGTTTCCAGCACTTGAATTTGAAGCGGCGACCGAACTTGTTGCTGCGAGATTATCGCTGTTGGAACGGTTGCATAATAAAGCGATTGAAGGTGTGATTGTTGCATCTATTGCTTCTGTGATGCAGTTGACTCCCGGATTGAACTCCATTCAAAGCAAAGTCAGATTGATAAAGCAGGGGATGAATTGTGAATTTACAGAATTGCAATCGTGGCTCGTTGATGCGGGGTACGAGCGTAGAAAAACACTTGAAGAATCTGGCCAGTTTGTTCCTCGGGGCGGGATCATTGATATTGCCACTGCATCAGGCGAGTTTGTTCGTCTTGATTTTTTTGGCGACACGATCGACACGCTGCACGAAGTAGATCCGGTTTCACTTGGTTCAGACCGAGTGATAAAAGAAGTTGTGCTTACTGCAACTACAAGAGGTTCGTGTAGTGCGACGATTATTGATCATCTTTCACCCGAGTGGATTTCAATGCTCGATGATGTAGAAGAAGTTGCAAGGCAAGCAAAGAGTTATATTGACAGAGTTGAAGATACTTCTGAAATAGCACATTACGACGATGTACAAGCAAGTTTGTCAAAAAAACTTTACGGAATGGTTGGGTTCTGCGCGCCACCTGCCGTTGCAGTAGATGTTGAGTTGCCAGTTCGTTCAATACCTCAATTTGATACGTCAGGTTCGAGAGCACTCGCTGAATTACATACGTTTTCGCAAACGCATCACGTGACGCTCGCGTGCCGAACGTCTGGCGAAACGCAGCGCATGCAAGAACTGACATCATCCGGTGAAGCGCTAGCAAATGCGGGTCAGTTAGAAATTGTTGAACAGTTTGTGCACAGGGGGTTCATCGTACATGATGCGATTGCGCTGGTTCCGTCGCATGAAGTCTTTCATCGATACGAGGTGAAACATCGGGGGAATCGAAAACCAAAGTCAATGCGTCAAGCAATGTCGCATTTTGAAGTGGGTGATATTGTTGTCCATCGAGATCACGGAATTGCACAATATGCAGGATTGCAGCAAGTTGATGGGCAAGGCGATATGGAGTTTCTTACTTTGGAATTTGCAAGCCGGAAATGGATGCATGTTCCTGCAACGCACGCCCATCTCATTCAAAAATACGTTGGTGCGTTTAAGGGTCGCCCTGAACTTTCGGCATTGGGCGGTACAAAGTGGTCTAGCCAAAAAGAAAAAGCGAAACATGCCGTAGTCGATCTTGCAAGTGAGTTGATGCGCGTGCAGGCGATTCGTGAGAGTTCTGCTGGAATTGCATTCCCAAAAGACACAACGTGGATGCAAGAGTTTGAAGCAAGTTTTCCTTGGGATGAAACGGAAGATCAGATTGATGCAATCGCTGCGATGAAGAAAGACATGGAATCGCCCCGAGCGATGGATCGCCTTGTTTGCGGAGATGTTGGTTTTGGGAAAACTGAAGTGGCAATTCGAGGTGCATTTAAGGCGGCAGAATCAGGAAGACAAGTAGCAGTACTTGTGCCAACGACAGTTCTTGCAATACAGCATGAAAAAACATTTCGTTCAAGACTTGCAGATTACCCATTTGTTATTGAGTCGATGACCCGCTTTCATACCCCAGCTGAGCAAAAAGAAATACTCGAACGTGTTGCTGCAGGTGACGTAGACATTTTGATTGGAACGCATAGAATTTTAAGCAAAGATGTGTTGTTTAAGCGTCTTGGTTTTGTTGTTGTAGACGAAGAGCAACGTTTTGGCGTGGAACATAAACAGCGATTGCTTTCACTTCGCACAGAAGCGGATGTGTTGACGTTGACTGCAACGCCGATTCCTCGGACATTACACATGGCGCTGGTTGGAATTAGGGACATCAGTTCCCTGCAAACAGCACCTGTAGATCGACGAGCTGTCGTGACCGAAGTTACTGGCTGGGACAAAAATCTTATTGCCAGAGGAATACGCAGAGAACTCGCAAGGGAAGGGCAAACTTTTTATGTCCATAACCGAGTGTACGACATTGAAACGGTGGCAGATGAAATTCGAAATCTAGTCCCTGAGGCAAATGTGATTGTTGGGCATGGACAAATGCCAGCAAGGCAATTGCAAAATGTAATGGCACAGTTTGTTCGGGGCGAAGCGGATGTATTTGTTTCCACAACAATTATTGAATCAGGCATTGACATTCCAAATGCAAACACAATGTTTATTGCGAATGCGGATCGCTTTGGGCTTTCAGATTTACATCAGTTGCGCGGAAGGGTTGGCCGGTATAAACATCGTGCGTATTGCACATTGTTACTGCCGAAAGATCGATTGGTGAATAAGATTGCACGAAAACGATTGCATGCAATTGAGCAATTTTCAATGCTAGGAGCTGGCTTCCAAATTGCGATTCGTGATTTAGAAATCCGCGGAGCTGGAAATTTACTTGGCGCTGAACAGTCGGGTCATATTGCAGCTGTTGGATATGAAATGTACTGCCAACTGCTAGACAAAGCTGTACATGGTTTGCAAGAAGGCGTTTCGCCTCTTGTTAAAGATGCAATGGTAGGGCTCGGTGTAACAGGACGGTTGCCAAAAGTGTATGTTTCTTCAGAACCAAGGCGCCTTGCATTGTATAGAAGGCTTGCCGAAGCACGCGAAATGAATGTATTGAAGGGTGTGCTTGGAGATCTTGAAAGTGCGTATGGGGCTTTGCCAGGAGCAGCGAACTTGCTCGTCCAATATCACGAACTACGAGTTGCGGCAACGAAGATGGATATCGAATCAATCATGGTCCAAGATGGCGATGTTGTTGTGCGGACTCGGGACCCCAAAGCGCTGAAACATGCGCTGAAAAATGTCGATGCAACAGTTAGAGAAGTTGGGAAGCGACATTCAAGCGGTGCGATTGCAGTGTTTGTTCGACCAGCAATTGGAGTTCTTGACTCAGAAGCCGTACTGCTTCTATTCCGGAATGCATTTGTGTAAAACTCACCCCCGAAAATATTCTCACTCCCGAATAAACTCACCGGGGGTGAGTTTATTTCTTGTTCAAGTGGAAGAAGTGGGATGCCCGATAGATTTGGGTACCCGATGTCTGCTACGATCGACAACCGCAAAAAAAGTTCTCGAAGAGCACTTCCACCGACGCATCAGTCTGTGACGCATAAATTTTCGATCAATGGCCACGAAGGGTATCTCACAATTGGGCTCTTTGATGATGGTTCGCCAGGTGAAATCTTTATCAAAATGAGCAAGGAAGGTTCTACGCTCTCGGGATTGATTCAAGGGTTCTGTAGGGCGTTCTCATTGGCAATTCAATATGGTTTGCCACTGACTGATGCTGTGGAACGATTTAGAAATATGCGTTTTGACCCACTTGGAATTACTTCAAACCCAGCCATCCCTCAGGCGACAAGTATTTTGGATTACGTCGCCCAGTACTTAGATATGGAATTTAATTGCTTATCTCGTGAGGCATCAGCCGCCTAGCGCCGCCGATCCCTCCCCGAAACTAACAACGGGCTCGCCGCAAGGCGAGCCCGTTGTCATTTTTTTCATTCAACTATCAGGCAGTCGCTTCAGCAGTTTCTTCTGTTGATGCGTCTTCTGATTCAGTTTCACTTGCTTCATTTTCTGAAGCTGCTTTCTGTTCAACAATGATGAGATTGCCTTCGTCGTCAAATTCCATTTCTTCTCGATCTTCAAGAGGTCGATCTGGATTCACGATGATGTCAATATCAGTACGGAGGTCCTTGCCAAATTGGATCGTAACGCTGTACGTACCGACACGGCGAATTGCTTGATGCAATCGAACCGCCCGAGTTGGAACTACAAAGTCATTTTCAGCAAGCGCATCTGAAATGTCCCGCTGTGTGACCGAGCCATACAAGCCACCTTGATCGTTTGCACTTCGCGTAAGTGTCAAGGCGACATCTGCGAGACGTTCGATCAACGCAGCTTGCAATGTTTGATTTTCTTCGTACTTTTGAAGCGCAATTTCACGTTCCGCTGCGAGCGCTTCAATTTTTTCTGGTGTTGGAATCTCAGCAAGTCCCATTGGGATGAGAAAATTACGAGCAAAACCCATACGTACGCGAACGACGTCGCCCACGATTCCGAGGTTTTCTACATTGCTATTGAGCAGGAGTTCGATTCTTCGACTACTAGCCATAATGGTGTCCTTTCGAGGAAAGTTAGAAGTCGCCGGCACGACCTCAGCCAGTTTTGAAGCGGTTGCCGGACCGCGGTGTTTCATTATATTAGAAAGGGACGTCGTCTGATGGGGGAGCAGTTGTAGCAGCTGCCTGTGGAGGCGTTGATGACTGACCACCGCGACTATCAATGAATTGGAAACTTTCTATCACAACACGGAGTTTTGAGCGGTTGTTGCCTTCTTTGTCTTGCCATTGGTCCAATTTGAGACGACCTTCAACGAAAACAGGTTTCCCCTTGCTGAGGTATTTTGCCATTGTTTCGGCGGTTCGGCCCCATGCTTCGCAGTCGACGTACGTCACTTCTTCTCGCATCTCACCATCTTTGCTATTGAATTTACGGTTGCACGCAAGTCCGATTTCAGCAACAGACATATTGTTTGGTGTTTGTTTCAGTTGGGGGTCTCGTGTGAGATTACCCATGAGTAAAACTTTGTTGTAACTAGGCATTTTGTTTCTCCATTATTTTGTGAACGAGGTCATTCTACCATAAGAATTTGCGATTCTTCAAAAGTACGCCAAAAGGGATCATGCTTCTGTTGATACCTCTTCAGTAGATTCAGGTGCTGTTTTTGAGTCTTCAACTGCTTCTTCTACAACTTCATCAACCTCATCAGATTTATCGGCTTCTGCTTTCGCTGCTTTTTCTTCGCTTTTCTTCGAAATTTTGCTCGCTGATTTTGAACCACTGTCGCTCTTTTTCTCGCTGCGGAGTTTAATTTCAGCGGCAAGATCTTCTTGGCCTTCATTCGCTTCAATGATTTCAGTTGGAATATGTTCAGCAGAAGTCACCATCGTGCGGAGTAGTTCTTCTGAAAGATTGCATCGGCGTTCAATTTCAGCAAGTGCTGTTGTTGGTGCAGTGAAATATGCCAAGAAGTAGACACCTCGTTTATTTCCTTGTACTTCGTAAGCAAGACGGCGGTCGTCCCACTTTTGGAAACTAACGATCGTTGCGCCGCATCTGTCAAGAATTCCCTTGACGTGGTCAGCAGCTTCTTGCAAGTTTGCAGTTGCAGATTGTGGAAAGAGGAACATGCCCTCATAGGTTCGAATTCGTTCGTTGCTCATTTAGTTATCCTCATTTGGTTGAGCGGTTTCCCGCTTTTGATTGAATTGGTTCATCGCTGCTTCTGCACCGGATTCGATCCAAGTGATCGATGATGCCACTGCAGCCTCGATTGCAGGCTCCATGTATTCCTGCTGTTCTGGAGTAAAACGCCCAAGCACGTACGAAGCCTGTGGAATGTTGCCCGGCTCATCAACGCCAATACGAAGGCGAGCCCAGTTTCCATTTCCAATGTGATTCGTGATGTCATGGAGTCCGTTGTGTCCACCGGCTGACCCCTCGTTGCGAAGTCGCAGAGAACCGCAAGGTAAGTGAATGTCGTCAACGATGACGAGAAGTGCATCCACTGGATCAGTTTTGAAGAAGGTCAGTGCTTGTTTTACTGCATGCCCACTTCGGTTCATGAATGTTTGAGGTTTCATGAACAATATTTTTTCGCCATTTTGTTGTGTTTCAACAATGACGGAATCAAACTTTGATTTCGCAGGTTCGCCGCATGCGACTTTCGAAGCCAATCTGTCCACTACATCGAACCCGACGTTATGTCGGGATCCGTTGTATTTGGAACCGGGATTGCCTAAGCCTACGATCAGTTTCATCTGTTACTCGCTATCGCCTTCAGATGGTTCTTCGGCGGCTGCGTCGTCACCGATGACTTCTGGAGTTGATGCTTCAGCATCGCCTTCGCCCTCGTCAGCAGCTGCATCTTCAGTTTCTTCTTGAATAATCGTAACGTGTGCGATGTGGCGAGCTTCGTCAAGTGTCGCTTTGACGCCATCTGGCAGTAGAAGATCGCCAATTGTGAAGACTTCTTCAACGGTTGAAAGGTCAACTGTAATCGACCCGGGAATATCTTTCACCATACATTCGATTTCAATTTCTGGGCGAATGATTTCAAGCATCGCGCCAGGAGCTGACGATTGCGTTGGTTGTCCGACAATATCGAGTTTTGCATTTACTGTCACAATTTGCGTGAGGTTTACGCGAGCAAAGTCAACATGTATCAAGTTATCACCGAGGTATCCAAACTGGAGATCTTTAACAAGAACAGTAGCAGGGCTGCCATCACCGTTGTCGAGTTCCATTACGTGGTTGCCGTGGCGAAGATGTGAGATGATTTCTTTTTCATCGATACTTACAGAAACTGGCTCGCTTCCTGAACCATACACGGATGCAGGGAGACGACCATTTTTGCGAAGTCGCTTGGCATACCTTGTACCTAACTTTTCTCGCAACTCAACTTTTATTTGTGGGGTTTCAGTGGACATAAATTCTTTCCTATCTATTTCTTAGGGCCTTCGCCGCGAGTAAACAACGCGGAGATTGACATGTGGTGGTGAATTCGGTGAATAGCTTCGCCAAGATAGCGAGCCACAGTGAGAACTTGTAGTTTGTCGCCAAGACCATCGAGCCGCTCGTCAGGGAGGATCGTGTCTGTGATGACAACTTCTGTAATTGGTGAGTCGTTGATGCGTTCAATCGCAGGGCCAACGCATACGCCGTGTGTTGCAGCAGCAATAATTTTGGTTGCACCATGTTCAGTGACAAGTTTTGCTGCTTCGCAAATTGTGCCAGCAGTTGAAATCATGTCATCAACCATGAGTACGACTTTGCCTTCGACGTTACCAATCAATCGTTTTGAAACGACTTTGCTGCCAGACTCACGCCGTTTGTCGATGATTGCAAGTTTTGCATCGAGCAACCCAGCGTACATGTTTGCTACTTTTACATTTCCAACGTCAGGGGAAACAATCACCATGTTATCGCCTTGCATGTCGTCTTGTGTTGCAAAATGATCGCAGAAAACTTTCGTTGCGGTAAGGTGATCTACTGGAATGTCGAAAAATCCCTGAATTTGCGCTGCGTGCAGATCCATGCAGAGAACGCGATCAGCACCGGCTGCGGTGATGAGATTGGCAACAAGTTTTGCAGTAATCGGGACGCGGCCTTCGTCTTTTCTATCTTGCCTTGCGTATCCAAAGTATGGAATGACGGCAGTGATTTGCCCAGCAGAAGCTCGGCGAAGGGTGTCAATCCAAATCAACAACTCCATGAGTGTTTCGTTGACGGGCATTGATGTTGATTGAACAATGAAGCAATCTCGGCCACGAACATCTTCATCAATTTTGACGATAATTTCGCCGTCAGGAAAACGTTCGACAGTAGCGGCAGCAATTGGAAGTTCTAAATGTTTACACATTGCTTCTGCGAGATGCGCGCCGCCGGTTGCGGAAAAAATCTTCATTCGTTTGTGATCATCGTGGCTCATGATGTTGACTCCACAGTTTTGTCGAGGCGTGCTTCAAGCATTGCTTCAACTTCTGCAAGTTGCAAGGGGGTGTTGATCGAAAGAATATCTTCTGGTGGGACTGCGTTGACGATTTCTACTTTTTCCCCTCGCGCGAGCATCATCGCTGGCACCTCGGTCAAATAGTATTCGTTACTGACAGGATTTTTTTCAAGGTTCTCAAGACATGACCAAAGTGCTGCTGACTTGAAGATGGCATAACTTGGATAGACTTCGTGTAGTTCCAATTGCTCTGGTGTTGCATTTTTGTGTTCAACGATTGCGAGAAAGCGATTGTCATCATCACGGACAATTCGACCGTACCCTGTTGGGTCAGGAATAGTTGAAGTTGCGAGCGTTGCAGAAGCGTTGGTTTCTTTTTGTTTTTCTACCATTTGGCCGATGGTTTCAGCACGGATGAGCGGGCCATCGCCGCCAAGAATAAGGATGTCCCCATCGAAATCAGCAAGCGTTTCTCTGCAAACATCTACAGCGTGACCAGTACCAAGTTGTGGTTCTTGTAAGACAAACTCACAATTTGGAATTTGCGTTTTCACTTCCTCAGCGCCGTGTCCTACTACGAGAACAGTACGGTTGACACCAGCTTCGGTGACCGCATCAACAACCCATTGCACCATTGGTTTTTGTGCAACGGGGTGGAGTACTTTCGGCAAATCACTTCCCATGCGGGTGCCTTTGCCGGCAGCAAGAATAATTGCTGCGAGAGGTGTTTGATTGTTCGTTTCTTTTGTCATCTCACTGATTGTGTATTTGTACTCGTTGCCAACTCGGGGGAACTGGCCCGCCAAGACTTGAACTTGGAATGCCTGGATCAAAACCAGGTGTGTTA
>JACNLW010000035.1 GCA_014381305.1 Planctomycetota bacterium
GGTGAGTTTAAGAAAAATGACCGCCGAAATCAATAAACTCACCGGGGGTGAGTTTATCGCCGGTGCCTGCCCAAACGGTTGCGAATCGCAGGTTCAGGAAGTCCATATTCGTTTGGCTGCTCAGTAATCTTTGGACCGTGCCGAATCATGTCGTAAGAATCAAACTGTGTTTTATCCTTATTGCTTTCTGGAAATAATGCTCGGTTGCATCCACACATGGTTGTGAGAAGAGCAAGAAGCAGAATTGCAGATAGCAATCGTCGAGACATGGTTGATGATAGTACCTAATCGCTCAAAGGAAGGTGAGAAAGAACGTCGTCAATAAGACCATATTCCTTCATTTCTTCTGGATCGAGCCATTTGTTTCGTTCACAATCTTCGTGAACGACCTTCTGGTCTTTTCCAGTTGCAGTCGCGTAAATATTAAACAAAATATCGCGCAATCGAAGCATTTCACGGGCTTCAATTTCAAGATCGGTTGCTTGTCCTTCAAGAACACCGCTCAACAGTGGTTGGTGCATAAGGTTTTTTGCGTGGGGCAATGCGAAACGCTTCCCTTTGGCACCGCTTGAAGCAATGACTGAGCCCATTGATGCTGCTTGCCCAATGATATAAGTTGAAACGTTACATGGAACAAAGTTCATCGTGTCGACGACGCCGAGTCCTGCTGTTACCGAACCGCCGGGAGAATTGACGTACAAGTTGATGTCGCTTTTAGGATCGTCATTTGCGAGGTAGAGCAGTTGTGCAACGATCAAATTTGCTGATTCGTCCATTACGGGACCGCCGAGAAAAATAATCCTGTCATTGAGGAGGCGGGAGAAAATATCGTAAGCTCGTTCACCACGACCAGTTTTTTCAATCACGATTGGTACAAGTGTTGACATGCGTTAGCCCTTCTTCTTGTCGTCTTGGAGTTTAAAGACTTCATCAACAAGTCCATACGCTTTGGCTTCATCAGCTGAGAAATATTTATCACGTTCACCATCAGCTGCAACAGTTTCAAAAGATTGACCAGTGTGAGCAGCAATAATTTCATTCAGCGTTTTCTTGGCACCAATGATTTGTTCTGCTTGAATTTGTACATCAGTGGTCTGACCGGTGATACCACCATATGGTTGGTGAATCATGACCTTGGCGTGGGGAAGAATGTGTCGTTTTCCCTCTTCTCCAGCACAAAGAAGAACAGCAGCGCCGCTGTATGCTCGACCTACGCAGTACGTTGCAACATCAGAACTGATGAATTGCATGGTGTCGTACATTGCAAGCGTATCATCAACTGCTCCACCAGGGCTGTTGATGTAGAGGTTGATCTGTTGACCTTTCTTTTGGTCTTCGAGATACAACATTTGCATCATGATTCGTGCTGCAGATGATTGGTTAATCTCACCAATGAGGAAGATGACTCGGTTTTCGAGCATTAACTCGTCGAGTGACATTTCTCTTGTTCGTTGGTAGTTACTCATCGCCATAGGCTGCGTGGCTACGTTTGAGCCCGCTACTCTTGCTAGGTCGATGCCGGTAAGTTGTTCGTGTTCATTTTGTGTCATCATTGGTTTCGTTTCTTCCGAAGTCGTCGCATTGTAACCGTCTCTGCAAAGCCTGTCCTACAGAAAACTGTTTGGGTCATCAATGGTTGCGGGACCTCTCGTATCTCCAGGATCATCTTCTCGACCTAATGGCAGATAAATGTTAAAAAGTGTTCCGCCGTGGGGCGCATCGAGAATACTGATCGTGCCTTGATGTTCGAGGACAATTTTTCTTGAAACTGCCAGACCAAGACCGGTGCCTCGCTGTCCCTTCGTCGAGTGAAAGGCTCTGAAGACTGCTTCTCGCTGAGACGAATCAATTCCAGGACCATTGTCTTCGATCGCAATTTTTACCAGATCACCGGCGCGAGGGATTGAGGCCAGAATTGCAACGATACCGGTTTTTGAGGGGGCGGCTTCGACCGCGTTGTTGAGAATGTTCAGCAATACCTGCAAAATTGCCGTTTGGTCTACTGGAATTGGCGGCATATCCTCCTCAATATCGACCCGAATCGCCACCTTTTTCCGCTCACCTGCCCCTCGAACAAGGGCGACTGCGTCTTCAATTATCATGGAAAGATTGACGAGTGAAATTTCAGGATGCCCTGCTCTTGACCACGCAAGCATGTTGAAGGTGAGCGCATACACGCGATCAAGATTGCGAGCGAGAATGGGCCAACCTTCACGTGCGAGTTCAAGATCGCCTCGACCAAGGGCAAGTTCAATCGCCCCCGCTCCGCTGCGAAGTCCTTGAAGAATATTTTTAACGCTGTGACTGATTGATGCGACCGTTTCTCCCATCGCAGCGAGCCGTTCATGATGCAGACGGGTGCGAACAAGGTTCGCAGTTAAAATTGCAAGACCGGTGTGTTCGGTTGCAGCCGTAAGGAGTTGAAATTCTTCGTCCGTCCAATGTCGTGTAGCGGAATGCGATTCGAGCAAGATCGCCCCAAGCACTTGATCGTGGGCAATCAATGGCACGCAAATACACCCACGGATGTTCGATGATTTGACAGATGTGTCACCAGAAAAACGGATGTCCTCGGTGATGTCTGCAATAAGTAACCCACGTCTTTCTTGGCAAACATGTAAAACGAGAGATTCGCAAAATGGCTGTGCTCTGTCACGAAGATTGCCATCTACCGCTTCAATGGAGGTGTCTATGTGCCCATCGTCATTAAAAAGTACACCGATAGCACGGTCTGATTTGAATTCGTCGGCGACGACCGCGATGAGTCTTTGCAAAATTGCTGTTGCATCAATTGTGCCCGCGGTTGCCGCGGTGAGTCGGTAGACCATCCGCAAGTGATTTTTTGCCGCTTGGAAGGAGTGTGGTGAAGTGACAATGACCGATTCGGCGCTGGTGTCAAGGCTTGTCGAAGAAAGAATAGTTTCGGTTGGAAGAGATGTTCGCTCGGAAATGAGGAACAACGTTGAACCACACCCGACCTCATCACTTGGGCGAAGGGCAACGCGATCAACAAGTCTTCTGCCATTTAAAAAAGTGCCATTTGAAGATTCAAGGTCTCTGAGAAACCACTTGTCTCCATCGGGTGTAAGTTCAGCATGTCTTCTACTGACCGTCGGGTCGGTCAGAGGCAGTGATTCTGAAGACCGCCCAATCAGCTGCGGTTCACCTTGGGGCAAGGGAAAGGTGTTTCCCAAATCTGGCCCATCAATGACTTCTAATACCAACATACAAACATCACTGTACCAGACAGCGGGCTCGGTACGGAAAACTCACCGGTGGTGAGTTTATGCTCCGGTGGTGATTTTGTGCTCCGGGGGTGAGTTTATGCTTATGATGTGTGCATGGCAGGACAGCCGAAATTTGATGCAAAAATGCGCATCGTCATTTTGCACGGAAAGGACACTTTTTTGATGCAGAGGTATTCCTCTGATCTTGAAAATGTATTGCAGGCTGAACACGGTGATGTTGACCGAATAGTGTTTGATGGTGATACCGTAGATTTGGCGACCGTCCTTGATGAGCTGCGAACATACGACATGCTGATGCGGCACAAACTCGTGATTGTCGATCACGCAGATGCATTTCTAGCAGCAAAAGATTCCCAAGCAACGTCAACTCGAAAAGTGTTGGAGCGCTACGCAGCGTCGCCAGTTGATTCTGCAACACTGTTGCTTCGCGCAACGTCTTGGCGCAAAGGGAACCTCGACAAAATCGTACATAAAAAAGGCTTGGTGTTTAAACTTCAAGAGTTGAATGCGCATGACTCGGTTCGGTGGTGCATTGGCCGTTGTGCAAAAGAGCACGGCTGTGATCTTGATTCACGCGCCGCCCAGTTGCTCGTGAAGAGAATTGGCACAACACTAACAAGGCTCGACGGCGAACTTGCAAAACTTGCTGCAAAAGTAGCACCAGAAACGACAGTTGCATACGAAGACGTCGTTGAAATGGTGGGGTTGAGCCGAGAAGAACAAGCGTGGGAAATTCAATCCGTTTTACTTACCGGTAACTCTGGTGCGACCATGACAAAAATTGGTGAGCTCATTGACATCTCAAGACAGCCGAGAGAATTGTTGGTGTGGTCTGTTGTCGATTTATCCCGCCGGCTTGCAGCAGCGTCCGCGATGCACGCAACTGGATCTACCGCGGGCGACATTCGAAGATCGCTCAAACTTTTTGGAAACAGTGGTGACCGAGTGCTTGCAGTAGCTAAGCGACGCAAGCCAAAGGAACTCGCGGATTTGTTTACAGACGCTGTTGCGATGGATGCAAAAATGCGATCTGGAAAACTCGATCCTCGCAGAGGCGTTGAGTTGTTAGCGTTGCATGTTTGCAAAACAATTGCCTAGTGGTGTAAAAACAGTGCAACTTGTGTTACACCAAACTGCTGCCGTGCATTTCTTCGGGCTTGTCGATATCTAAAAAGGTAAGGAGAGTCGGTGCGATGTCTGCAAGAATGCCACCGCTTCGAAGTTTTTTATCTTTCCACTTTTCTCCAACAATATGCAGCGGCACGTCGTAGGTTGTGTGTGCTGTGTCGGGCCCATTCGTTTCGACATTCCACGTGCGTTCGGCGTTTCCATGATCCGCGGTGATTACAAGAGAACCATTAACTGCAAGCGTTGCTTCTGTAATTCTTTTTGTACACTCGTCAACAGTTTCAACTGCTTCAATAATTGCCGGCAAATTTCCTGTGTGTCCAACCATGTCTCCATTGGCAAAGTTCACAACAAGTAGCGCGGGACAATCCTCACTTCCCAACTGTTCGAGCACGCCATTACAAACATCCTCTGCGGACATTTCTGGTTTTTGATCGTACGTTGAAACGTCCGTTGGACTTGGAACAAGCAGCCGTGACTCGCCAACAAAGGGTTCTTCGCGATAGTCGTTAAAAAAGAAGGTGACGTGCGGGAACTTTTCTGTTTCTGCGCAACGAAATTGCTTAAGCCCGCACCGTTCGATGACCGCACCTAAAATGTTTTTCATAGGCTCAGGTTTTTCAAACGCAACAGCAGAAACCGGCAAATCGGATTCGTAGTTTGTCATGGTGACATAGAACAAATCTTCGTAATGTTTTCCCCGATCAAAACCACCGCGAGCAACATTTTTCCACGCTTCGTTGTCAAGTACGAACGCCCTTGATAACTCGCGGGGTCGATCGCCGCGGTAATTAAAGAAAATCATCGCATCGCCATCTTGTACAACGCCAATGGGTTTGTTTTCTTCGTCTACGATTTGTGTTGGAAAAACGAATTCGTCACCAGCCATGTTTGTTTCAGTTGGAGTGTTGTAATACTCTCTTACTACTGCAACAGCCGACGTTGCGGTCGCCGCGTTCCCAGTTAGTGCTTTCCAAGCAAGCGCAATGCGATCCCAGCGATGATCTCGGTCCATTGCATAGTACCGTCCTGTGACCGATGCAATTCTTGCATTTGTTCCCTTAATCTTTTTTTCAACTGATTCGACAAACCCAAGACCTGTTGTTGGAGAACAATCTCGACCATCTGTAATCACGTGAATACAAATGTTGCATTCTTTTGGTGCTGCATCAAGCAAAGCGAACAAGTGATTGATGTCACTGTGCACCTTTCCGTCGCTGACTAGCCCAATAATATGTAGCGTGTGTCCGGTGCAACCTCGATCAAATGCTTTTGCAAAAACAGCGTTGGTTTCGAATAACCCTTGTGCAACGGCTTTGTTTAATCGAACGAGTTCTTGTGGAACAATTCTTCCTGCACCGATGTTTTGGTGACCAACCTCACTGTTTCCCATTGTTTGATCGGGCAATCCCACCTGCAAACCAGAAGTGCCAATCAGTGTCGTAGGCCAGTCGGTAAAAAGCGAATCAGCAAACGGCGTGTTGGCTTGCACAATTGCGTTGTACTGATCCATTGTTGAATCAGGATTTTGACCCCATCCGTCACGGATAATAAGTACCGCTGGTTTTGGTTTATGTACCATATTGTTTGACCATCCGCTTCAATTCACGTTCGTTTCTACCCCTCGCTTTTGGAAGGTAGGTGTTGATGATAGACAAAACCTCGTGTCTGCCGCGGGTTTTTTGAACCAGAGGGGCGATCAACCGAATGTCATCACATGCATACACACTGCGAATATTTTCTATCAGAAGCGAGGAGGCTGAATCTGGAAACAGGATCGCAAGTTGCCAGAGCATGTCTTGATCGTACCGTTGTGGAGATTCTAGTTCGCGATATGCCAACAAAAAAGCATTGACAGCCTTTGCTCTAAACAGTGCAGGCAACGCGTTTTTGGCGGTTCGTTTTTTTGCAACTCCCAATTCGTTTGCAGCATTCCAAAGTCGCAAAACAATTTTATCTTTTCCTAGAAGTGACACTGTTTGAATTGCATCTGCAAACGAGGCGTCACTTGGATTTTCTTTTGCTTGTTGTAAAAAGAGGTTTGCTTCTGTAATAACATCGGTGCAACCGGACCTTTCTGTTGCATCAACTCTTTTTCTGTTGGTAACTGGTTCTGGTCCACAAATCATAAGTGGATCGCCAATTGTGTTGATTCTCCAAGGCTTAGATTGCACGCCTTGCCCAGCAAACCATCTTGATGCGATTAGGAATGGAACACTGTTCATTGTTCTTCGCATTATTTCCATTGGGGGCACGAACGCTTGCAACATAGGTTCGTGTGACGAACCAACGTACGCGTAAACTCCACGCTCGAGCCACGTTCCACCAACAGTCAACCTGTTCGCCGGTTTTTTTAATGACCAACTGTGTAAAAAATACAGTGCGGCGGGTGTGTTTAGGATTGGAATCCACGTTGGGGCAATTCTGGAATCTGCAAGTTCAAAAAAATCTTGATTTCCTTTTGATGTGAAATAAATAACATCTGCACTGATTCCCCCCTGGTCAACTTCATACAAAGAGGCAAGTGTTCCATCAGTTATCCCTAGGGTGATGCCAAGTTTGGGCAAGACTTCATCTATGTTTCCAATTCCGTAGTTTTCCCATATCCCAGAATCGGGGTAGGTGTTGCAAAACCAATAATGATCTCGTGGCAAGAACAGGCTACACGCGGCAATATATGCAGCGTGTTTTTTAGAACCGAAAATCCAACCACACCACGCAAATCGGTTTCCGTTTTTATCACGTCCAATGAGATCGGTTGTCGCGACTGGGTTTTCTTTTGCGTTTGTGTATTGTGCTCGTGGAGACATCGCCATACAGAGTGTGATCGCGACAATGTCATCGTTCGTTTCTCGAACAAGTTCCTGCACTATTTGCATGCGTTGCGACGTCTCGCTGTTGGTCCAAATGGCATCGACTTCTCCCCAACTTTCAACAAACCGAAGTCGCTGTCCTCTTCCTGCTGCAAGTGCAACTGCTGCGATCCTTGCGTGGTCGTCCTTGTTTGTGATGACAAGACCAACGGGTTGAATGGAATTATCGGTGAAGGCGACATCGGGCGAGGCGGTTCCACCCCACGCCTTTGCAATGACGTTTTGAGAGGCTGTTTTAAAATCTTTTACACGTGTACCAATAGAAGATCTTCGCCACACTCTTTGGGGTCGAAATTTACGGATAAACATTGGCGCAAGTTGATTGTCGTCAAACAAAACAGGCCACCGTGCATTTGGCGACCACTTTGAAATCTCATCAAGATACGTTGCTTCGTCTGGCACAAGTACAACTTGGTTTACAAGTGGCAGCGAGTGCTGTAATTGCACTACTTGTAGTCCGGCATTTGCGGCAACTTGAAACTCTACTTCCGCTGGAGTTGGCGTTTGCAAAACGAAGGCAAGAAGTATGGTGTGAATAAGAGTCATTGGGATCGAGCTGCGTTAAGAATAATGTTGTCTCTTCCGGGAATAATAATATCTGCGATTTCTACACACTCCATGAATGACTCTTTTGCCACCTCAATGTTTGCACAATTTTGAAGAACCGATCCTTTTTGAAGATGTTCAACTGTTGCGACAGTGTCGCCAGCAATCAAAACAGTTTGTTTTGGTAGTGGTAACAAAAGTCCACAACTTCCGGGCGTGAATCCGGGAATGGGAAACAAATCAACTGAAGGGAAGGGGTGATCGCCTGGCGATGTGAAATTTGCAAGTAATCCCAAGTGTTCTTCAAGGATGTTGACAACTGCGGGATCATTTTCTGCCCTTCGTATCTCATCTTGAATTGCTTCAGACGCGGATTGTATTTCTGGTTCATGCATGAGCCAATTTGCGTGTTCAACACCATGAAGTGTGCGTCGCCTGTCAGGATCGAAACTCGTGAGAAACACATCTGTAATGTCTGCAAGTCGTAATCCCCACCTTTCGCCGAGCCTTGCATCCATGAGTTCAGGTGGTAGCGATGGATCTACGAGCAGAATGGCGTTGCCGGTTTTTATAGCGGTCGTCGTTGCGTGGCCTACTCTGGGTTTTCTTGGGTTTCCGGTGGTTCCGGTGGTTCCGGTGGTTCCGGGGATTCCGGGGGTTCCGGGGGTTCCGCGTTCATTCCAAAGCGGATTGTTTGCAAGTGTTCCGATGGAGATAACTCTTACGTCCACTGGTCATTCCATATTCGCATCGTTTGCCATTGCTCTGAGCAAACCGCTGGGATCTGCCTGCAATATTTTGAGCCGTTCAATGACAAGGGGTGGGATGATGCTATCAAGTCGATCTAAATCACCACCAAGGGCAGCTATTTGTCGAATCAAACTTGACGAAGTAAACGCATACGATTCGCCGGTGACAATAAAAACAGTTTCAATATCTGCAACTTGTCTGTTCGTAATTGCGAGTTGCGTTTCGGTGGCAAGATCGGTGACGTTTCGAATGCCACGCACAAGCGCGGAAGCGCCTGCTTTTTTGGCGAAGTCAACGGTAAGTCCAGAATATCGCTCAACGGAAACGCTCGCCGCGTTTGGATCAGAAGCGACAAGTTCATGAATGAGCGTTGTCGCCATTTCAACACGTTCTTCGACTGGGAAAAGTGCTTCCTTGTCTGGGTTGAATCCAATACCAACCACAATTCGATCAAAAAGGTGACGTGATCGTGCAACTACATCCAAATGTCCAGATGTAATGGGATCAAACGAACCCGCGTACATGGCTACATGCTCTTTCATATCCGCGATTGTACGGCGTAATTGACATAACTGTTACAAACCAACCCCTGAAAAGGGATGAGGGCTTTTTTCTTTCCCAATGACTTGCAATCATCTCAGAGATATTTGACTGTTCAGGTGAACAACAAATTGCTCTCTTTTCTCTCCTCCTACTTAGAGCCCGCCTTGGCGGGACACTCCTCCCCTTGATCGATCCTCCAGTCGATCAAACGAAAACAGGCTCCTCGCTTTGCAGCGAGGAGCCTATTTTTTGGAAAATATTTGTTACACAGTGGCTGGTTCTGGGAAATCAACAACGGTGTCGTTGATATGGTTGTAATAACTCGTAAAAGTCATGACCGAAATACCTGCGGTCACCTCAATCGCCGCTTCGGTGGTGTAGCCAGCATTCATAAAAGCGTCGAGTGTTTCATCACTGACATTTCCGATGGTGTCGAGTGCTTCGGCGGTGAAGTTGATCAGCGCTTGGATTTTCGGATCATCAGAACTTCGGCGGCGAATGTTTGCACAATCTTCTTCGGAAAGACCGGTACCAGCGGCGATTTTGGTGTGTGCTGCAAGGCAGTATCCGCAGTGAAATTTTTCTGCAGCGAGTAGTTGTACAACTTCACCTTCAGCGGGCGTTAACGCGCCGCCTTTGGAACCACCTGCCCAAGACATAAATGCTTGCAATACAGATGGATGCGCAGCGAGACCTTTGAAAATATTGATCTGTTTTGCTTTGAGGGGACCGTTGAGAAGGTCGGCACCAGCACCTGTGTCGGTTGCTGGATCGATGTTTTTGAGTCGTGGCATGGTTGTGCCTCCTTAGAAAAAATATAGAAGTATTGCGATATGTAATTATAACATCATGCGTCTTGTCTGCAAACATAATCCCCAAGACCAGCAGCATCTAAGATCATCTGAAAATTGTCCGAAAAAACAAAGTTGTGTTCGGGGAACTCCGTTCCAGCCATGTTGTTGTCAATATGACTGAACATCAACTCAATGCGGCCGATTCGTTCCCACGCTTCGCCACCAGCGACACGCCGATCTACGGCTCCACTTGTCGCAGCGCCCGCATCGTCAATTCGATCAATCGTGGCATCGTAACGAACGGTATCTCCCGCCGTCACTTCGCTGTCAAACGAAGCTTTCGTAATTTTTGCGAGTATGACCTTCTCTTTGAAGTGAGACGTAGTCCCTACAAGAATACCTGCGGTTTGGGCCATTCCCTCAATAAGTAAAGACGCGGGCATGACCACTTGACCATCCACGATGTAATCATGAAGGTGTTCCTCGGCAAGCGAGACGTTTTTGATTGCAACGAGCCGCTTGTTCGGTTCGTGATCAACAATTCGATCTATCCACAACCAGCGCATCTGGTGTTATCCGGCGAGTTTAATTTCGACGAAATTGACAAGGGAGTCAACTGTAATTGCGTCACCAAGTTTTGCAATGGAGCGATCTCCACCCTCGAAAACCGCAAAATCAACGTGTGCCATGCGTCCCTTGAGCATTTCAAGACCTGCGTCAGTGAGTTTGCCATCGGCAACCCAATCATCATTATCAGCGAGGTTTTCAGGAAAAAGTTCACCTTGTGAAATTTTGACGTCAAACGTTTTTTCAATTCGAAAAACGATGTCGAGGAAGTCGATGGACTCGGCGCCAAGATCGGCCGTGAGGCTCGCATTTGGGGTCACTTCGTCCTCGTCCACACCGAGGGCATCGTCGAGTACTTCTTGGATTTTTGAGAAAATATCATCGCGGTTCATAACCGTCTCCTGTTTTGTGTTTATTCAATTCGAGCAGGTCGCATCGTAAAGCGTCCTGCCACTGCTGTCATCGTTTCGCTGCTGTCCCTTCGAAGAACAGTCCCTGTACCCTTACATGGTGTGGTGCCATCTTCTTTTGTAGCACCTGCAGTAATTTCCACCCTGAGTGTGTCTCCTGGGCGAACCATTGCGCCGTATTTTACGGCTTTTACCTCACCAAGGACGAGCCGATCGTCTGGTGGCGCGAGCAATTTTGAAGCCGCTTGCACCATCGCTTCAAGCATAAGAACGCCGGGAAGAATTGGAAAACTCG
Organism: Planctomycetota bacterium; assembly: GCA_014381305.1. GTDB lineage: Bacteria > Planctomycetota > Phycisphaerae > Phycisphaerales > SM1A02. The sequence goes on from JACNLW010000035.1 coordinate 11,155, forward strand.
GAAAATGGTCGGCGAGATATTCCTCGGCGAGCGTGACCTGCTTGATGGTCACAATTCGCCCTTCTTCCTGTTCGAGCACCTGATCTACGAGATCAAACTTCATAGGCGGCGAAGTATACCGCACCGCGGCAATGGCTGGCACTCTTGGGGTCGTCAAAGGAACACCTTGGTGCGAAAAACCACTTGGCAAAAGCCGAAAAAACGACTATCCTACGCCGTTTCTCAGGCGTTTCCGCCCCCTCATAAAACACCCCATTTTTTGGAAAAACGGAATTACTTATGTCCACAACAGGAACAATTACACAAGTCATCGGTTCAACTTTCGATGCTCAATTTCCACTCGATAATTTGCCAGAAATCTACAACGCAATTGAAGTTGATGTAGACAATGCAGGCGAAAAAATAAAGCTCGTTGGCGAAGTCAACAAGCACTTGGGTGGCGGAATAGTTCGCTGCGTTTCACTTGGGAGTACCGACGGTCTTCGTCGCGGCCAAACATGTGACGATACAGGGGCGCCAGTAACAGTTCCAGTTGGCGAAGGTGTACTCGGTCGTGTGTTTAACCTCTTTGGCGAACCTGTTGACGAACGCGGACCAGTTTCGTACGAAAAACGAATGCCGATTCACGCAACTCCTCCGAACATTTCAGACCTCAATCCAAACTCTGAAATCCTTGAAACAGGAATTAAGGTGATCGATCTTCTTTGCCCGTTTGTTCGTGGCGGAAAGATTGGCTTGTTTGGTGGTGCAGGTGTTGGCAAGACAGTCATCATTCAGGAAATGATTGCTCGTGTTGCTCGTGACTTCGACGGTTACTCAGTATTTGCTGGTGTTGGAGAACGAACTCGCGAAGGCAATGACCTGTGGCTTGAAATGCAAGAAGCAGAGTTTACAAATTCAGAGGGCGAAACAGTTTCGGTTCTTGACAAGGTTGCAATGGTCTTCGGTCAGATGAACGAACCACCGGGCGCGCGTCTTCGTGTTGCACTTTCAGCGCTCACAATGGCAGAAGATTTCCGTGATTCTTCTGGTAAAGAAACACTTATTTTTGTTGACAACGTGTTCCGTTTCACGCAAGCGGGTTCAGAAGTTTCTGCGTTGCTTGGGCGAATGCCTTCAGCAGTGGGCTACCAACCTACACTTTCCACAGAAATGGGCGAATTGCAAGAAAGAATTACTTCAACAAATAAGGGCGCGATTACTTCGGTGCAAGCAATTTATGTTCCAGCAGATGACTTGACTGACCCCGCGCCAGCAACAACGTTTGCTCACTTGGATGCATTTGTTGTGCTTGAACGGAAGATTGCAGAAAAAGGTATTTACCCAGCGATTGATCCAATCGCATCGTCTTCTCGAATTCTCGATCCGCAAATTGTTGGTCAACATCACTATGACGTTTCGCGTCGCGTACAAACAATTTTGCAGCGATACGCTGACTTGCAAGACATCATTGCAATTCTCGGTGTTGATGAATTGTCTGAAGATGACAAACTAACTGTTGCAAGAGCGCGTCGAATCGAACGTTTCCTTAGCCAACCATTCCACGTTGCGGAACAATTCACCGGCTTCCCCGGCGTGAACTCGTCGCTCGAAGAAACAATTGATTCATTCGAACGTCTTTGTGACGGAGAAGGCGATGATCTTCCAGAATCAGCATTTATGTATGTTGGTACGCTTGAAGATGCGAAGGCCAAGGCCGAGTCGATGGCGGCAGCGGTATAACTCAGTAAAACACGCAAACAAAAGGGCTCTCAACAAATGTTGTGAGCCCTTTTCAATTACACTGTGGTGCCCGAAAGAAGGAAACTTATATGATTATCAAAACACTAGTATTTACCTTGCTCGCATTTGCAAATAGACCAATTCCTCAAACACCAGGGGAACTCACAACAACAGTTGAAACAGCATTTGCAAACGCTGATATTGAAATTGCAGCAATTATTGCAGTGCCAGACAATGAGCGAACTTTTGAAAACACTGTCGGTGCACTTGATGACATGATGGTTCGTCTTGACGGCGCATCAAACATTCCGGCGTTTATGGCGTACGTCCACACGGACGCGGATATTCGGGAGGCCGCTCAAGGTGCAGCGCAACTCTGGTCAGACTGGTCAATAGACTTTTCGACGAATGTTGATTTGTATAACGCGATTAAGGCGTATGCCGACACAAATCCAAAACTCTCTGGCGAACAAGCCCGCATGCTTGAACACACGATGCGCGATTACAGGCGAAGCGGCATGTCGCTTTCAATAGAAGCGAGAGAACAGTTAAAAACAATTCAAAAAGAACTCGGCACACTGACAATTGCGTTCGACACGAACATTCGTGAAGATAAAACAATTGTTCCAATTCCACTCGATGGGTTGACCGGCGTTCCACAAGATGTTGTTGATGGTCTTGAAGTCGTTGAAGGTAATTACCAAGTGACGCTTGACTATCCAACCTTCGGTCCAATTTTGGATTATTGTTCGAACGCAGAAACACGAAAGAAAGTACGGTTCGCGTATTCCAAACGAGCAGGATTAAAAAATGTTGCGTTATTAGAACGCATCATTAAGTTACGAGACGAAGCGTCTGATTTACTTGGTTATGCAACAACAGCAGATTATGAAACCGAGTTAAAAATGTCAAAAAACGCAGCGACGGTTGCAGAATTTTACGAGAAACTTCGGCCAGTTGTCCGCAAAAAAGCAGAAAAAGACTGGGCTGAACTTGTTGCGGCAAAAC